>JBJTUO010000023.1:0-19321 GCA_046080785.1 Leptolyngbyaceae cyanobacterium | reverse complement strand
AAGGGAGAATTTCGCACTCGCCTGCAAGCAGTCTTAAATGGGGAAAATACTTCCAGTTAAGAGACTCTGGAGTGAGCAACGGCTAAAATATAAGTCTACCTGCATCAAGATAGGTGAGGGCAGCGCATCCCTTAAATTACACATCGGCTATAAAACTTAGCACTGCTGCAATTAAGACTGAAAACCAGCAGGGTTCCAAACACCTGCCTCTAGGAAACCAGGTTGAAAACTGACTGGATCAACTAGGGGGTAACTAACTTCAGTGCTAACAGTTCCCAATCTGAATGGAGTATTGCCAAATCCACAATCATACCTTAGAAAAATATGGGGAAAGCTTTGTGGGGCTTGGGCCAGATGATTTGCCGCTGGCAAACAAAACTGTAGACCCGGCTCGATCGCATCCGAACCCCCTTCACTAGAGAAACAACCAACAGACAGGGAGCACCCCTGTCCTCCCTTTCCCGTGCAGAGGTCAGAAGACTCGTGAATGAGCTTTAAATTGTTAGCCGCGAGATTGAATAACCCCTCCAGCGTTGCTTCAGCCTCAGATGGGTTGATGTTAGGTTCGTAACTGGCAGACCAAGTAAATAGGCTTTGATGATCATTCAGTTTCTTCACTTGCATAAAGGCAAGATAGGAACTTATATCGAAGGGCAGCGGAAAGTTGTCAGACTCTAAAATTGAAAACTCCAGGCTACGTACATCTCCCACACCGTCGTAGTTAATCAGCTTTTCGACAACTTTGGCACCCTCGACATTGGTCAGGGTGCGGACAGTTCCCACTCCACTTCCTGTTACGGTTGAGTTATCCCAAAGGGCGGGCAGGTAATGGGGGAGAGCATTAAAGTTTCCGATCGTAGCCCAAACAGCATCAGCGGGTGCGTTAATCACAACTGAGATACTGGCATCGGGATCTGGAATGGGCTCAAGATCAATATCTTGCTGTGAACAGTTACTTGGTTGAGGTTCATGAATGGCCCGTAACCCATCGAGAGCTGAATTAAAGATGCCGCTAAACAGCGCTTTGGCATCTTCCGCCTTAACCCCCTCTTTCAAGTCATAACTGGCAGACCAGGTGAATAAGGTTTTACCCGATCCAATATCCTGTAATTGTATAGAGGCATCATAGGATCTAAAGTCAACAGGCAGGATATCGGCAAAGCTGCCTCCCAAAATTGAAAAATCAACACTTCGAATCGAACCTTGACCATCAATCTGCTCTAACCGTTCGACAATATCTGCACCTGCATTATTGCTCAGGGTGCGAACAGATCCCACCCCACTTCCTGTTACAGTTGAGTTATCCCAGATTTGAGGAAGAATAGTGGGGAAGGCATTAAAGTTACCGACAGTTGCCCAAACTTGATTGATAGGGGCGTTGATCGTTCCTGAAACCACAATATCCGGAGTGGTAGAGATATTTTGCTCCGACATGATACACCTCCTTCCTTAGGACGCCTTGGGCCAGGAGCTCTGGCTCCATAGACTACTTTAATCCATTAGTACAGTTGCTAGCGTCTGTCCCTTATCCGCTCCTTTCTCAACAGCAACAGCAAAAATATAGACACCTTGCTTCCATGTCTCTGTCTGGATCGGTACCACATTGATGTGGTAGAAACCAGGCAACCTGCCTGCTGCTACACTTGTGATATTTACCAATGCGCCACCAGGCCCGACGATCATCGGATCTACTTTGAAGTTGGACGTTCCAAGTCCCGTGACTGGCACTCCACCTGCATCTGTAACGGATACTATGATGTAGTTGGGTTGTCGATTTCCTGGGGCTGCTATGGAGTCTTCAGAGAATGCGGTTACGATTAGCCTTGCCATACTAATTGCCTCCTGTTCTGGTTTAAGTTTTAGCTGGTAGCTTTTCCTTGAGGTATTGTTAGACGGTATGACATCTTCCCGTCGTCTAAAGAGCTTGGGTTCCCGGCGTTCGCCGGGAACCCGCCCCAGTAACTAGGCACGTCTGAAGGTATATTGCGAACAGTAGTCGTAGCGGCCACTGCTGTCAGTGAAATGATCATAGGTTTCTACAACAAGATATCCCCGCTGAAGATTGCCGGTCATGATGGTGGTTTTGAAACCGAACTGATATATTACGCTGAACGCGATCGCGCGGCTGGAAGATATACTGTTGCCGTAGGTAAGCCCGTCGACGGTGCCCCAATCGCAGGGGGTCGGATGACAAGCACCGTATGCGTGAACACGCAGGCCCCCAGTGGGGGGATCAGACAACCAGGAACCTGATACAGGTTCCTGGTTGAACTCTAACCGAAATCGATTCCTGAAAAAATACGACGATCCGCGTATAGGATTATGACAAAATTGCAACACAATCTTCTTTTCCCCGGTGCAGGGCAAATCCTTGCAGTATCAGGCTAGCCTGGATTGTGCACGAACCCCTCAATTATTGGCTGTCATTAAACTATTTCAAATTCAATACCGTAGTGTTGCCGCAGGTCACAGGTGTCATGATCGACAACATTCGTGTCACTTAGCTCTAAGTTGTAGAAATCTACTTGGTCAGCATTAAAGTATGGCCCTGCATGCCAAGTGCCCAGATGCAGCTTAATAAAACAGGTGCCAGGAATTTGAAAGGCCCTGATCTGCTGCCAGTCTGGAGCTACCGCCTCACCAGGAGTGGCCACTCCCATCAACCAGTCCTTGCCTGCCAAGGATCCCAGACATTGGGTGCAACACTGATGCCGAGTAATTTTATCAAATCTGCGGCCCCGATGCTGTAATCGCATAATGTAGAAGCGCGGGATTCCCTGCTGTAGATCCAACTGGGCGTCGTCTGCATCGTAGGTTTTACCATCTTCAGCGGCAAAGATTACCTGCCCAAAGGGGCGAAATAGTTCAGGGGTAATGGGTTGGGCTGAAATTTTGTGAAGCAGGGGGGTGGGCATAGAAAATACGTGCTCTAGGTCAGGCTGGATTGACGCAGTGCCTCAATAATGCGGACATTGGCTCTGGGAAAGGGATACTGGTTAATCTCCTCTAGAGTGACCCAACGCACTTCATCACACTCGATCGGTTGTGGCTCTCCCCTGAGATGGCGGCAATGATAGACTTCCAGGGTGACTCGAAAGTGGGTGTAAGTGTGATTTACTGTAATTAAGTGGCGATCGACCCTGATCTCAATCCCCAATTCTTCTTGAATTTCTCGTTGAATACAAGCCTCTAAGGTTTCTGCCGGTTCTACTTTGCCACCGGGAAACTCCCATAGCCCCCCTAATAGCCCCTCCTGACGGCGGCGATCGATGAGAATCTGGTCTTTATCATTCCAGATGACAGCCACTCCAATGATTTTATGGGGTAGGGGTGCGCGGCTTTCAGTCATGGGCAACTCCGATTGCAGTCCTTGTTTATATGCTGTGCAGTATAGCTTCCAGGGACAATGGCAACAATCTGGTGCACGGGGAGTACAGACCATGGCACCTAAATCCATCAACGCCTGGTTAAAGTCACGGGGATGGGTTAGATCTAATAATTGTTCTGAAATTTCCCAGAGTTGAGCGATCGCCAGCCGGGGAGGGTACATCAGCCCTACCAGCCGAGCCAGTACCCGTTTGACATTACCGTCCAGGATGGGATGGGGTTGATTAAAGGCAGCACTGAGAATTCCTCCTGCCGTAGTGCGGCCAATCCCTGGTAACTGCAAGACAGCCGCCATCTGGGTTGGGAAAACCCCACCGTGCTGTTGAACCACAACCTGGGCCGCCCGCTGCAAGTTACGGGCACGGGCATAGTACCCTAATCCTTGCCAGGCCTTTAATATTTGTTGCTGATCGGCCACTGCCAAGGCAGAAATCGTTGAGAAGTGGGTAAACCAGCGATGGTAGTAAGGAATTACAGTCTTAACTTGAGTCTGTTGCAGCATAATCTCTGAGACCCAGACGGCATAAGGATCATGCGTCCGTCGCCAGGGTAAATCGCGGCCAGACTCTCTGTACCAGAGCAAAAGTGCCCGCCGCAAGGGCTGTGTAACAAGAATCGGTAAGCTATTCATTTTGCTTACCGATTCTTTGACGAGATTAGGGCGTAATCTAGACTCAACCATTGCTTTGCCTAGACAGATCAAAAATCTGCCGCAGTATCAGCCTCGTTTACCACTAAACTTTTTTCAAAGGCTAATCGTTGTTCAGCGTTGCGGATGAAATAACCACTCATCATGGCCGAGGCCAATAACCGACCTAAATCTTCACGACTGGTAGTTACCTGAATATTAAAGTGTTCAGAAGGAAGGGCACCTAGCAATCCAACAATATTCCGCTCCATCACCTGAAACACTTCCACAGATGAAGGCTTAGACAACTGGGCGATCGTCTCAGGGCTGAGCGACTGCAAATACCCCCAGAACTGATTTCCCGCTTCAGATTGGCCTCCCATAAATTCTGGCAATTGATGAGCTGAATTGTTCACTTAGGTACCTCAACAACTAATCTCAACTTCTCTTATGTCCATAGTGTAACAATTGGATTGAGTGTGCAAAGTCGGTAGAACCGAACCCCCAGTGGGAGATGCCTCTACCTAACTGGCCAGGTATTCACCGATTGACGCTTTCCGCTTCCTCAATTTACCTAAAGCCTCTCGCTCAATCTGACGCACCCGCTCCCGGCTGATATTGAGCATATCGCCAATTTTTGCCAAGGTCATGGATTGACCATTTTCCAAACCAAATCGTAAAGCCAAAACTTCTCGCTGCTGAGGCGTCAGCTCCGCCATCAATTTATCTAGATCCGCCCTCAGGGAAGACTGGGTAGCAAACTCTTCTGGAGACGCCCCCGTGTCTTCGAGCAGATCTCCCAACTCTGTGTCCTGGTTATCCCCCACCCGCAAATCCAGGGAAAGGGGCTGACGAGCTCGTTCCAAATAGTCGCGCACCTGCCGGGGGGTCAATTCTAATTCTTGGGCCAACTCTGCCGCCGTGGCCGCCCTTCCCAAACGCTGAGACAGTTGACGTTGGGCCTTTTTGATCTTGTTGAGCTTCTCCGTAATATGAATGGGAAGCCGAATGGTACGACCCTTTTCTGCGATCGCACGGGTAATGGCCTGACGGATCCACCAGTAAGCATAGGTGGAGAAGCGATAACCCTTACTAGGGTCAAATTTTTCTACTCCCCGCTGCATACCGATAGTCCCCTCTTGAATTAGATCCAGCAGGTCAACGTTGCGTTTGGTATACTTTTTTGCAACTGAAACGACTAGCCGCAGGTTGGCCTCTACCATTTTGCGCTTGGCGTATTCACCTTCAGCGATCGCCTGATTCAAGTCTGATTCCAACAAGTCAACCCGCTCTGCCCATTCAATCGAGGTCGGCTCACGGCCTAATTCAGCGGCTAAAGCCTGACGAGCCTGGTTTAAAACAGACTGACGCTGCACTTGCTTACCAAATAAAACTTCTTGCTCATGGGTTAGCAGCGGCACCCGCCCAATTTCCCGCAAATAGGTGCGAACTAAGTCAGTTGAGGTTTGAGCTGTCTTCATAGGGCTAATTTGTGGGGGTCAAACGGCATTAAAACAGATAAAAAGCATCGAAACTAATTAATGGGAGTCGGATCACCAGACTCAACGGCCAGAAAAACTAAATACGATAATTAATTGCTACAAGAGAAAATCTCAACCCCCCAAAACTAGTATTAAAAAAAACAAAAGAAATTTGAAAAGGGCTGAAACAGAGTCCCTGAGAAACGCTGGACTTAATCAAGTAGCGATCGTCTATGTAAATAGCATCACCATTCCTGAACTACACATCTCTAACTCATTGTTGTAAATAAGTGTAACATTTATGAGAGGAAACGGCTAGACCCCTAAACTTTAAAGCCGCATCAATAAATGCCTTTTGCCCTCCTGCTTAAGGTCTATATGGTACATAAAGCGTAGCCAAAATCCAGATTTTTAAATGCATCCTGTAAGACAAAATTCAGAGCATTGGCAAGTTATCCGGAATTGAAAAGGAATCCCGCAACAATACAATTGCGCGAAAAGGCCCAGCTACTTAGGTTTGACTCAGCACCAAACCTGCCCTCATCCCCCAATCCCTTATTCCATGTAAACCCTTATGGCTGAGCAATTACAAGTAACCCTTGGAAGATGGGGCGGCACCACTGTGAACTGTTTTGCTGACTTCCCGCAGAGAATGGTCAGGGGAGACATTGCTTAAAAAGTTTACAGCTAACCGGGGTAATCGATGCTTAAAGCCACAGAGAATTTCCCAGGAAATTGTGCCCAGTTGGGCAGCCCACTCATCTGCCGAAATGCAGGATACTCCATCTTGACCGAGCAAGGTTACGACATCACCTTCCTGCACCGTCGGCACACTGCTTACATCCAACATCAATTGATCCATGGTAATTGCTCCAATTTGAGGCACTCGCTGCCCCTGAAGCAGTACACTCATTCGATTGGATAAGTTCCGGGGAACGCCGTCAGCATAACCAATACCAATGACAGCCATACGCATCTCTCGATCAGCAATAAATTGATGGCCGTAACTCACACCGGTACCAGGGGCCAGGGTCTTAACCTGAGTCACACGGGCTTTTACCTGGAGTGCAGGTTGTAGCTCCAGCACAGACCGTAAATGATCCGCTGGGTACAAACCATAAATCCCTAACCCGACCCGCACCAGGTCGTAGTGGAGTGAGTGATCAGTGAAAGTCGCTGCGGAATTGGCCAGATGGCATTTTACCCCTGTCAAACCAACTGCCTGGATCTGGTTGATCACCTGCTCAAACCGCCACTGTTGTTGTTGCATGATCGTTGAATCCGGGCTATCTGCCGTGGCCAGATGAGAATAGACACTGGCGATCTGCAGACAGGGTAACCGATTGACCAGGCGGACAAACTCTAACCCCTGGAGCCAGGGAGTCCCTAATCGTGACATGCCGGTATCCAATTTCAAGTGCACCGATAGAAGCCTCTGCTCTGGCAGAGTTGCCATGGTTTCTGAAAACACTAGTGCCTGGTGGAGGGTGCATAGACTGGGCTGCAAATGCCAGTGGACGATCGCCCGAATTTGCTCCGGAGTGTGAGTTGCGCCCAACAACAAAATTGGAGCCTCAATCCCTGCTTCTCGCAACTCAATCCCTTCTGGAATCGTTGCCACCCCTAACCAGGCCGAACCTGCCTGCAACACAGTTTGAGCAATCAGGGCGGCACCATGACCATAGGCATCTGCCTTGACCACGGCCATCAGATCAGTCCGGGGACTGAGAAGACTCCGAATTTGCCCGACATTGTGGCCGATCGCTGCCAAGTTAACCTCAACCCAGGCCCGCTCGCGGCGCATTAAAGATAAATTTGGACTGTGCTCCCAACTCAACATAAACAGCCGCACTCCTTTCAGCAACGTCAGGTAGGCAAATACTAACCCGTTATCGCTCGCTGGGTCACGATCGGGAAAAGCAAATTTTATTTACTGGAAGTAGAAGTTTTTGACCTAACCGGTTTCAGTGCTCTATTCGGTAAAACAAAATGAATCTTCCCATTTTGGGCGGTGACTTCACCCCCCAGTTGCAAAATTTCTTGTTGCGCCCGCGCCTGAGTTTGGCGATCGCGGGTCGCTACCGCCTGCTCATAAACTGAAGCCCAGGATTGAAAGCGGACGGGAATGCTGTTTGGATCTTGTTGTAAAAACTGAGCGGTGCCCTGGAAGAGTGACCCCAATTTTTGATAACGTGTACCTTCTACCCAATGGGCAGCCATTTTATGGGAGTGGATGGAACCGGGAATATCCCCCAATAAGAGCAACTGATCAATACCCATCAATCGCCAGACTTGAAAAGCACGGGGATTAATGACAGGAGATAATGCCCTGGTGCCCCGTTCCATTAAGGCGATCGCCTGTTCTGGCTTACCCAGTTGATAAGAAACACTACCCGACAAAAACAAATAGATGTCTAGAAACCGAGGATCCAGTTGCGTGATGATATCGAAATAGACTGGACTGAGGGAAAAACCCGTCTGGCTACGAGCCCCTACATCCCCGTAGTACTGTAAAAAATTAAGGAATGTCCAGTCGGCAACCAAATTGTTAAACCCGAAGGTCGGCATTTGGTGCAAAATTTGAAGCCTGATCGCCTCCTGCCGTTGAGCTAAGGCCGGATCTTCTTGCCAGAGAGAAGGCCGAACCAGTTGCATCTGCTGCATTCGCACAATGCCCGCAAAGGCGAACACCACGATCGCTATTTTCGTCATGAGTGGCAGCCATCGACTCAGCAGAAAACGGGGCAGACGTTCCATTGATTCAAATCTCAATCGAGGGCAAGAGCGACATTCCTCGTCCTTGACACCATCTTAGCCAGTCTGGGATTGACAAAGAAAAGATCTTCGGCTGAAAATTGACGGCAGAAGTCTACTGTTTTACACAGACTTTTTTTACACAAAAGAACCTTTTGTTACTAGAATTAATAAATGTTACCCTACCCCAATTTAGTGTTCTTCAGGTAGAGTGACAAAAGGGGTGGCATGGAAATGCAAAGGGTAGCTGTAATCATATGCAAGGTAGCGGAGGCAAATCAAAGCGCCTGGCTGCGTTGGGCACTTAACTGATACCCTTGTTCTAAGTGTTCTGTCTAAAGCTATATCTAGCAGTATCAGTTTTGACATCTGTTGAAGTCTTTGCTTGGGGTGTTTGTCTTACCGGTTAATGTTGGGACACCGCTTAAACTGTCATCTTTGTGATAGATTCTTAGCCCTTTTTCCAGCTATTTTCTACAATTAAGAGGTCAAGTTATCTTTGAGTTTTCTCTCATAGTCTTATTTCCTTGATCTAATTTGTTCTCAGTTGCTCTTCGCCAACGGAACTGAATGTTTCAGCTCTGTGGCTCTATGTCATCGTAAAACCTTATATTTTGTGGTCATTCCCCAATGAGCCGAATTCAGAAGCGTTCCTTAGCTTATCAATTGCTGCTTTGTGGTAGTGCTGTTTTTTCGGCAACTGCCTTTGTTTGTGTGGGCCCCGGGTTAAGTCGGGTGCGGGCCGCCTTGCAAGATAGTCCGAAAACAGTGATTGATGAAGCCTGGCAAATAGTAAACCGTGAGTATGTAGATGACAAGTTTAACCAGGTCAACTGGCAGGCAATTCGTCAAGACCTGCTCAGCAAGGAATACACTTCACGGGAGCAGGCCTATGCTGCATTAAAAAATGCTCTGGAGAAACTGGATGACCCTTACACCCGCTTCATGGATCCAAAGCAATATGAGGCATTGACCAGTCAAACCTCAGGGGAACTCTCAGGAATTGGGATTCGCCTGGAAGTGAATGACCGCACTAAACAGCTTATGGTTGTAGAGCCAATTGAAAATTCTCCTGCAATGAAAGCAGGGATTCAAGCAGGGGATCAAATCTTACAGATTGATGGCAAGTCTACAAAAGGGATGACGGTCGAACAAGCTTCTAACCTGATTCGTGGTGAAGCTGGCAGCAAAATTTTGCTACAGGTTGGGCGGGGTTCCCAACAACTCAGTTTAGCTCTAACCCGTGCCCGGATTGAATTGCCAACCGTGCGGTACAGCTTAAAGCAGGATGGAGATCGACGAGTTGGCTATATTCGCCTCAATGAATTTAGCTCCCATGCAGCCGAGCAAATGCGTAAAGCGATTCAGGACCTCTCTGTTAAGAATGTTGAGGGGTTTGTTTTAGATTTGCGAGGTAACCCAGGGGGGCTATTGCAATCCAGCATTGAGATCAGTCGTATGTGGCTGAATCAAGGAGAAATTGTCCGCACGGTTGACCGCCAGGGGAATAATGAAGACATCAGTGCCAATCAGACAGCTTTAACTAGATTACCTCTGGTGGTTTTGGTGGATGGTAACTCTGCCAGTTCTAGTGAAATTTTGACGGGGGCATTAAAGGATAACAACCGAGCGACTATCGTCGGTACTCAAACCTTTGGTAAAGCACTGGTTCAGTCAGTTCACGCCCTTTCAGATGGGTCCGGCTTGGCTGTCACGATTGCTCACTACTACACCCCCAAAGGCACTGATATTAGCCATAAAGGGATTGCACCCGATGTGCAAATTGAGATGACTGAGGCACAGCGGAAACAATTAACGTCTAATCCGAAGCTAATTGCGACTTTAGAAGATCCTCAATATGCCCAGGCGATTAGAGTCTTACAGCAGGTCGCTAGAGGGCAGGCAACTCCAGTGACAACAACTACAACGCAAAAGCTGCTCCCGACCCAACAGGCTACAACAACCAAGGCACCTGAAAGGTCAGAATAGAAGAATTCTATCTGACAGCATTGAGCGTAAAGCCCACTCTTTTAGGGGTGGGATATAATAATTTGCTATTGACTCATCCAGGAATAACGGTAACCTGCCCCCGACAGTAAATTTGCCCAACATCCAGGATCAACTGATCGAGATAGACCTGTTCGCCCAGATAAAATACCTGATCTGGCAAGGGTTGGGTCAAATCTCTATGGAGCCAAGCTGGCCGGCGCAAATGTAATTGATTGCCCTGCTCAATGGCAAGGCCGGTTCGAAAGGTAATGGGTATCGCAGCGTGATTGATATCCAACAGATCTGCTGTGAGAGTAATGTGTCCTGGCTCGATCTGGATGGTTGCATGGTCAAACCGGAGCAATTGCAGATCCAGGGATGCAGGAAGCAGATCAGCATTTGCGGTTAGCAAGGGCAACAGAAACTCAATAATGGCCTGGGCTAACAGCGGAGCTTGCAGCGAGGCAGTCAAATCTGTTTCCTGCAAGATCAAATTGCCAGCCACTGGAAATGCCTCTAACAGTTGGAAGGGCTTACCCCGTATCACCTGTCCCAGATTGGTGCGAATGCCAACTGCCCTGACCTGCACCTGGCTCACATGTAAGCCCTGATAAACCGCTTTTTGAGCTGCCAAACTCACTTCACCGACAGCGCCGGAGAGTACCTGACGATCGCCAGCCGCGATCGTTAGGCATAAATCTTCTACATAATCTAGCTGCGATCTAAGCCAGAACCGAAGGGCCGGGGCAAGCACCTGACTAATCAGATGACTTTGTTTGCCGACATCCAGAACTGATGGGGAATTGAGCGGGTCTCCTAAAGAAGACGGAGACATCGTCGGTTCGTCGGAATCGATGGAGGAGGACATAGAGGCTAAATCACTGGATAAAAAGACAAACCTTTTCCGAGTATAGCGGGGAGTGATCCCCGTCGGACTTGAGCCTCTAAAATCCCGACCGATGATAACTGGGAAGGGCCAAGATGAAAAACGGGATCAATTTGTCATGATTTCACAACAAAAAGGCGCGACACCTGGAGATATGTTATGCAATCTTGACATGCCGATCCCCGGCTTGATTGAAAATTCGTCGATTGCCTGAAAACTCGCGCCTTCGGCCCCTTGACCAGGGTGAGTATTTTTGCCAAACTATTGAACAAATTGATCCCCGTTGTTCAGTCCCCAATCTCTCAACCCTAATGGAGCGTATCGAAGTATGAAAGAGCGTCCTCCTCTTCAAGACATGACTCTGCGTCAGTTGAGGAAAGTTGCCAGTGAATATGGCGTTTCCCGTTACAGCCGGATGCGTAAAGATCAGCTTTTAGCTGCAATTCAAGACATCCAGCGAGGTGTAATCACCCCAACCCCATCCCATACCGTAGAGGCACAAGAAGTGGTAGAAGCTGCAAAGTTTGATGTTGGTCAGGTTGATCGTGTGGCTGTTTCCCTGGCGGCCGTGGATGAAGGCCTTGCCGATCTCCCCGGTGGCTATGGTCAGAGTCTCATTGTTTTGATGCCAAGAGACCCTCGCTGGGCCTACGCCTACTGGGATATTCCTGCAGAACACAAAATTGCACTGCGACAACAGGGCGGTATTCAACTAGCCCTGCGCCTCTATGATGCAACAGATATTAACTTAGACTTTCAAGCGCCCCATAGTATCCAGGAGTATCCCTGCGATGAAATGGCGCGGGAATGGTATCTACCCGTGCCGGTCAGTGATCGGGATTACGCGATTGATATTGGCTACCGTTGTGCCGATGGTCGCTGGTTGGTGTTGGCCCGTTCTGCCACAGTTCGAATTCCGCCTGTTTATCCCTCTGATTGGATTGAGGATCGGTTCATTACTGTCGGTTGGGATGAAGACTTGCAAGGCAAGACCTTTATGGAGCTGACTCCCCCCACTCGTCGTCAAGCCCAGATCGCAGGTTCCCCCATGCATAGGGCCATGTTTGGCCTTGCAGAATCCGCTGAAACACAGCGAGTAGATGGTTCAGTGTTTGGTTCCATGCAACATGTGGCAGGTTCAGTGTTTGGTTCCATGCAAATGGTGGGCGAGCAAGCCTTAAGTTCCTATGTTTTACAGTCTGGGGTTGGCATGTGGGCTTCAGGTGCAGCCCTAGAAAGCTGGGCTTCCGGCGTTGGCATGGCGGGCCTAACCCTGTCTGGCGTTGGCATGGCGGGTCTAACCCTGTCTGGCGTTGGCATGTCTGGGGTTGGGTTCTCTGCTTCAGCTCCGCCCATTCGTCCGCGCAAGTTCTGGCTGATTGCTGATGCCGAATTGATTGTGTACGGTGCAACTGAACCAGATGCTACAGTGACGATCGGTGGCCGTCCGATTAAACTTAATCCCGACGGCACTTTCCGTTTCCAGATGTCCTTCCAGGATGGCTTGATTGATTTCCCCATCATGGCGGTTGCTGCTGACGGCGAACAGACTCGTGAAGTACACCTCTCATTCACACGGGAAACACCCAAGCGCCGCACCAATACCAAGGAAGAAGCCGTTGAAGAGTGGCTTGCGTAAGTTTTTCCCTTGAACCCCCGATAGGCCCTCAGGTTTCCTGGGGGCTTTTTTTATGGAGCGAAGGAACCCAACAGGCTGTTGTCTGAGCTGTACACCTCAAGGGGAATCCCCGCATTACTAGCGATCGCTTGCAGTGCCGCTTTGAGTGAGTCAAAGTGCTGCATGATGCCCCCCAGGGTGGGAGCGTTGCCCTGCCCCATAATGTAAGCTGTTCGAGCTGCCCGTTCGTAGGCGCTGGTAAACTGCACCCGAATCAACGAGGGAGTGATGCTGTAGGTACAGGTCTGGGGAGAACCAGCACAGACCTTTTGTAACTCCGCTTGTATTTTTCGTAGATTGATCGCTGCCTTTAATTTTGATTCTGCCAGCTTTAAGGCGGCTTCATAGGTGGCAACCAGAGATTGAGCCTGGTTATAAAAAAACGTTCCCTTCGGCACCTGCATGGCAGAATTGAGGGCACCCTGCCATGCAGTTTTGGCTGCTGTCCATTGATTTTGCCCTTCTAGGCTATTAGCCCGCTGCGCTTGAGCCATTGCCTGGCGATAGCCATTGCTACTCAACCACTCCTGCGCCGTACGACCGCGCACCTCCGCCAGCCTAGTCTGGTAAGTTGCCAGTAGTTTCTGGGCTTCGCTGTAGCTCGTAGCCGTTGGGGGAATTTTTTGGAGGGCATTCACGGCAACCTGCCAGGTGGCCTGGGTAAGCTGCCAGTTTTCTAAGGACTTAGCGGTGCTCTGACGAATTGCAGCCAATTTTGCTGTGGATTGGGCAGTATTGAGCTGTTTGGTTGCCCGATCTTCCAGGGTGAGAGCCTGGGTCACAGATCGGGAGGCTTGCTGAAAAACCCTGAGGCGGTGCTGGGCCAAATCGTAAAAGGGGCTGTTGACAGGAATGGTTTGCAATTGGGCGATCGCCTCTTGCCACAGGGCTTTAACCCCTTGCCAGTTAGTTGATGCCTGGGTCGTCGCCTGACTTTTTTGGCTGGCACGGGTTGCAGCCGCCTCTGCTGCCTCTATCTGCTGAATGGCTGCTGAATAGGTCTGGTATTGTTGCAGTAATGTTTGAGCAGACTGGTGGGAAGCAGACCAGGCTGGCACCGTTTTCAGTTGCTCCGTCAGGGTTGCTACTTGCTGTTGAAGTGGTTGTAGATCAAGGGGCGGTTCAACAGTTGCAAGGGTTTTGGGGAGTTGTTGATTAAACTGGGCTGCCTGATCCACAGGTGGGCAAGCCCCGATCGCGCAAGGGCGACTCAATGCCCAGGTCATTCCTGCCAACACCCCTAAAACACTAGCAGCAACCAGGGGGGCGGGCCACAGCCAGACCGGTCGTTGTGTGGGACTCTCCTGCCCAGACAGAGTTGCTTGGGAGCCGGGTTCCAGCAGTTTATGGCAGGAGTCGGAGAGGGGGATGACAGACTCTTCAACCAAAGTCGGCGGCGGCGGGGAAATTGGGGCGGCAGTTTGGCGAGGGAGATTTACTTCGGTGGCAATGGGGGGGCGATATTGAAAGCGATGCCCGGCGTAGGGGCGCTCTTGACCTAGCATTCTTAAATAGAGCGTCATCGTACAGGGCAGCGGCAGGGGGGCTGGCGCAAAAACCTGAGCGATCGTGGTTGCAGGCAAACTATAGAGTGTATTTTTTAGAATCCGAATCGCTTGTTGTGGATTGACGGCCTCTCCTGGGGGATGTTGAGCCAACACCAATAACTGATTGTGTTTGCGAGTACAGCGAACCTGAAATGGCACCTCAGGAAACAAGGATTGCAGCGCGGGCTGTAACTGAGCGGCCAGGTGGCGAAGAGAGTCCTGGAGAGGAGCAATGTTCACGGTTAAGGAGTCTAGGTAATCGATAGCACTCCGCAGGACGGAGTCTTTTGTTACCATCCTACTCGCTAGCAGCAGGGATAGAACGGGTGGGAACAGCCCAGGGGTTTTGGCCACTGATAGCTTCAGGCGGCAAGCCACAGGCATCGGCAGCAACGGCAGGGACGGTAACTGTAATCGTGGTATAGCCTGCACTGCGCAATAATTGCGTTACCACCAGTCGTGCCCGATCGCTGGCTCGCTCTAAGACTCCATCCCGGCAAGCAGCCTGTACCACTTGCTGTAGCGCTTCTTGTTGAGCCAGACTCTGTAACTCTGGGGCCACATCTGGCCCTAAATTGAGAAACCCTCGATTGTAGTCATATACCCGAGACCGGTTGACATCAATCGAACGACTGAGAATGCGGGGAGGCGGCAGTTGCAACTGCACCTGATCGCCTTTTATTTGAATTGCCTGCGGTGACAACTGGCTTAAATCTACCCCAGCCCGCACTTCTCCCTGAGCGATGTAGAGCAAGCGAGTGGTGCCCAAAACAACTCCTGCCAGGGTGGCATCCCGCCGGGTGGGGACAACGGCCTGCAGAGAATAGACAGCGGTTGTTAGCTCACTGGCATCACGAACCTGCTGAATTACCAGGGATTGCACATCTACTTGAGCCACCGGCTGTGGATTGGCAACCACGGATTGCAGGGCCTTAACCAGGCGATCGCCCGGTTGCCATGCCCCAAAATAGCTCAGCACCCCCAATGTGGTGACGCTACCGGTTAGCATCAACCCTAAAGTTTTCATAAAATGATTCTTTATGGTGCAGTAATACATAAATACTATAGCATCGAAAAACCTGCGCCTGGGGAAAGGGAATCCAGGTTGGGCAACTGCCCTTTACCAAAGCAGATCCCCGCCTACGCAGAAAACCAAGCAGTTCAATGACCTGATGAATTATGCAGGCTAAGCCTTCTGGACTAAGGTTATAACATTGATTTTAACCAGCTTTGATCGGCAGCAATTTTAGTCTAAGCAGGAGTGTCTTCGGCCATGAATATCAAGCGCATACCGTTGCTGAGCAATGTGATGAAATCCTGGATTAAAGCGGGTCTGATGGGCTGTTTGCTTGTATTGCTAAACATAATCACACCTTCAGCACATTGGGCGCAAAGTCCTCCTGTGCAGAGTGTATCTGCTTCGTTGCCAATAAAAGCTCCTGTCACCCTGGGAGGAGAGACGTTATTCACGATTCAAACCCCCGCATCCACTGCATCTGTGGCAGTGCGAGCCCAGAGAATCAGCGATCGAATCAGCACCCTGGCTAACAATGAGGCGATTGAACCGAGTGCCCTCCAAACAAAAGAAGCCGATTGGGCAACTCTGATCTTTGCAGAAGATTTGGTGATCATGACAGTGACCGATCAGGATGCAGAAGCGGCTGATAGAGCTCGACAGGTTCTGGCGGGGGAATACACAGCAGCAATTCAAGGCGGCGTCACCCAATATCGCACAGAGCGTAGCGCAGAATATTTGGCCTGGGCTGGGACGATCGCGGCAATTTCTACGGTTTTCCTGATTTTGGCATTGTTTTTGCTACGTAGTCTTACACCTCGCTTTTATCGCTGGTTAGACCGGGAGCAAGACCGGGTGATACCCAATGTCCACATTTACAATTTTGAGTTGCTATCCTCCAGCCAGCTTTCCAGTTTTCTACGATTTCTAACCAACCTTCTGGAATGGGCACTGATGATAGGTCTGATTCTTCTCTATGTCTCGTTTGTGTTTGGGCTGTTTCCCCCAACCCGACAAGTCAGTCAACAGATCTTTAGCCATACATGGGGTGCGATCGAGGGGATCTGGCAGTCATTTCTTAACTACCTGCCAAATCTGATCAGGCTGATTTTAATTATCGTCTTGACGCGCTTTTTTCTCAGGTTCCTGAAGCTGACGTTTACTAACCTGCGGCGGCGGCGGGTGAGGATCCGGGGCTTTTACCCAGAGTGGGCCATACCCACCTATCAACTACTCAGCTTCTTGGTGATTGCGCTGGCCATTGCGATCGCCTTTCCTTATCTGCCGGGTGCCAACTCTCCTGCTTTTCAAGGAGTGTCTCTGGTATTTGGGGCACTGCTTTCTCTGGGTGCAACCGGGGCGATTAGTAATATCGTGGCTGGCTTTGTGCTGGTCTACACTCGCGCTTTTCTAGTAGGGGATCTGATTCAGGTCGGTGACATCATTGGAAATGTGGAGGCAAAACAAATGCTGGCCATTCGCGTCCGCACCCTGGAAAATATTCTCGTAACAATTCCAAATTCTAGCCTGCTCAATAGCAATATCACCAACTACAGCGGGTTTTTAAGGGATAAAAAGACGCCAATCATTGCCCATACTACAGTGACTCTGGGGTATGACGTGCCCTGGCGTCAGGTGCATGAGACCCTGACCTCGGCTGCCCTTGCAACGCCCCACATTTTGCATGAGCCAGCCCCCTATGTGCTGCAAACTGCCCTAAATGACTTTTATGTCAGCTATCAGTTGCGGGCTTTCACTAAACATCCTGCCAGAATCTTGGTGATTTATTCAGAGTTACACCAAAATATTCAGGACAAGTGTAATACAGCCGGAATTGAAATTTGCTCTCCTCACTATGGGGCAGTGCGAGACGGGAATCAGACAACAATTCCTGCTGCTTATTTACCCCCAAACTATACTGCACCGGGGTTTCGCTTGACTAGTTTATCGGATGGTTCTTTGACCTCCCCACCGGTCAACTCAAATGATTCAACCTTAAAATAGCTAGTTCCAAGGTAAATTGGCACATTCTCACTGCTAAAGCAATGGAATTCTAGCTGGCATAGTTCATGGGGTAAATGAACTGTTCGCCATTCCCGCGTAGGCGGCAGTCCACTCTAATAGAAGTTGTCCAACCTGGATTCCCGTTTGTACAGGAATGAAAGCAAATAATTGAGAGGTTAGCGAATAACCTAGGCTAGACCAAACGAGGATAGCAGTCTATACCTGGTATCCTGACGCTGACCTTACCCTTACAGGAAGCAAATTACAGGTACAGCGCGGAACTTATAGCTCCCTGAGCCCCTCATCAGTTCACCGATGATGATCTGCCCCTTTGTAGAAACCCCCTTTCTTAGAAGATTTTAAGAGAGGGGGCACTTTAATCAAAAGAATGCATAGGTAGGCGCGTAACCAGGAGGCTATTAGCCTAGTAAACAAGGAACTTGCATGAAAATAAAACCGCCATGATGCGTTACAGCTAGCGCCTAACACATCCTACGGCGGGTACATTATTTAATTACAAATTCCTAACTTTAGAGGTCTTAAGAAGCTTTAAAGCTCTCTTAATTGCTCACTCTGGAATGAGATTACCAGGTAAATTCCCCTTAATTAACCCCTCAGCATTAAGGGCAGGTTGGTTTGTCATTGGCATTCAACTTTAGAGTCCCTGGGGTTTTATCGACAACAAAGGGGACTTGTTCATCACCAATCACCCGAACCAGCACAGGTTTGGCTTTTAAGCAGGTGCGTATAGACTCAGACCAAGCTGCCAGATCCTTTCCCTTAGTATCCGTAACCGGGGAGTTGGTCGTCACACTGGTGTCTTTAGCAATGCGAATATTGTTTGGCAGGGTGTAATAGTAGGGCTGTACCGGGTAGGGGGGCAGGGTATAGCTGGTAACACCCGATACTGTTTCTTGAGGTAAAATCGGGGTTTCAGCTGTTGCTGCGATCGGGGCAGTTGTTTGAGCGAAGGCGGGAATGGCAAACCCTGCTACCACCGTAGCCGCCCCCAAGCCAGATAGATTCCGTAGATTCATCATGATTAAACTCCTCATCAACACAATCAGGATAGGACACTAAAATCACTAGCCTTACTACGAGAAGACTAAAGACTATCAGTCTACTCTAGAAAAGTATACTTCTTTTAACCCATTTGACCAGTAGTCTAGCAGGTAGATCTTCTTACAACTCCAAAAGATCCAGCGATCAGCAGGGCTTAGCTCAAGCGGCTCATCATGGTGAGTAAGCCCTGTTGCCCCAGCAAAATTTCTCGCAGTAAGCTAAAAATTCCAACCCAGAGGATGGGAGTAATATCAACTCCTCCCATTGGGGGCACCACCTTACGGGTTGCTGAGAGAAATGGCTCAGTCGGAAGTGCCACCAGACTAAAAGGAAATTGACTTAAGTTAGCCTGGGGGTACCAGGTCAGGACGATTCGGATAATAAAGAGAAGGGTCATAACGGCCAGAACGGGGCCGAGGATCCAACTAAGCACTTCTATAACAGTCATAAGTCAACGAATTTTAGTGGGATGGGCTGAAAGCTATTGTATCGTTCTTGCCTGTTCCTATTCCTGACCGAGTGCTTTTCAAGAGAGATCCTCATGATTACAATAGTAGAATATCGACCACTGTTAAGAGAGGCAAACCATTCATGACTGCTTCATTGTCCAATTTTCTACTGAGCTTGCTAGCTGGGGCGATTATTATTTTGATTCCAGGAACCATTGCACTAGTTTTCATCAGCCAAAAAGACAAAATTCAGCGCTCATAGGTGCTGTGGGTTTTGAGTACTCAGAATTTTGCTGATTTTTACCGAAAAACCAGCGTAAAGCCCCTGGCTTCAGACATGGGGATATAAGCTGGGCGACCGACCGAAGGGAGGAAGCAAGTATCAAAAAGATGGGCCTAAAGCATCCCCTTTCTAAGGGTACTTTTGGCATACTAGATTTA
>JBJTUO010000022.1:0-10687 GCA_046080785.1 Leptolyngbyaceae cyanobacterium | reverse complement strand
TGAGTAACCCGGAGACACGACCTCTCAATGAAAGGGAATAAACCTGTAAATCCTAAGTGAGTCGGTTTATACACGTCGGACTCCGGGTAAAAGAAATCAACCAAAAGCCCTATAGCGGAAACGACTAGGGGATGTTGCTGGGCAAAAGCTCACACATCTAGAACATTACCCAACTCTCTTCGATGTTTCGGGTTATCTGGGGAATTTTCCCGGATAGATGTGAATCGTTGCAGGTGTCGATGGGTTAAAAGTAGCGTTCGATACAGCCTGCATCCTACAGTCAGGGAGAGGAAAAGCGCACCCAAGCAAATAAGAAACTCTGTGCTCCTCAAGAAGCTTTTCCCGTTTCAATAGCGATCTGAACTTGAGAGTTCAGACTTTCGGTGAGTTCGGCTACTTCAGCAGAATCTTCGTAACGTAAGTCGGGAAAGTTCATCCCCAGGAATGGCTGAAACCGTTGTGGGTTTGAGGCGCTTCTCTGGAAGGCTTCCCGTCTTAAGATATATCCCTATTTGGGCAAATGTCAGACTCTACCCTTGTCACAACGAGCAAATGTACTATCATTAATTTATGGGTGTTTACCGATCATCTGCTAAGGCAAAAGAATAGTGTTTTTCAGTGCAAACAAACATTCACATTGACAGGAGTAGTTTTACATCTAGTTATGTAAGTTTGAATGTTTTCTCTAATAGAGGGTGCACGTTTTTCAAATTACGTGAATAGTTGGCTACAATTGAGATAAATATTATTTAGTACTTCCGCAAGACCCATTGCTTTGCTTGAGTATTCGATGTGTTAGCTGGAAGTGCTGAGTATCTACTCAATGTAGAGTATGCAAAGAAAAGGGATTGAAATAGCTGCGAAGCCTTCTATAACAGTTTCCGCTGGTGTGAAGTACATAAATATGCCTACAAGACTTATTCAGCAATGTTTATCTTGTACTTCATCCGATCAGAAACTGTTATATTGCAGGCAGACTGACTCGATAACAGCTAATCCTGTTTATCGAGTGATTTTTTATCAAGCAGGGGCATTTAGTAGTCTACCAATTAAGCTTTTTAGGGTGAAAAACCCTAAAAATTATACAACTTTGTCTTTTGGTTTATGACCAGGCAGAGTTTTTTGGCAAACCACTAGTCTAAATGAAGCTTTAACCTATGGTTCCAATTGATTCGTTAGGTTGGATTCCTCTTTCCCTCCAGAAAGATCTAGCGCTTTCAGTCGTATCGGGATGTGTCTTCATAAATTGTCCGAACCTAATAACCGCCAAACAGTTGAAAAAGGCTTGGCGGGGTGCGGTTCCGACACCTCCTACAGACCTGGATGTTCGCATTGCTATCCGAGGGGATTTATACTTTCATTCGACCAGTAACTGCATTAAAAACGAGGGATCATAGTCTCTGCCAGAGTAGTCTTTCAGGGCAAACCGAATATCATTTAACTCTTCAGGTGTCGGGGGCACATCTTTGAAGACGATGTCTCTTAATCTGGCGCGTTCGGATTCCGTTTCGGCATTGCAGGTAAATGCAAAGTCATCAAAACCTAGTTCTGGTGATCCAGCCTTCTGGGTAAGTTCCTGGCGAATAATAGCCCCGACTATGGAACGGTAAGTCCGTGATGCAGAAGTGATCGCATAAGTCAACTTGGGGATCAACACAGTTTCCAGCATTTGCAGGAACTCGTTAGATGGAATCAATCTAAGTTCATGCGTGTCCTGAGAGATGGCTGGCATCGATAAGGAGAGCGATTCTCCATAGAGCCATGCGGTTGTCTGAAAAATCATTTCTTGGCGATATGCGGCAATTGCCCGAAGTGAGCGGGGTTTTAACTCTTCTTTGATGTTGCCTACTCGCCAGGAGCGAACCGTCTCGCTGGTAATTCTGATGTCGCTCATCTTGCAGATAGAACTGGCAAGTGCATCATTAGAACCCAACTTTGCCGCTTCCTCATTAGTCCAAACCTGTAGCCTTTCTCGATACGCCTCGAAATTAAATTTGATGACCATTGCCCATCAGTGCTTTGAAGGTGGAGCCGATCTCTTACACTACTCGCTTATAGTCCAACCAGTTCGTTTTAAATTGCTGCACATAGGTGATGGTATAGAGACTTCAGGCCTTACTGAATAGCGGTACGATTTTGCAAAAAATTGAAATGAGGTTCCAATACCTCAGGCGATCGGTTCATACCTGGAATCAGCAAAGCCGGATTTAGCAGGTATATACCTGCTGAAATTCTCAAATAAACCGCTCCTTATGCAAGCCAGTTCTTGAATTGTACTTACTCTTTAGTCAAAGTCATTATTCCAGACAAAAACCTAATGTTTGGTTATCGTGCTTTCTCCTTCGAGGTTGATAACACTTCTAATTTACCCTTCCTAGGGTGAAATTAAAAGTGGCAAAGGGGATTAACGTAGTCTCTGCAAGAGATTTAGCCTCGTTTGTCCCCAGTACATGGATTTCAAACATCTTTCTCAAAGGCAGTCTTACCAACACTTATCGCCACTTTTAATTCCCCCCTTCCTAAGACAGAGTTAGCCCCTGACGGAAGGGAAATTTTAAGAAAGGTGTAGATTGCATCTTTGACTTGCAGGTTTACTTGCAAAGTGAGCCTGTTTAGGTTTACTCTAATTGTCGTTCCTTATTTCACGGCATTGGAGTTTCATGGAATCGTCACAAGTCAGAATCAGTGCCTCGCCTCAAGATAAAGGGAAGGGGGATTTGGTTAATTTGTCGGTCAGGGTGCCGCGAGGTTTGCGGGAACACCTCAAAGTGATTGCAACCTTAAAGGGGGAAACTTTAGAAGCGTTCCTCTTTCCCTATTTAGAAGGAGTTGTAGCAGCCGAAGCTCGCGAATTACCACTCCTGCAAAGTTTGATTGGGGTAGGGAAATAATATGGTCTTCCCACCCGATTTATTTGCAATGCTAGTCAAAAAGCCAGTGATAGAAAAGGCTTCATCCAGTGATCCGGTCAGTGATCCAGTAACGTCTTCATCTACAACAGAAGAATGGTTAGTAGCACGGTTAGTAGGTAGATCTCTGACGCTTGCAGAATTGCACGATTTATCCAAGTCAGAGGGCCGAATTCTTACATACGGGAAGTTGAAAGAATCGCTCCGAAGGATTGGGGCTGTGCAGAGTTTTGAAGATAAGGGTGTATCTACTCCTGTTCAAGTCTTTTCTCTCAAACGCTGAAAGAAATGCCCACTCAGAGTGGGCATGATAATTGACTCATGTTATTTCGGAATTGGCATTATGTTGGCACAACAAATAAGAAGTAATGAAGATACAGAAAGAAGGCTTTCTGAAGTTGAATCATTACTATTTGAAATATGTGAAAACGCAATTAATAATGGTGGTTGGCTTGATCCAGTAATAGCAAACGCTATCATGGTTTTTCTTAGTCCTATCTCCGCTAATGCCATTCCTCAAGCGACTTCAGCAGCATTCGGGGGTGAGCATGGAAACAACATTTAACTACTCGCCTAGATATGTAGTAACGGCAGCGATCGCCAGCAAAATAACCCGTATCTACTTATCTTCATTTCCGGGGACTGTTGCTAAATTCAGCATTGACCCAGTGCATATGGCAGGAGGCATCCTAACAGCCAGATTCATTCGCAAAACTCTGGAAGTCGTGGGAGGAATCTGATGAGTGATTGGAGGTGGTTTCGTTTCTATTCTGAATTTCGATGTGACCCAAAATTATCACTAATGTCACCACATCATCAATGGGCATTTGTAATCTTGCTTTGTTTGGCGAATGAAAACAATCCGAGGGGATTTATTTCTAATCTCTCAGATGAAGAAATTTCCTATCAACTACGGATGGCCCTTGAAGAATGGCAGGTACTAAAAGAGCGATTCAGGGTGAAGGGGATGATCGAAATCACAGGGCTGGGTCAAATTAAAATTACCAAATGGGACTCACGGCAATTCGCTTCCGATAACTCCACCGAACGGGTCAGAAAGCATAGACAGAAAAAAGCTGCTGCTGCATCTCCCCCCACACCCCCCTCTAAAACAGATACAGATCACATATACAGATACAGAGATGAAACGTTTCAGATAACGTTTCATGAAACGTTAGAAAATGTGCAAGTAGAAATGGAATGGGAACATGGGGTTCCGCTTGCCGCTCCGATCGCTAATACCCCAATTTCTGGTAACGTCCTGTCTGGTCAATTTGTTCAAAGTAATGACGCTAAAGACGACCGATATTCTGCCCCAGCAAATTGCGATCGGAAATTTATGCGGACCCTGGCAGACTGGAGGACTGCCCCGACAGCGAATGGCATCAAGCCTTTGTTCTTGGAGTATCTGAAACTCTACCACCTACCCAGAACGCAGGCATATCGCAACAACCCACCAGACATGGCGAACGCCAGACAGTGGGTGACCATTCGTGAAAGGGATAGTCGTGAGGATGAAATAGAGATTCACTGGCAGAATGCATTGGAATGGGACGAACGCCGAAAAGCGGCAGACGCTCTACCAGCAGGATCAGTGCCCATTGAGATTGCACCAGATGCAACATCGATCGCTGAACCGATCGATGTTTCAATCGCTCGTCTGAAGGCAAAAGCCAAATTACCTCAATACCGGAACCAAGCCCTCGCTGAAGCCGAAAATCTGGGCATCGAATTTACAACAATCCTGGAGGGGCAGTTATGAAGCGACGCATAATGCCCTGGGTTGATGAATCCCTTTATTCCGATCTCGTCGCTTTCCGAGAAGCAAACGGGTTGCATAGTGACGGACGGGCGGCCGTGGAATTGATCAAAAGGGGGCTGGAGACTATTGCTCAAGCGACTGAGCCCACAATGATCGCGAACGATATTTCACTGGGTGGCGATCGCATAATCGCTCTGGAGCAGAAGTTTGAACGATTATCAGAGCAATTAGTAGCGTTGCGTAATCACGTCGATCGCTGTTCCCAATCAGTAGGCAGCAGCCAGGTAGCAATGGCATCGAACCTGGAGAGTCCTACCGATCCCCTACAGATCGCGGCATCGATCGCAACATCGAACCTGGAGAGTCCTACCGATCCCCTACCGATCGCGGCATCGATCGTAACACCGAACCTGGAGAGTCCTACCGATCCCCTACCGATCGCGGCATCGATCGTAACGGTTGAAGTTGAAGATAAGCCCTTTTCCACTGACCTTCTGCCATTTGGATTTGAGGATACTGACCCAGCAGCGCAATGGAATGGTGACCGCTATGACTGGAGCAGAGCGAGCGTCGAGGAACTGAGCGAAAATTGCCCGGAATTTTGGGCAGCGATGCTCAATCGGGCTATGCGCTATGCCGCTAACAAGAATAAGTCTATCGACCCGGTCGGATTGGCTCTGGCCAAAGTTCAGGGGGATGGAAAGCGATATTGGCACGAGTTTAAGGGGCGCGAGCTGTCCTGGTTACCCAACTGTGGCGACTATCAGTCTATGGTCAGCAAGCAGTACGACCTGACTAATGCACAGTTATCAATCGAATCCAACTGGATGCGGTTAGGGATGACCTGGACTGATTCGCGGCTGGAAAAGTGGCTCCAAAAAGCAAATCGGGTTGATTCAACTGTCCCGCTCGAAATCAAAAACCTGATTGAGCTGCCCGAATGGGCTGTGTTGAAACTGGCGGATGACCTTGAACGAACCGGAGGCTAATGAATGGACTGTACTCTACTACTCCACGACTGGAAACGAACCTTGCCCTGGAACCCCTTAAAACCAGGTTTCAAGGTGCATCACAGTTTGGTTGTTGTCGAGAGTTTGATTACACCAATTGGTGAACTTCGTTTGCCACTTCTATGCCTATTCATGCCTGTTAACAGAGGGTTCTCGGAGGTTTTTCAATGAAAAGCGCTCCCCCTCCTGGTACTGTCATCTACTGCCGCAAACGGTTTTGGAAGGTTGCGCGGCGACAGTGGCACGAAGGGGTAGCAACGGTCTTTAGTTCCCGCATGCGAAATGACCCAGACCAATTGAGTTGTCCAGTTTCAGAGATCAAGATGGGCGAACGGTTGTTATACGAATGGTTCTTGAAAAATATTGATTTTCCCATGTCACCGTTTGAGCTACGGCCTGGCGTCATCGTTGCAGACCTGGGGAAGTGGTTGGCCTATTTGCGACCAGAAGTAGAAGAGTCAATCTGGTTCGCAGAGTGTCCCTATGATGGCCTTCCCCGGCAACGCACTGGCGCACTACAAGCGGATCTGATTGCACTTTGGAATCTGGCTGAAAAAAAAGAGTCGGGAGTGCCGACCCAGCCAATAAAAATTGGAGTTTCATCATCAGCATCATATCAAGGGCATCTACATGGAGAAACATTTCTGGAGGCGAAGGCGAGATTTTACGAGGAGTTGGCGGCAAAGTTTCAAGCGGTGTTGTGCGATAAGTCTGCAACCGAAAGTCGAAAGCGAATGGCGACGACAGAGTTGCAAAGAATTCAGGGGTTTCTAAAGCAAGTTCGGGAGTCAGTCAATGCAAAGTCAAATTGTTAACAAGGGCGAATGGGTAAAAATCATTGCTGTTTCTTCCCACCAATCAAAAGACTGGATTGGGCGGCAAGGTGTGGTTGAGCATAAGTCTCGGCAACGGGTACATGTTCGACTAAATAAACTCGATGGTAGTGGCCCTGAGCCTTTCGTTTTGGAAATGGGATTTGACCATATTGAACGGATCGATGCCACCACTGGCATCAACCAGGAATTTGAAGTAACAGCCTGTTTCCAGCATGAAGAATCCATTGGGACTATCCTTGACTTTGATCCGAATAACGGCAGCTATTTAGTCGATTGGAGCCACGGCTCTCAACTGTGGCATCCGGTCGAAATACTGAACAACTGGAAGCACATCAACCCGCCACACACCGAGGTAGGAGATCAGGTTCTCTTGCGGCTGCAAGTCTGCGGGGCGCATCGGGTTTGTATTGGTACGGTAACCGGCACAGTGGGAGATCGCTGCATCCTCATTGACTACCAATGCCAACTCCCACCCAGGGAGGAACTAGCTGAGTTCTACCAGGCCAGTTACCCGGACGATGGTATTCACCGCGCTGAAGTACAGTGTCAACGATCATTGGTACGGCGAGTACTTAAGAATGCTTCCAATGGCTTTAAGTCTGGTTTTCAAGAAGTCGCCCTTTCTGAAATCGAGGTAGATATCAAAGGTATTCAACCCCGCGTTGATTTTAGCTTGGTCAGACGGAAAATTGAGGACTATGTCGATCTGATGACCGATGGCCAGTGGGACTGGCAACGGCAACACGACAGAATGTATGCCTTCTGGGATGGGAAAAAGCTGTGGTTAAGCAGTGGCTTTTCACGGCTGGAATCAGCTAGACGTGCTGGCCTGAAAACGGTCTGGCTAGATGTCCATTTGGGTGACCATGATGATGCAGTTTTAGAAGCACCTGGCGGCAATAGTGGGCATGGGGTTCCCATGACCCGAGAGGATAAGCGTCGGGCCATTACCCTCATCCTGGGCTGCGAGAAGTTCCGCAAGCTCAGCGATCGCGAAATCGCTACCCTCTTAACCGAACGGGGGATCTATACGACCCATAAAACAGTTGGGAGTGTGAGGAGCAGTTTAGAAACATCTGGGGAAATTCCCCAGACACCAGAACGGACTGTAACCAGGGGCGGGACAACATACCAGTTAAGTCCTCACAAACCAGTAGAACGCAGTTTTGATGAATTAAAGACGTTGTACGAAGGACTGGGCGGCACTTTCACCAGATCAATTGGCAAGAGGCCCTTTGTTTATGAAACAAACGGGCTGTTCAAAACTTTCACTTCGACCAATGAAGCCTATGAACTCTTCCCAAATGTACGGGATGTATTAGCCGCTCGACAGGGGCAGCATACAAGTACCAAGTGCTGTGATAGTTGCCAGCACTACGAAATTTTAAAGGATTCAGACGGTGATTTGTTTCACTGTGGGGCAAGGGCTACGACCTTTGGTTTACTGGAAAATCCTGCACTGGGCTGTTCTCTATTCAAGCTAAACAATAAGCAGCAATCTATAGAAACAGTGACCACCCTGCCGCTGCAGGAACAAGTGGCGATGGGGGATAGTGAGCCCCAGGACGTAAGGCAGCCCATAGAGCAGGTTGACCAGGGGATGCTCAATCCACAGCAAGAACTAGATGATTTCGTTGAGAACCTTATATTCACCTACGGCCTCAAAGCTCTGGTAATAGCAGCGATTAGCAAATGTGAAGTCACGGAAGTTGAAGGTCTAATTTCGTTTATCAGGGATTTTATTGATGAACAGCATTCTAATTACTCGTATAAACCGGGGGGCGGCAGCGACTATCGGGAATCTGGAATACCAGAGGCAGAACTTTCAAGACTCCGCGCCTGAACAAATTCGATTGCAGATGTCGATGGCAGCCAGACCCGCT
The DNA here is from genome assembly GCA_046080785.1 of Leptolyngbyaceae cyanobacterium. Taxonomy (GTDB): domain Bacteria; phylum Cyanobacteriota; class Cyanobacteriia; order Leptolyngbyales; family Leptolyngbyaceae; genus JBJTUO01. The sequence goes on along the minus strand of JBJTUO010000022.1, from coordinate 2,287 downwards.
TTTTACCAGTGTCTCGATCACCTATTGCCATACTTCAACAGGTCACTGCCATTCCTACTGGAGCACGACTACACCATGGTTTCAAAAGTTGCTTTCAAACATGAAAATAATGACTTTGGCGTAACTATCTCCGTACAAATTAGTACTCCAGTAGGCCAAATAATCAGGCTGACTGGACCGTATTCCCCATCAGAAGAGATCGCCTCGGTGAGTGGGTTTAAGGATGCGCTCAAGGAATGTATCAGGGAATCGCTTCTATATATTCGTGGGGAGCGTACCCAGCAGCTCAATGTTTTTGAGGATTACGAAGATGTTGGAAGCGACAGGGGGGATCAGGAAGGACAGTCTAGCGCAGATGAATTGGGCGATTTGGCGACGACGGATTGCCCTTCTTAAAGCAGAGTTAGCATCTACTTCTCACACTCCTAGAAAACCAATCAAAAAACAACACCGGAGATGAAATATCAGGCAATTGGAACAATATGTGGAACCATAACCCGCAGGCGACGGGGTGATGGCTGGGTGATCAAATCGACTGATGGCTGCTATTTCCCGTTGGCATACATCAGGCCTGGATTATTTGGCGATTTGAATGACATGCCCCAAGAAGATATCCGACTGCGCGTATATCCCCGGCAAGAAAAGGCCGAAGATGGCAAATTCTGGGTGTTGTTCTCCTTGATCGGTATTGATAACAAAGGGCGACCCCCTGATGAATTTGTCTTGAGTGGGGATGTTGTACGAGTCAATCCAGAAAAGAAGTTTATCCGATTACGCATCGGCCGGAATCGTAAGCCTCCAAAGGATGAGGAAGAAAAGATGCACTGGAAACCCTTTACTTTCCAAATCCAGTGCCCGAATGGATGTCCACCTAATTTAGGGAAGCAGTCCCGTATCAGGGTTAAACGCGATGGTTATGTATTTGTGTTTGTTGAGGTATTGGGAAATGAGTCAAATTCAAAAAAGGCCTATCGGAGAAGAACTGGCACTCTACGAACGGGTAGAAGTTCAGACCCTACACGGCAGGCGAGTGGCGTGGCGCAGAAGGTATGTCAGGTTTAAGGTGTTGGGCAGAATAGCTTTTCAAATCCCAACCAGACCTGTTCGTATTTCCCAGCTAAAGGTAGGGCAGTGGGTTGGCATCAGCCTTTGTCCTGGCTACTGGCCCTATCGGCCAGGTGAAGTGATCGCGATCGGGCCGTTCCGGCGTGAGGCCCAGATACGATTTTGTGCAGACAACAGCGAATGGCGGGTGTGGGTACCTCGTCGTTATTTGCGGTTGGAGGCTCAAAATGATTGACCTGGCAGAACTGACCCCAGTGCAATGGGTGACTTTACAGAAGATGGATGAGAGCCAATGCCCCATGTTTTGGTCAGGGAACCGTATCTGGACGCTAGAAGGTTCAGAGTACACCGTAAGGTCTCCCACCATTTTTAGCCTGCGAGATCTGGGGCTTCTTTCAGGGATGGGGCAGCAACCCGCAGTTCTCACAAATAAAGGGCGGCGTACAGCAGCGGCGATCTCCAATGTTCCGCCATCTCTATCCACAGCTCAAAAAACTTTATATGCAGCACTATGCAACGGCGGTGAGTGTAGACGATGGAAGTCTAGCTTCTGGACAATTGGAGGCGTCGAAAGTGCTCAAAAATGGAGCACTACCACAGTACAAGGGCTATTTCAAAAGGGTGTCATTTACTGCAAAAACTCTGACGAGAAGTGGTTTTTCAGGAGGATCTATGCAATCTCTGGCTAGTATTCAGCCAAATGTGCTGGAAGAATTACAGCATCGGGTCGAGTGGCTTGAAAGTGTCCTACTCGCTTATGGGATTTCGGGCCCCTGGCTATCCCCAGCTAAAGCCGCAAAAATCCTCGGCTTTAGCCGAGACAAAATCATTGATGAAATTCATGCGGCTGAAAAGGCCAGAGCAACCGGAAAAAGAAGCGATCTGATTTATGGAACTCACTATCGCAATATTGCCAGTCCCGAATCCATGGAACCAACCTGGCAAGTTAACGTTACCCAATTTTCAAAAGTAGTCGGGGGCACACCCCCAGAGTCACGGAAGTAATTCAGGCTGATCTAGCTTGGGGAATGACTACCAGGCTCCCCTTTTTCAAGCGAATCAAAGATCGCCCCAGGATGGCGATGGGCATCAACCATCCATTTATGGGCGCTGAATCTGTTATACCCTATCTGTAGGAGAAAGAAATGAAAACCGTTAGCTTATTGATTGAAACCCAACAATCGATTTACGACAATATGCAAAAGTTCCTGGATGCACGAAC
>JBJTUO010000021.1:0-2958 GCA_046080785.1 Leptolyngbyaceae cyanobacterium | reverse complement strand
TTTTCCTGCTGCAATTCTTTGATCTGTTGTTCCAGATGTCCAATCCGCTCGAACAGTTCTTTCATCAACTGTTTGATGCTGATTGGTGTACGCTCCCAATCCGCATCAAATATTGTCTGTGTCCGAATGGCTATCTGCTCTTCCATATCTCCTAGAGTAGCAGAATTCTCTGCTCTCCTGCATGGGTGACTTTAGACCGTCTGAACAAGTACGATTCCCACGTGGATCATCCATCCCTCGACGACGACCAAATACTGAGAATGATTGACACGGTGGGCCCCCTGTCAATAAAGCGACCTGCCCTTTACGAAGTCTAGCCGCCCTTAGCAAAGCTTCTCCTTCAACTCGCCAAGCGTCCCTTTGCAACACAACTGCTTTGCTTAAAAAATCATGAGTTCCATTTCTGCGTCCTTCTCGTCTGTTATAGCGAAGGGTAATACAAGAGTGGCTGTCTACCTCAAGGCAGCAACGTGTTTCAAAAATACCAGTTGCTTCCAAGCCTAAATCCAACCCACCCGCTCCTGAAAACACAGAAATAACAGGTAGTTTGCCATCCATTAAATATGAAATAGAAGTAGTACTCATGTATTTTTCTCCGCGATAGCTAGCACTATACATGCTTTTTGTCCGCTTGCTAATATGCATGTAAACATGTTTACAAGCTTAAGTCAAGTAAAATCTTCGAGTACAAGTGTTAACTTCCTATGGCTGGTACTCGAATTCCCGACGACTTACATCAACAGCTACAAGTAATTAGAGCAGAGCTTCTCCGCAAACTTGGCTCTGAAGCTCCTGCGTTACAAGATATGGTCAACGTAGCTGTAACAAGGTTTATAGAGAGTTGGCAAACGGCAGAGCGTCAGGCAATTTTGGAGGCTTTACTTGAATCACGAGAAAAAGCCCGTTCAAGGATGGGGCAACGTGATTAGGGATTTTATTTTCACGCAAGTCCCTTATCTTGTTTGTTATCTCGCTTTAGTCTTGGGTTGGGGCAGCAGTCCTGGATTGAGGCAGTGCTTTGAGTACCTCATCCAAAGTGAAGAATCTCCACGATCGCCCCTATCCCATCTGCCAGAACGATCGCCCCTCACACGCCCACCACTCGATACGTCCATTTCACCCTACAAAAAGCTCAATTTGGCGGCTCTTTGGGCAGTGACTACAAGAGATGAAAATTGCTGGGTTGTAGCCTCCCTCCATAGCATAGAGAACCATGGCCCAGAGCGGGGGCCGCTTATCACCCGCGGATCAAGATCAAGCAGCGGGGGCATGCTCCAGCAAACAGTAGGGGCGACTGTAGCTCAAGGGCGGCTCCAGGGCATGGGCTTGCAAAAAGTCTGGATCCCCTAAGACCTCCTCCGTAGGAGCATCTCCCACGACTTCTCCCTGACTCAGCACGACTGTGCGATCGCAGAGTTCCAGAGCCAGATCCAGGTCATGGGTGGCAACCAGTTGGGTCAGAGGCAGTGTTTGTAAGAGATGGATGAGCTGTCGCCGGGAACGGGGATCCAACTGAGCCGAAGGCTCATCCAGCACCAGCACCTGGGGGTGCATTGCCAACACCCCCGCGATCGCCACCCGTTTTTTTTCGCCGCCTGACAGATTATTGGCATTGCGCGGCCCATAATCGCATGGATCCAGCCCAACCGCATGCATAGCCGTCACTGCTCGATGGGTCAAGACTTCACCCTTTAAGCCCTGGTTCCTGGGGCCAAAGGTGACATCCTCCCACACCGTTGGCATAAACAACTGGTCATCGGGATTTTGAAACACAATTCCCACATAGTTGCGAATGGCCTTTAAGTTTTGCGGCTCTATGGTCAACTGGCCCACCCGCATCTCTCCCACCTGGGGGGTAAGCAAGCCATTAAAGTGTAATAGCAGCGTAGATTTGCCCGATCCATTGGCACCGACCAAGGCAACCCGTTCAGTCGCTTCGATCGACAGCCTAACTCGATTTAAAGCTTGCGTCCCATCCGGATAGACATAACTCAGGTCTTGGATCGTAATTGGATTGTGATGCACAGGCTTGAGTTCCTATCTCAGTTGCAGATTGATCAGATAAATAATTTGGCCTAACGCCGCCAACAAGACAACACTGGTGATCGCCACCCGATCGCCACGGCCACCCCCATCCATTGAGCGATTGAGCATCAGCCCATCATAGCCACGGGAGAGCATGGCCCGGTAAATGCGCTCGCCCCGATCGTAGGTGCGAATAAATAAAGACCCGATCATGTGGCCAACCACCAAACGCTGCCAAGAACGGTTTGCCATTAAATTGCGAGAGAGAGCAGCCCGCCGCATCGACTCAAATTCATCCACTAAGACGGCGATGTAGCGATACATAGAGGCCAGGATCGCTACTAACAGCGGGGGGAGCCCCAAATCAACCATCCCCTGCAGCAAGGCCGTTACAGAAGTCGTCAAGATCAGAATATTCATGATCAGGAGAGAGAGGAGTGCCTTGACCGACACACTTCCTAAGACAGTCAGCCCTTCGCTGGTAATGCGAAGCCAGCCCCACTGCCAGAGCACTTGCCCCCCATCCCGAAACAGGGTTCCCAACAACACGACTCCAATAAAGACAAACTCCGCTGAAACCCGTTTGAGCAAAACGGGTAGGGTGACCTGACTGATGACCCCGATCGTCCAGATGCCCAGGCCATAAATCAGCCAGGTTGCCCAGCGGCCGTTAGGGGTTAATGCCACGGCAAACACCAGTAAGACGGCGCAGAGTAGGCGAGTTTTCGGGGCTAGCCGATGCCAGGGCGTGCTGAGTTGACTATTGACATCGAATTGAAAAGCTCCTATGTGCAATAGCACCATTCATCTTGCCTCTACAGCGATCGATGTTCATTAGAAGAACCGGGTTTCCGACTCACTGCCTTGCCGATCCCCCAGGCCAGCCCAAAAGCAGCCAGAGTGCCAACCAGCCCTGCGATCGGCGTGGCAATA
>JBJTUO010000020.1:0-11185 GCA_046080785.1 Leptolyngbyaceae cyanobacterium | reverse complement strand
CGCTTGAGCAGCCTTGACATCGTCAAACCGCTCCAGGAATTCGCAGAACACCAGCGTATCCTTATCCTCAAACCAATCTAGCACCTGGGGAAAATAGGATTTGAGCGAGGCGGTAATGCGATTGGTCAGACGCACCTTCTCGCCCACCAGCATCCGCCGTGACTCGACCCATTGCCGCAAGGCTCGATGCTGCGGGCAACCGGCTTTCCAGGTTTCTAACTTATCGCCGTGCTTACGCATCAGCTCGACCAACAGCCGCGCATCGACCGGGTCAGACTTGGCTCGTGAGGGTTGAAAGGCTTTGCGATAGTTGGCGACCGTCCTGGGATTGATCGGAAACAGCACCAGATTGTCATACTGACAGAGGGCATAGAGCAGGGGGCCACGCTTTTGCTCCAGGGCCACTGCAATTTTGCCGTTGCCATAGCGCTGTCGCAGTTGGGTAACCCAATCAAGGATGTCTTGAGGCCGACTTTGAATGACGCTATCTGAGGTGGACCCAATAGCTTAGACACCGCATCTCTCGCTTTACCCAGGCAGTGGTAGATCGCTTGCCGAAATTCTTGAAGTTGAGTCAGAATCATCAGGTCAATGTTTTTTATAGACAACTTCATTGACCTTAGGGCAGTTGGTGTCTTACTGACTGCCTTTCTCTACCTCGTTAGTCTAAAGTCCAGACCAATAGCGCATCACTTGAACCCCATTAATCATTTTGCGGGCACTCCTGCCAGAGGGCTGTTGTTTGCCGCAGACTTAAGAAATCCCCATTACCAAGGATGAGATGATCGAGTAAGGGAATGCCGAGAAACTGGGCCCCAGCCAGGAGTTGTTGGGTGAGATGAATGTCTTCTTTACTCGGTTCCGTATTGCCAGAGGGATGGTTATGGGCCACGATGCAGCGGGTTGCGCCCTGCCGTAAGACTTCCCGAAAGATATCACGGGGGTGGGCCAGGGTTTCTGTGGCCGTGCCGATCGTAATCACCCTGGTGCCCAGTAAGCGATGTTTCACATCTAACAGTAATACTGCAAATCGCTCCTGAGCCTGCCACATCAGGTCTTGACTGAGGGCCGCCGCGGCGATCGCCGGGTCATCAATGATGGTCAGATCGGAGGGGCGAGCCTGAAAGACCCGTTTACCCAACTCGATCGCCGCCAGGATCGTTGTCGCCTTAGCTGGGCCGATGCCAGGTATTTGGGTGAGTTCTGGTACCGTCAGGTCTCGTAATACGGCCAGGGGGTCTCGTTGGTGTTTACCCAACTCGTGCAAAAGATATTGCCCTAACCCGACGGCAGAGAGCTTCCCAGGCCCTTGACCGGTGCCTAAGAGAATGGCGATTAATTCAGCAGTGGCCAATTGTCTAGGGCCAGCGGTAATCAGTCGTTCACGGGGCCGCTCCCCCACAGGCATATCGGCGATTTTCAGGTTATAAGTCATGGGAATAACTTGCTAGATACCCTTAGTTATTCCCCAATCCCCATTTTTTAGAACGGGGGTAGTTAGTCGTGGGCCACCCCATCTTGACGGGCGGCCCGTTGCACTGCCGCAGAGACCACAGCCGCAATGCGATCGTCAAACACCGAGGGCACAATATGTTCTCGGTTTAGGTCAGCGGGTTTAATCAGGGCCGCCAGGGCATGGGCAGCTTCCAGATACATGTTAGTCGTGAAGCAGGAGGCGCGACAGTCTAGGGCACCCCGAAACACCCCAGGGAATGCCAGGACATTGTTAATTTGATTGGGATAGTCGCTGCGCCCTGTCGCCATTACGGCCACATCTTCTGCCACCAGTTCTGGCTGAATTTCTGGAATCGGGTTTGCCATGGCAAACACAATCGGGGCTTTTGCCATCGATCGCACCATGGCGGGCGTCACCACATCGGGGGCGCTGACCCCCAGAAAGACGTCGGCACCCTGCATGGCATCTGCCAGAGTCCCCGTCTGGTCAACGGCAAACTCTTGCTTTTGCGGGGTTAAATCGGTGCGACTGTGGGACAGAATGCCACGGGAGTCGCAAAGAATAATCTGCGTGGCCCCTGCTTTATGGAGTAAGCGGGCGATGGCGATGCCCGCAGCCCCAGCCCCATTGATAACAATCCGGATATCAGCAAAGGTTTTATTGACCAACTTTAGTGCATTGATCAGGGCAGCAAGGGAGACGATCGCCGTGCCATGCTGGTCATCATGGAAAACCGGAATGTTTAATTCCCGCTGTAAGCGAGCCTCGATTTCAAAACAGCGAGGAGCGGCGATGTCTTCCAGATTAATGCCACCAAAGACCGGCGCGATATGCTTGACGGTCTCGACGATGGCGTCGGTATCTTGGGTGTCTAGACAAATGGGAAAGGCGTCAACACCACCAAACTGCTTAAACAAGAGAGCCTTGCCTTCCATCACCGGTAGCGCCGCCTCTGGGCCCAAGTTGCCTAAACCCAAAACAGCACTGCCATCCGTCACGATCGCCACCGTGTTTTGCTTAATCGTCAGCTTATAGACCTCTTCAGGATGCTGGGCGATCGCCATACAAATGCGCCCGACTCCGGGGGTATAGGCCATTGCCAGGTCATCCTGGCCTCTGAGAGGAATCCGACTTTCAACACTGATTTTTCCGCCCCGATGCAGATTAAAGGTGCGGTCGTAAACACTCATAATCTTAATTTCTGGTAGTCCTTTAACCGCCGTTACGATGGTCTCCGCATGTTCTTCACTAACCGCATCGACCGTAATTTCTCGAATCGAGAGATCACGGGTTTGCTCAATCAGATCAATCTGCCCCATACTGCCCCCTAGGGTCGAAATTGCCTTGGTGACGCTGGCCAGCATACCGGGGCGATTGGGCAACTGAAAGCGAATCGTCAGGCTATAACTAGGGTTGGGAGTCAAATCGGTCATGATGGTGGGTTGGTGCAAAGTCTTCCTAGTGTAGCCGAAACCAGGAGCGCGAAGGTAGCTATGACTACATCTATCGGGAGGCACCCGACTCATTAAATCATTCCGCCCCAACCCGTTGAAAAGTACCGAATTTACGATAAAAATGGAAGATGAGAACCATTCACGAATCTTTAAATTAAGGGGATTGGCATTATGGACATCGATTTTCGCATCGCGATCGTGCTTCTGCCAGTGATTGCTGCAGGTGCCTGGGCATTTTATAACATTGGTCAGATTGCCCTGCGTCAAATTCAGACCTTTCTCTCTAAGAACTAAGGATCTAGAATTAAACAACCAGAGTTAAACAATGTGTTGTAGTAACTACTGAGATTTGACTCAGTGCCAAATCTGCCCTCATCCCCCACCCCCTTTTCCCCCCCTTCGGCTTTGCTCAGGGAACGGGAGAAGGGGATCTGGTTCGAATCAACGCCCCTCTCTCAAGTTTGGGAGAGATATTTGGGGCATAGATCGCTGCCCGAAGGGTGGGCAAAGTCAGGGCTAAAGGTAGCGTTTGTGATTTATTGATTCTATAGGACGTGCAATCAGCCATTGTTTACGGTAACTGGGCCGCCTCGCTAGTGGGCCGATGTAAAGACGCCAGTTGGGTCTGAATCTGGGCGTCATTTACCAGAAAGGCCTGGAAACTAGCGGATGGAGTACTGCGAACGAAGGTAAATGGATTGCGGGTGGTGGGGCCAATAAACACATCAATATGATTGCCCTGCACCGCTCCACCCACATCAGCGGCGTAGAAATAGCCATCATGGACAGCCTGCCCCCCGCCCGGTAGGGTAATGACAACCCCCCTTGCCGCTGGGATGTATAGCACGGAACCGATGGGAATCAGCGCCGGATCGACGGCCACAGTTCGATAGGGAACCAGTTGATTACCCCGCACTCCTTCGCCAAAAGGCGTATTAGACCGGATAAACCGCGATCGACTGGTGGCATTGACCGTTCGCAGGTTTGGGTAAAAGACTGCACAATTGACTTGCATCGCGCTGCCCCGCCCTGCAAAGTTAAAGGTTCCTAAGGAGCGTGTACCGTCAGAAATGGCCACACTCCCCTGTAAGGCGGCGGCGCACCAATCCCGATCGGACAGTTCTATGCCTAAATGATTGCCAGCCTTATCATAGAGAGGGTTGCCCCCGGCAATCGTTTGGGCCTGATGCAGATAGTAGTAGGTGGCCCACAGGGACGTGACCTGTAGGCGGTTGGGAGCTGGTTCAGGCAGATTAAACCGAGATAGACTGTTGGAGGAGCCCCCATCTACCTTGGGAGGCTGCGGCAAACTCTTACCTGAACCAACGGCAGTAAAATCAGGCGGGGTTTGTTCAAATCTAGAGACCGGTGGTGTCACACTGGGTACGGGCAGGCGAGTCGGGGCAGGGTTGACGGCGGGTATTGCAGACGGCGGGCGCTCTGGCTGCGGTACGGGGATGGCAATGGAAGTTGGAGTTGAAGCTGGCCCGATGGCCGGTGAAATGGCGGGGGGAGCCGGCTGAGCGACTGGTTCATACTGGGGAACGGCGATCGATGGGATGACAACTGGGATGACACCAGTAGGCCCATTGGATGAAGGCACCGCAGCCGGAGCAGGCATCGGCTCTACTGGTAATGTTTGAACCACAAGCGCGCCTGGGTTGAGGCCGGGTTTTCCTGATGTGGGGCGCTGGTTAAGGGCGGGAGCGGAAACTGCAGGACGGGGGGAATAGCCGATCGGGACGGCGGGCGGTTGAACTGGAGGATTGGCCTGAACCGCAGGACTAACTTGAACGGAGGGGGTGCCCCCATTTGCGACTAGGGGGATGTCCCTGGACAGCAGGGCTGTGAGGGGTTGATCAGTGGTCAGATAGAGGTGCCCAACCGGTTGCCCTTGAAATGTGCGTCGTGCCAGACGCCAGCCGGGATTCAGGTAAATTCTGGCAAACTGATTGGTCAGTCCCCGGGTGTGGCCAATTTCCAGCGCAGGTGCTTTAGGGTCTCGGGTTGAGATGGCCAGTAACACCAGGTCATCCCTTTTTTTAACAATGGTAAGCTGGTAGCGCAGGCTTAAATCTTCACCCCCAGTTCTGACGGAATAGCCATTGCTATCGGTACTGCGATTACAGATGTTGGTAAAGTCAAAGTTAAGCAGGAGCGGCTCAACCGTTGTCACCTGACCTGGGTTTTCTTGCCAGCAGAGGCGACTGTTATTGAGTTGTTCTAAAATCAGCAACTTGTGGGCATTGCCATTGCCAATGGGGGCCGCGATCGCAATCAGGCGGTTTTGATCAACTTCTACCTGCTCAAATTGAGCCGCGATCGCGGTCGCAGCTAAGCTGATGGAACCGATGGCAATGGTTGCTGCTAGGGCCAGGTTGGCGGTTGCACTGCGAATCATGTCTAAAGTTTCCGATGTTTAGAGGAGCTATGGCTTTTTCTTCACCGCGGCGTAATCCTGGTCAGGACAAGACGAAGAACCCGCCGGGATGGACTGGCTTTGTCAGATCTAGGACGGCAAATGCGCTTGCCACCAGCTAGTGGCACCTTGACGAATCTGTTGCAGTTCTGTTCCAGAGATGCGGTTGAGGTTGCGCAGGCTGAGCGCCATGCGGTTATTTTGCTGAAGTCGATCGCCCTGGCGGGCCAAAAAATCCCAGTACATCAGGTTAAATGGGCAGGCTTTCTCTGTCAGCCGATCGCGGGGGTTATAGGCGCAGTGCTTACAGTAGTCGCTCATGGTGTTGATATAGTTGGCGGAAGCCGCATAGGGTTTTGAGGCAACTAATCCTCCATCGGCATACTGCCCCATGCCAATCACATTGGCCTGCATGACCCAGTCATAGCCGTCAATAAAAGCTGCATGAAACCAATTTTGCAACTGCTGGGGTGAGATTCCGGCAATCAAACCAAAATTATTTAGCACCATGAGTCGTTGAATATGGTGGGCATAGCCTGTTGCCTTGACCTGGGCCAAAACTTGATGTAAGCAGTTCATCTCTGTTGCCCCAGTCCAATAAAAATCAGGGAGGGGATGGGTGTGATGAAACCAATTGCGATCGCCATAACCCTCTTCCAAATAAATGTAGATGCCATGCATATATTCACGCCAACCCAGCACTTGCCGCACAAAACCTTCCACACTACTTAAACTGTAAGCTTCCTGGTTGGCATGATAGGCCTGTGCTGCCGCTTCCACCACTTCTAAGGGATGCAGCAACCCCAGATTTAAATAGGGCGATAACAGCCCATGCCACAGGGTCTGCGCCCCGGTAACCATGGCATCCTGATAAGGCCCAAAGTTGGCAAGCCGGGTTTCGATAAATAAGGCCAGCACTTCTAAGGCTTGGGCTCGGGTGACCCCCCAGCAAAACGGCTCAATCTGCCAGTATTGCTGACTTTGTTTGTAATTGGGTAAGGCTTTAATTTCCTCAATCACCTGGCGGGTCATGGCATCGGGGCTAAACCAACGGGCTGCGGGTAGGGTCAGTTTTTCCTTTAAGGGTTTGCGGTTGTCCCGATCGAAGTTCCAGCGCCCGCCAACGGGCTGATCACCAGCCATCAAAACCTGGAACCGATGCCGCCCTGCGCGATAAAAATCTTCCATCACCAGGCGCTTGCGCGATTTGGCCCAGTCAATAAACTCCTGATCACTCCAGATAAACCGATTACTGGGAATCAGGCGAACAGGGCAGGGCAGATCCAATTGCTGAACCATGCGCAAGCAGGGTCGGTCGGTCGGCGTCATTAGCCGCAATTCAGTGATCTGATGGGCCTCAACCCACTGCAACAAGGCTGATTTAAAATCTGCGGCTTGAACATAGGTCACCTCCCAGCCAGCCCGGCGCAGGTCTTCAGCAAAGTGGCGCATGGCAGACCAGACCAACACCAGCTTTTGTAAATGGTAGGGCCGTTCCTGCACATGGCTTAAAGATTCAACCATCAGCACAGGAGCTTTGCCAGGTTCAACACCGCTCTGTAAGGCAGATTGCCCCTGCCAGAGCTGATCACCTAATACCCAGACGCCAACAACCATAATGAATTAGATGAATTTCCGCTATTGATTGGGTGGCTCCCCTAGAATGGAAGAAAATGTCGAGAGCGAGTGTTCTTTGCCTGAGTCTCAAGCCAAGCTTAATCATACCCCCAGTTTTTATCACCAACCTGTTTTATGTCGAGAAGTGATAGAAGGGTTGGGGATTTTGCCCAATGGGCTCTATTTGGACTGTACGGTGGGCGGCGGCGGTCACAGTCGGTTAATTTTGCAAGCTGCCCCAGAGGTGAGGCTAATCGGGCTAGATCAAGATCAACAGGCGATCGCTGCTGCTGCTAACACCCTGGCAGAGTTTGGCGATCGGGTTCAGTTGCATCACCTTAATTTTGCCGATTATGACCCAGGTGCCGTGAAATTTGATGGTATTTTGGCCGACCTGGGGGTCAGTTCCGCCCAATTTGATCTGGCAGAACGGGGCTTTAGTTTTCGGCAGGCGGCCCCCCTGGATATGCGAATGAACCAGCAGCAGGAGTTGACCGCTGCAGCGGTGATCAATACCTGGGATGAAACGGAACTGGCCCAGATTTTTTATCTCTATGGTGAAGAGCGGCTTTCCCGCCGTATTGCCCGCCGCATTGTGGAGCGTCGCCCCTTTCAAACCACGACAGAACTGGCGGAGGCGATCGCTGGCTCTGTCCCCAGGGCCTACCGATACGGACGGATCCATCCGGCTACGCGGGTCTTTCAGGCATTGCGGATTGTGGTCAACCGAGAGTTAGAGGCCTTGGAAATTTTGCTCACCAGGGCTCCAAACTGGCTCAACCCAGGCGGTCGGCTGGCCATGATCAGCTTTCATAGCCTGGAAGACCGCCTTGTTAAGCATCGCCTGCGAGAAAATGAACACCTGACCGTTCTCACCAAGAAGCCAGTTTTGCCCCAGGAAGAGGAAGTGGCAGAAAACCCAAGAGCCCGGTCGGCCAAACTCCGGATTGCAGTCGCCCATGCCTGACATTTTTGTTCAAATTGCCAGTTATCGAGACCCGGAGTTGCCCGCCACGGTAGAAGATGCCATCGCCCAGGCAGATCATCCAGAGTGTCTGACCTTTGGCATTGTCTGGCAGGGGAAGCAGGGTCTAGACCCCCTGCCGGTAGACTATCTCAAGTTTTGTCGCCTGCTGCTGATTGACAGCGATCGCAGTCGGGGCGTCTGTTGGGCCCGATCGAAAACCCAAGCCCTCTGGGATGGCGAACCCTATACCTTACAAATTGATAGCCACATGCGCTTTGTGCGGGGGTGGGACAGTCTGCTGCTACGCATGCTACACCAATGCCCTAGTCCTAAACCAGTGCTCACCGCTTACCCCCCAGCCTACACCCCTCCCCATCAACTCCATGCCGGAGAGCCGACTAGCCTCGGTGCCTCCCATTTTAGCGAACAGGGAATTTTAAGTTTAGTCAGCCGCCACAGTCTGGCATCCCAAATCTGCCCCCAATTGGGCTTACTTATGGCGGCGGGGTTTTGGTTTGCCTCGTCTCAGTTGATTCAAGACGTGCCCTATGACCCCTATCTGTACTTTTTGGGAGAAGAAATTAACCTGACGGTGCGAGCCTGGACCCAAGGCTGGGATATCTATCATCCCAATCAAATTGTCTGCTATCACGAATATACCCGCCCCGGTAAGCCCCGCCACTGGGAAGATCATCCCCACTGGTGGCAACAGGATCAAATCGCGTTACAACGATTGCGGCAGTTATTGGGTATGAGCCAGGGTGAGCTTAACCTGCACCGCTACGGTTTAGGAACCGTTCGTAGTTTGTCCAGCTATGAACAGTTTGCTGGGATTAGCTTTTGTCACCAAAGTCTGAGCGAGTCAGCCCGCCAGGGCATGCCTGGATGCCTGCTTTGAAGGATAGTGGTTTTGCCAGTTGCAGAGTAGAAATTCCTGATTTTAATCGTTTCAACCAGGCCAAAGCCTGATCTTGCTGATGCCCTTAGGCCGATTGCTATTGCACATCCCGTTGATCCTAATTACGCTGGTGATCATCTGCTCACCCGTTCCAGCGTTGGCCATGGCTTCAAATCCTGTTTTACTCACCGATCCCTTTTTGCAATTACCCGGCGAGTCTTCCGTGCGGGTGGTCTGGTTTACAGAGTTTGTCGGCTCTGAACACACTGTTTCCTATGGTTCCCGCTTAGAACAGCTTGCGATCGCCAATACCACCCGTCTCAGCCGGACTCGAGAAGACTACCATTCCCATCTGCCAGTCCGCTACGAGCAGGTACACGATCGCCCGATTTGGCGCCATGAAGCAGAAGTCACCGGGTTAACGGCAGGGCAGCGTGCGCCTTACCAGGTGACCAGTGTGCGAGAAGATGGTCTGAGGGTGAGGAGCGCCGTCTATACCCTGGCACCCAAACCCCTGCCTGGCACTCCCCTGAAGCTCCTACTCACCTCTGATCACCAACTCAAACCAATGGTGGCAGCAAACCTGCAAAAGGTAGAAGAGACGATCGGCCAAGTTGACGGGGTTTTGTTTGTGGGAGATCTGGTGAATGTGCCGGATCGGGCTTCTGAGTGGTTTGATGACGCCAGGGGAGCTGCTTTTTTCCCAACCTTGCAGGGCCGGGCTGACTACGAACTCGAGAAAAATGGCGTCAAAACTCGCTACAGGGGTGGGGCCTTGATTCAACAGGCACCCCTTTATTGCGCGATCGGCAACCACGAAGTCATGGGTCGCTTTTGCCAGCACAAGAGCTTGGATCATCAGTTTAACGATGCGGTGCCCCTCCATGCAGCAGCACAGCTCTACGCTGAAAAAGCAGCCGATGTCAATCCCCGTCAAGATGCGGCCCTGCGATCGGCCTGGTTAAAAAATAACTCCTTCAATATTGACACCTACAAAGAGATTTTCACCTTGCCAGCCAACCAGCCAGGAGGCAAAACCTATTACGCTGTTACCTTTGGCGACCTGCGCCTGGTGGTGCTCTATATCACCAATCTCTGGCGCATGCCAGCAATAGCAGCAGAGGTGCGAGGCAAATATCAGGAACGGCAACAAGATCTACAAAACCCGGAAAACTGGGGCTATGGCCAGCATATTTTTGAACCTGTGGGTCAAGGCAGCGCCCAGTACAACTGGTTAGTGCAGGAGTTAAACAGCCCCGAGTTTAAGCAGGCAAAATATAAAATTGTCATGTTTCACCATCCACCCCACACCCTTGGGTTTAATGGGGTGCCAGCTTACACAGACCCATTACCTGTGATAAAACGGGGCCCTGACGGCCAGATCACACAGATTCGCTACGAATACCCGATCGCGCAAGATTACATTCTGCGGGATGTGGTACCGCTTTTAGAACAGGCTGGGGTGCAGTTAGTCTACTATGGCCATTCCCATCTCTGGAATCGCTTTATCAGCCCAGCCGGCACCCATTATCTAGAATCTTCCAATGTCGGGAATTCTTATGGGGCCAATGTCAATCAAAATCGCCGCCCGGTTCCTCTGGATGATCAGGTAAATTATGTCGCGATCGGTAATCCCAACGGCTTAGAACCAGTGGTGCCAGCCATCGCCCCTTTACTAGATGAATCGGGCCAGCCGCTCCCCTATCTGGCCAGCAACGACTGGACGGCCTTTAGTATTCTCGACACGGGCACTGGAACTGTGAGCAGCTACCGATTTGACACCCGCAAGCCAGACTCGGCAGTGGTCAAGTTCGATCAGTTTTCATTGCAGCCCTGATCGACCCAATATGAAGGGAGGCAGTAAATATCAACCCCTGCAGGATTATTTGGAGCAGTGCGGCCGCTCTGAGGTGACCCTCTCCTTTGCCGCGATCGAGGGCCTGATGGCAGAAGGGTTACCCCCTACGGCTCGCACCCAAAGAGCCTGGTGGAGTAATCGCAGCAAGGGGGCTTTGCAAGCAACGGCCTGGATGCAGGCTGGCTTTTTAGTCAAGCAACTAGATCTGAGTCAAGAGACGGTGACATTTTGCCGGCCCACATCCGTCTATGTGACCCCTCAGGCTGATGGCACCGTGCAGTGGACGGCAGACCTGATTCGTGCCTTCCGTCGTCACATGGGGGTCACCCAGGCCCAGTTTGCTCAAGAATTGGGCATTCGCCAACAGACGGTCAGTGAGTGGGAAAGAGGCATCTACCTACCAACCCGTGCCACCTCCAAACACTTGAGTCTAGCGGCAGACAAGCTTCAGTTTCCCTACGCAGACAATTCCAGGCAAGGCCCTTGACAACAAAATCCGATACCGTGTAAATTGTC
>JBJTUO010000019.1:0-10555 GCA_046080785.1 Leptolyngbyaceae cyanobacterium | reverse complement strand
GAGCCTAGATGTCAAGGGATATTCTAGTATTCTCGGATCGGACATGGTGTGTAAGACCTGAGTAGAGGCAACTCGAAAGGGCGGCAGCAGTTCAGGAACCCCGCACTGTATGCATAGCATCAGTGTCAGGAGGATGTCAGTGGAAGAAAGTTGAAAACTTGTTAATTTTTTGCCCTGGTAAGTCGATTACCCAAACTACGAACTAAACTGGGCTAACCCTGCAGATACCGTAGCCTCAGAACTGATATTAGAGCCCCCCTCCCCTGATTTAGCGGGTTCCGATGCCAATGATACCTCTACGGAAACTGCTGGAGTGGATGGCTCTGGGGTCGAAATGGGGTGGCGCATCTCGATTAGTTTAATGGCTCGGTTGACACTCTCTGGTAAAATCACGACCAGACTATTGAGGGGGGCTGAATCTAGGGTTGCCTCGATCGCGCTGGTTTCATCCAGAATAGTTTGAAACCGAGCATCGGGCTTAACCTGCCGAATGCCTTGAATGATCCACTCAGCGGCATCTCCACGGGGGCGTCCACGGGTATCGTCATCTTCTTTGACGATGATGCGGTCAAACATCCCGGCAGACAGGTTGCCCAGGGTGATGAAGTCTTGATCTCGGCGATCGCCAGGGCCACCGATGACACCGATGCGCTCACCCGGCCAGTTACGCACAAAACCAGCCAGCGCTTCATAGCTATGGGCGTTGTGGGCATAATCTATCAGCGCGTGAAATTTACCCAGATTAAACAAATTCATGCGCCCAGGGGTTTGCCCTGTCGAAGCTCGGAAAGTGAGCAGAGCGGTACGAATTTCTTCAATCCTGACACCGTGGGCAAAGGCCGCCAAGCTGGCCGCCAGGGCATTAGCAATCATAAAGGGGGCGCGGCCGCCCAGGGTAAGGGGCACATTGATGGCCTGCTCAATCCGCAGGGTCCAGTCGCCCTTGAGAATTGAGAGATAGCCATTTTCATAAACTGCAGCCAGACCCCCCGCCTGGGTATGGGCACGAATCAAATCGCTATCCGGATTCATCGAGAAGTAAGCAACTTGAGC
The DNA here is from genome assembly GCA_046080785.1 of Leptolyngbyaceae cyanobacterium. Classification (GTDB taxonomy): domain Bacteria; phylum Cyanobacteriota; class Cyanobacteriia; order Leptolyngbyales; family Leptolyngbyaceae; genus JBJTUO01. The sequence continues at coordinate 9,502 of JBJTUO010000019.1, read as the reverse complement.
TTTGACCCGCTGGGCCATTTGAGCCACTAGGGGATCATCCGCATTCAACACAGCATAGCCGTTGGGCATGACCGTTTCTGCCACCACGCTCTTAACCTGGGCCATCTGTTCGATCGTATTGATATCTCCCAGACCTAAATGATCGGCAGCAACGTTGAGCACCACCCCCACATCACAGGTTTTGAACGCCAGACCAGAGCGCAGAATACCGCCCCTGGCACTCTCCAGTACCGCTACCTCAACCGTCGGGTCTTGTAGAATCAGTTGGGCGCTTTGAGGACCGGTATTATCTCCCTGCTCTACCAGGTAATCGCCAATGTAGGTGCCATCGGTGGTGGTGTAACCCACCACCTGCCCTGTTTGCTTAAAAATGTGAGCAATTAGACGGGTTGTGGTGGTTTTACCATTGGTACCTGTGATGGCAATGATGGGAATACGCCCCGTACTACCCGGTGGAAACAGCATATTTAGAACCGGCTCCGCCACATTACGGGGAATTCCCGCACTGGGGCTGACATGCATGCGGAAACCAGGGGCTGCATTCACCTCAACAATCACCCCATCCACTTCACGCAGGGGGAGGGTAATATCAGAGGTCACCATATCGATCCCAGCAATATCCAGGCCAATAATTTTAGCGACCCGTTCGCAGAGCCAAATGTTCTCTGGATGGATGTCATCGGTGCGATCGACGGCAATGCCACCGGTACTCAGGTTGGCAGTTGCCCGTAAATAGCAGATTTCCCCCTGAGACAGCACCGTATCCAAACCGTAGCCCTGCTTTTCCAATAACTGCCAACTGGTACGGTCTACAGTAATTTTAGTCAACACATTATCGTGCCCCTCACCCCGGCGGGGGTCACGGTTTGTTTCTTCAATCAACTGCTCAATGGTGGCTTTGCCATCCCCCACCACATGGGCAGGTACCCGCTCCGCCACCGCCACCACTTTGCCATTCACCACCAAAATGCGATGATCTCGCCCCTGATAAAATCGCTCCACAATCACACGCCGGGAGACTTCCTTAGCGGCGTCGTAGGCTTCTTCCGCTTGCTGCCGGGAGTTGATATTAATGGTGATCCCCCGGCCGTGGTTGCCATCCAGGGGCTTAATCACAATGGGGTAACCGCCGACATCGGCGATCGCATCTTCCAATTCATCCAGGTAGCCAATCACCGTACCCCGTGGTACTGGCACCCCTGCACCGCGCAGGATCGTTTTGGTGCCTTCCTTGTCACAGGCCAGTTCCACCCCAAGAATGCCAGTGCGATCGGTCTGAGTTGCCTGTAGCCGTTTTTGATGCACCCCATAGCCCAACTGAATCATAGAACGGGCACTCAGTTGGAACCAGGGAATCCCTCTAGCTTCTGCTTCCTTGATCAGAGACTCTGTACTGGGCCCCAGGGAGGCATCTGACCACAGCGATCTCAAATCGGCCAGGTCTTGCTCCAACTCCTGCTGAGGGTAATCTCCCGTTTCTACAATACTTTGACAGAGTCGAACGGCGGCCCGGGCCGCATAGCGACCAGCTTGCTCATCTAGATATTCAAACACAACCTGGTAGGTGCCATGGGTAGAAGTCTCGCGGGTGCGGCCAAAGCCAACTATCATGCCAGCCAGTTCTTGTAGCTCCAGGGCTACATGCTCCACAATATGGCCCATCATGGTGCCTTCCCGCACCCGGCTAAAAAAACCGCCTCGACAGCCGGGAGCGCAAAAATGCTCAACTAGGCTGGGCAACACGCGGCTCAGCCCTTCATAAAAGCCCGGAATCAGGTTAGAGGGCTTATCAGCCAGATCTTCCAGATCCAGACGCATGAGGATCAACTTTTGACGTCGAATACTCCAGTAATTAGGGCCGCAGAGAGTCTGGATTTTCAATATTTTCATGGCAGTGCCTTAAATTCGTTGCGAGGGCTTAATTCATTCAAACTAGGACAGGAAGATGAGCAACATAGACTAACCAGGGATAGTTATTTAGTTTCAATCACCAGAAAGACATGCAATTGTTCACCACAAACAATTTTCTGGAAAATTAAATTAATGAACTCAAGATAGGTCACGCCGAGAGCCTAAGGGCGTGCGTTTATTCAAATCATAGCGATCGCCATGACACAGAATATGGAACCGCAGGTTAGAAATACTGATTGGGTCTGTAGCACCAGTATAGGGATGATTGGTGTAAATCATCTCTTTTGGGTCAAGCACAGTCACTGTACCCCGACCAATCACTTCTAGCAAGCCATCGGACTCAAACAGGGCACAGGTATCTTCATCGACCCCGATCGCGATGCGATCGGGATGGGCCGAGATCGCACTGACCAGACGAGCCATCCGATTCCGGTTATGGAAGTGCTGATCCACAATCAAATCTGGGAGAAACCCTAGGCCAGTCGTCATATCTACCAGAGAACGGTTGGGGGATTCTCCACTGCCTCCCCCGGCAATCATATAGTGGCCCATCACCGCGGCCCCCGCACTGGTACCTGCCAGGGTGATGGATCTTGCCCGGGAGCGTTCCCGAATAATCTGCATCAGCGGTGTATCAGCCAGTAACCCACACAGGCGCAACTGATCTCCTCCGGTTAAAAAGATGCCCGTACAATCTTCGACATAGCTTTTGATCAGGGGATTATCGGCCTGCTCCCGGTCTCGAATGTCGAGAATTTCAATGCCCTTTGCTCCCATTTCTTCAAAAATACTACGGTAGCGTTCACCAATTACAGCAGGCTCACGGGACGCAGAAGGAATAATGGCAATGCGAGCATTTGCCGCCCCTGAACGGTTAAAAAAGCTATGCAGGATTTCCCGTCCATGCACCTTATCTTCTGCTCCCCCAATCACCATAATGGCGGTTTTTGTAGACTGGGGCATTTCCTCTCCAACAGATCGAAACTCACTAGGCGAGACAGTCGCACTCTCTGACATACCATGAAACAAGCGATCCAAAAACTTGACAATCGCGGTTGGAACACCGCGTTGATGCATTGAAGACTCCGATCGCTTCCTGATTTCACCCATTTTGAAATACAAATGAATGGCGAAGATTCAACCGCCAGACAAAGAGACACCAATCTTGCCGGACATTCAATTCATCATACTACTGTGTATGATCAGAATCCCAAACATAGACTAGTAAGGGAATCATCTCAAATTATGGTCAACGATTGGTACACTTTGCAAAAAAAACTTTAATTCTTGGCTCACGCTCCTGATTTTCTGCACTGCACCACCATGCGATTTGATATCGTCACCCTATTCCCTGACTTTTTTACCTCTCCCCTGAAATCGGGACTATTGGGCAAAGCCTTAGCCAAGGAGATTGCCACGGTTCATTTAACGAACCCCCGGGACTTTACGACCGACAAACATCACCGGGTGGATGATGAACCCTACGGTGGGGGGGTGGGCATGTTGATGAAGCCAGAACCGATTTTTGCAGCAGTAGAATCTCTGCCTGTCTTGCCCCGCCGCCAGGTTCTCCTGATGACCCCCCAGGGAGAAGGGATGAACCAACCCCTATTTCAGGAGTTAGCCACTCACTGGGATCAATTGGTACTGCTCTGTGGTCATTATGAAGGGGTCGATCAACGAGTCTTATACCTGGTCGATCGGGAAATTTCTCTGGGAGATTTTGTCCTCACCTGTGGAGAAATTCCAGCTCTGGCCCTACTGAATGGCGTTATCCGCCTGTTACCCGGTACTGTGGGTAAGGCCGCATCTCTCAAGGCAGAAAGTTTTGAGCAGGGGCTGTTGGACTATCCCCAATACACCAGGCCTCAAATATTTCGAGACTGGGCCGTTCCGGAGGTGCTTTTGTCGGGTAACCACGGCGCGATCGCCCGCTGGCGGCAGGAACAGCAAATCCAACGCACCCGCGATCGACGCCCCGATCTCTACCAGCGCTGGTGTGAAGAAAATACAGAAACACCTTAAAATTCTGGGGCTGACTAGGGGGATTGCTTAAAATAGGGAAAGAAGTTTGTTTTCGCAAATTACACCATTGACCCAGTTGCGTCATTCACTGAAATTGGAGAGGGAAATGCGTCACTCAACCCTAAGACTGCTCAGTCTGGTGACAGCTAGCTTTTTACTGACCAGTTCACTGCACCTGAATTTGACTGATTCAGCCACAACCAGTGGGGTAATTTCTCTGGAGGCAGCAGCCAATGCCCGCAGTAGCGGGGGCCGGGGTGGTGGAGGCTCCTTTCGCTCTCGGTCTTCTTCTCCTTCTCGCTCTCGGTCTTCTTCTCCTTCTCGTTCCTATGACGACGGTGGCGGCGGCTACTATCCCTCCCAGCCCCGCCCCTATTATGGCGGTGGCGGTGGTGGCACCGTGATTGTACCGGTTCCCGGTGGGGGGCCTAATGTGTATTCCCCTTACCGGGGGGCCTACCCTGCCCCGGCTGGCCCCAGTATCTTTAGCTGGCTAATTCCCCTGATTCTGTTAGGTGTTCCCCTTGGTGGCTTGATCCTTTTTCTTTACTTGATGAAGCGGGGTAGCCGATCTGGGACAGGGTTTAGCAGCGGGCTATTTCAAGGCAATGAGTTAGACAATGAGATCGTTACCGTCAGTCGTCTACAAGTGGCGTTACTGGCTCAGGCAAGGGAGCTGCAGGAGCGTCTGAGTCGAGCGGTGGAGGGCATTGATACCAACACTCCAGAAGGCTTGCAGCAGTTGTTGCAAGAATCTGTTTTGGCCCTACTCCGCACACCAGAAAATTGGTCCCATGTGCGGGGTAGCTCTCAAACCGTGAAGAGTATCGGAGAAGCAGAGGCTTTGTTTAACCGATTCTCGATCGCCGAGCGCAGCAAATTTAGTGTAGAAACCCTGACGAATGTCGGTGGTAAGGTGCGGCGGCAAGAGTATAGCCCTGGGCCTGATGAGGGGCCTGCTGCTTATATTGTGGTGACCCTGTTGGTGGGGACTGCCGATGACAAGCCTCTATTTGGCGAGATCCACAACGAGCATGAATTGCGGCAAGCCCTAGAAAAGCTAGCTGCCATCCCCCCCGCCTATCTGCTCACCTTTGAGTTGTTGTGGAGCCCCCAGGAAGCCAGCGATAGTCTAACCTACGATGAGTTGCTGACAGAATATGCCGATATGGTACAGATTTAGCTAATCTGTAGACTGGATGCATTTGGCAGACCTCCTATGATTCGGATTGGCAACGGTTACGATATTCATCGGCTAGTACCCGGTCGTCCGTTGATCCTGGGGGGCATTCGGCTAGAGCATGAGTTGGGGTTATTGGGGCACAGTGATGCGGATGTGCTCACCCATGCGATTATGGATGCCATGCTGGGCGCTTTAAGTTTGGGAGATATCGGTCACTACTTCCCGCCTACCGATCCCCAATGGCAAGGAGCCAATAGCCTGGAACTGCTGGCTCAAGTGGATGGATTAATCCAATCAAAGGGGTGGCAAGTTGGGAACATTGATTCTGTGATCATTGCTGAACGGCCCAAGTTAAAGCCTCACATTAGTACTATGCGCGATCGGCTGGCCTCGGTACTCAACCTGCAACCCGATCAGGTAGGCGTCAAAGCCACCACCAACGAAAAACTAGACGCTACAGGCCGAGAAGAAGGGATCGCCGCCTATGCTGTGGTTCTTTTAATCCTTCCTGGGTAGACTATGCTATTTGCTCTGCCAACTTTTATCCTCCCCATTGTGAGATTGAACAGGATGTGATGGCCTGCCTTGCCAGCCTGGGAATTGATCACATTGCGATTACCCACGGTGAGAAACCGATCGTTTACCGCAGTGGAGCGCAGAACGGCGAGATTGAGGTTCCACTCGTGCCAGCGATCGACACCCTGGCAGCGGGAGATATCTTTCACGGTGCCTTTTGCAACGCCATTCTTCAGAGTGATTTTGTCACTGCTCTGACTCTGGCTGCTGAAGTTGCGGCCTTTTCTTGCCAGTTTTTCGGTGCCCGGCAATGGTTAACCGAACTATGATAATTCGCCAAATCGTTGGCGGTAACGTTCCAATTCTTGCTGCAACTGTTCAGCCTGGGTTCTGGCCTGTTCGGCCTCTAGCTCAGCCTGTTGAACCCGCTCTTCAGGCGTAGGATAGCGGTGGCCCAATGGGTCATACCAGTACAGCACCTCTCGCTGCACTGGCCCTGAGTGATAAAGGCCTCTACCAATGCCCAGCCCAATTTCAGACATCCAGAAGGGCTCGCCAATCTGTAAGCGGTAGACCCCATCCACGAGCCGGTAAACCTCTAGGGGCAGGTGCTGGTCTCGTCGCCAGTAGATGGGGTTGTAAATGATGTAATACTGCACCCCCAGTCGGGCGTAGATCTCCATCTTGGAGTCGTACTCACCGCCGTAGGTGAGGGAAACCAGCTCTAATGCCAGAATCGGTGAGATGTACTCTTCTTCCCAAAGCACATAGCTTTTGCGGGACTGATTGTTTTTGCGTCGCTCCACCCCCAGGCTAAGAAAACCATCGGGAATCACCGGCACCAAAGGGCTGACCCCTGTGGTGTGATAGATGCCCATGTCTACACCCCAGTACCAATCGATGCGATCGGCCCAGATCACCTCCAGGATAAACAAGAGCAAATTAGGGACAAAATTTTGATCTTCATTATCCACAGGCGTATCGTCAGAACAGGGCAGTTCGTCACTGGTGGGTAAACGCAGGGATGGGTCAGATTGAACCATTGGACAGGTGCGTGGCAGTAAGGGCAAGTTTACTTCTATTCTATGCTGGCCTCACCCAAAGCCCATGGGCGACAAGTGTTCTATGCTGTGGTTTTGGGTTTGACTGCGGAGGCCACATGTAATTCTTTGAGTTGCTTGATATCTACCCCAGAGGGGGCACCTGTTAACAAACAGCGGGCCTGTTGCGTCTTTGGAAAACCAATCACATCTCGAATCGACTCTTCGCCGGCCAGTAGCATCACCAGCCGATCAATGCCGTAGGCAATGCCACCGTGGGGAGGGGCACCGTACTCAAAGGCTTCTAGCAAAAAGCCAAACTTTTGATCAGCGGCTTCAGAAGTCAGGCCAATCGTTTCAAATACCTGTTTTTGAATATCGGGCTGATGAATCCGGATACTGCCACCCCCCACTTCAAACCCATTAAATACCAGGTCGTAAGCTTGCGCTCTAGCGCTCTTGAGGTCTTGCAGGTCTGTGGGAAAGGGCGAAGTAAAGGGGTGATGCAAGGCTTCCAGGCGTTTTTCGTCAGCGTTCCACTCAAACATGGGGAAGTGGGTCACCCAAAGTAGATTGACTGCGGTGGAATCAATCAGCCCCAACTCTTTACCAAGCACCTGGCGTAATCGATCAAGGGTCTTATTCACCACATCCGCAGACCCGGCCCCAAACAACAGAAGAGAGCCAGGCTGGGCATTGGTCCGAGTTAAAATTTCTTGCTTTTGTGCTTCCGTCAGGTTGTCTTTGATGGCCCTGATCGTGTCGATCGCCCCATCATCCCGCACCCGAATATAGGCCAGGCCCCTGGCACCAGACAGTTCAGCTTCTTTAAACAGGTCGCCACCGGGCTTAATTCTGACATTGGAGATGGCCTCATTACCACCGGGGATTGGCAAGATTTTGACAATACCGCCCTTGGTGACCGCATCTGCAAACACCTTAAATCCAGAGTCTTTTACTATATCAGAGACGTCCGCCAATTCTAGGCCAAAGCGGGTGTCGGGCTTGTCACTGCCATAGCGGGCCATAGCCTCAGCATAGGTGAGCCGGGGAAACGGTCGGGGTAGCTCAATGCCCTTGATCTGTTGAAAGAGATGGCAGATCAATTCTTCATTCAAGGCCAAGATCTCATCCTGAGCCATGAAACTCATTTCCATATCCAACTGGGTGAACTCTGGCTGGCGATCAGCCCGCAAATCTTCATCCCGGAAGCAGCGAGCAATTTGGTAATAGCGATCGCAGCCCGCTACCATAAGCAACTGTTTGAATAACTGGGGTGACTGGGGTAGGGCATACCACTCCCCCGGATTAACCCGGGATGGCACCAGGTAATCTCGCGCCCCTTCTGGAGTGGAGCGGGTCAGAATTGGCGTTTCTACCTCTATAAAGCCGAGAGTGTCTTCTAAATAGCGGCGCAGGGTTTTGATGATCTGGTGACGCAGTTGCAGATTTTGGCTCATGCGTTCTCGCCGCAGATCCAGGTAGCGATACTTTAGGCGCAGATCTTCCCGCACCGACTCCTCGTCTGCCGTAGACACCTGAAACGGGAGTTGCCTGCGGACTGCATTGAGAATTTCAATCTCATCAGCGTAGATTTCAATTTCCCCTGTCCCTAAGCGGGGGTTGAGAGAGGCATCGGGGCGCTGGCTTACCCGCCCAGAAATCTTAACGACATACTCATTCCGTAGACTATCTGCCACTGGGTAGGAAGCAGGAGTCCGCTCTGGGTCACTGACAATTTGCACAACCCCCGTACGATCGCGTAGATCAATAAAAATGACCCCACCATGATCGCGACGGCGATCGACCCATCCAAACAGGATGACAGTTTTTTCAAGGTGCCCGGCCCGCAGGTCGCCGCAATAATGGGTTCGCATAGCTAATGAATCAAGGGAATATGCTAGACCTTCATCACTCAAGTCTAACCAGATAGCCGCTCTATTATCTCAGGATTTTGGCTTGCTTTCAGTTTCTACCGTGAAATCACAGTGTTAATGACACAGTGTTAATAACGAGAGCAAGTTTAGCACTGAGGCAAATCTGAGTAGTTAAGTTTTTTTTTACCTTTTTCCCTTAATCCAGTTAATCTGTAGTATAGACGATTTGAAGAGTCAACCAGGTGGCAAAAGTTTCCTATCAATGGCGATGGTTAGCCCATTTGCTGCATGACCTTTCTACAACCCAGGTGGCTGCTGATCTGGCAAGGCACTTGCCAACTCGGCGGTGGCCCTCCCCAGGCGGATGGTTAATCGTTACGGTCGGGGCGATCGCTCTGCTCTATTGGAATGGCAGGTTAGTGGTCGCGACCGCGGTCGGTGTCGCCGTTATGATACTGGTTTACCTCCTGCATGATTGGCCCTTAGAAAGACCCCTGGCCCAACTCAAGCAGTTATTGAGTGGTTGGCAACAGCCTCTAGTTTTGGCCGTTGCTGCGGGAGGGGTGGCAACCTTGATAGCCTACCTCTCTGTGTCAATTTTGGCAGACACTGAGAATCTCTGGATTGCATCGGGAGCCATTCTCCAGGGGGTGGGGACACTCTCTGTATTGGTGCTGCTGGTCTGGCAGATGCTGAATCGGCAGCAGCAACGGGAGCAAATTACCTACAACCAATTACTGGCTGATTTGACCGATGAAGATCCACTGCGTCGCCTGATTGCTGTGCGTCAGTTAACCAGCCTGGTACCCAGGATGCAGCAAGAACCCCAGCGTCGCCATGAGTTAGCTGACTACTTTCGGTTGCTGGCTAGCCGCGAGCAAGAGCAAATTGTGCGAGAAGCAACACTGGAAGGGCTACATGCTTTGAGTCAGGTGCATCGGCTCAAGCCA
>JBJTUO010000018.1:0-4934 GCA_046080785.1 Leptolyngbyaceae cyanobacterium | reverse complement strand
CACTGGATTGAAGCGTCTGTGCTAGTTTTGCGTTTCATCAAAAACTCTAAATTTATAATTGGTATTTGTGATCGGTTATTTCTAGTCAACCGCAACCTTGTAATCTGCTGGAACTAAATTAAACAATAATTTATTATTGGCGCGGCAGGCAACTTGCTGCAGCTAAAATTTTTCAAAACTGACGGATCACAGCTTTTATATTGTACGCAATGTTGTACGCAATTATACGCGGTTCTCCCAGGTGAGGTGAATCAATTGAAATATCCTGTGAAATATCCTAGTAGATCGTCTGCGTTCCCACCCGCAGATCGAGTATGATAACTAATCGCGGCAATGCGGGTAATGTCCGTAGTGCAGTTTATTCCCCCATCAGTTTTGTCAGATTATCTTATGAAAGTTACCCAGGAAAAGCTACCCGCCAGCCAGGTTGGCCTGGAAATTGAAATCACTGCTGAGATGACTAAGTCGGCCTACGAAAAAGTGATACAGGAATTTACTCGCTCAGCCAATATTCCTGGGTTTCGCAAAGGCAAGATACCCCGCCAGGTTTTGATTCAGCGCATCGGCTCGACTCGCCTTAAAGCTGCCGCTGTGGAAAATCTGATCGATAGCAGCCTGAAGGAAGCGATCGAGCAAGAGCAAATTAGTGTTGTGGGCAACATGCAGCTACGTTCACCCTTTGATGATTTGGTTTCCCAATTTGACCCGGCTGCTCCCCTGGTTTTTTCTGTATCGGTGGATGTGCATCCAGAAGTGACCCTTGAGAGCTATATCGGCCTTCAAGTCAGGGCAGAGGAGATAAAGCCCGATCCTGCAAGGGTAGACCAGACTCTGGAGCAGTACCGGCAACAGATTGCGACTCTGGTGCCCATAGAGTCACGCCCCGCCCAACTTAACGATGTGGTGGTTGTAGACTACAAAAGTGTATTGGTTGGCGACGATGCCGGAGCAGAGCCAGAACCCCTTCCTGGTGGAGAGGCCAGCAATTTCCAGCTGGAGCTAGAAGAAGGGCGCTTTATCAAAGGCTTTATTGACGGCATTGTTGGGATGAAACTGGACGAAACCAAAGAAGTGCCCGTTAAATTTCCCGATGATTATGCCAATGGTAATCTAGCAGGGCGATCGGTCATTTTTACCATTACGCTCAAAGAGATTAAGGAAAAAGAATTACCCTCCCTTGATGATGAATTTGCCGAAGAAGTGAGCGAGTTTAAGACCCTCGCAGAATTGCGGGAATCCCTGCAAAACCGCTACAAAAAGGAAGCGGAGGAGAAAACTAAAGCCAATAAACAGCAAGCAATTTTGACAGAACTGCTGCGTCATGTCGAGGTGGAGTTGCCCGAAACCCTGGTTGATCGGGAAGTAAATTACCTGCTGAACCAAACCGCCATTCAATTTCAAAATCAGGGTCTTGATGTCAGACAGATATTTACCGAAGAAACGGTGCCTGTGCTGAAAGAGAATAGCCGGCCAGAGGCAATTGATCGGATTAAACTCACCCTGGCCTTGGGGGAGATTGCCAAGCGAGAGTCGATCGATATTGATCCGGAAGAGGTTCAAACTTCCGTTAATAATCTCCTGGCAGAGTTGAATAATTCCAAAGTCGATCGGGATCGGGTTGAGAGTGCGGTGACAGAAGATCTGTTGCGACAGAAGATCCTTGACTGGTTAATCGAAAAATCTATCATTGAGCTGGTACCGGAAGGAACTCTGGCTGCTGAAGCGGGGGAAACGGTGGAAGCGGCAGTGGTCGTAGAGAAGCCTGAGGAAACAGGGGAAACGGTGGAAGCGGCAGTGGTCGTAGAGAAGGCTGAGGAAGCAGAGGAAGCGTAATCCAAGCCAGCAGCCAGTAGTGAAGCCCGATTTCCTCAGCCTTCCAAAAAGACAGACGCCGAATCGTGATCACTTTTGAAAGAAAGGCTGTTTTATTCCCGATCGCAAGCTAGAATAGCCAGAACATTGACTCAAATAGCCACCAGTCTTTCATGAGTTAAGGCATAATGATGGCATAGGCTTTTACTTCATCAAATCGTCTGATTGGTCTGGTACCCAGTGATTAATGATTAAACTATGATCGAATCTCGCTCTTATAATTACGCCATCACTAGCTCTACTCTGTTTGACCTATCTGCCATCGATCCAATTGGTATGGTACCAATGGTTGTTGAGCAATCTGGCCGAGGAGAACGGGCCTTTGACATTTATTCTCGTCTGTTGCGAGAGCGTATTATTTTTTTGGGGACTCCCATTGATGATACGGTAGCGGACTCGGTTGTGGCTCAATTATTGTTCCTGGATGCTGATGATCCCGAAAAAGATATTCAGATTTATATCAACTCGCCGGGTGGCTCTGTTACAGCAGGAATGGCAATTTATGACACGATCCAGCAAGTTCGGCCTGATGTAGTGACAATTTGCTTTGGTTTAGCTGCTAGTATGGGAGCATTTCTTTTGTCGGCTGGGGCTAAGGGTAAGCGCATGTCGTTACCCAGCTCTCGGATTATGATTCACCAACCACTGGGGGGTGCCCAGGGTCAGGCCGTGGACATTGAAATCCAGGCAAAGGAAATTTTGTACCATAAACGCACCCTCAATCAACTCTTGGCTTGCCATACTGGGCAGCCAGTAGAGAAAGTTGAAATGGATACCGAAAGGGACTTCTTTATGTCTGCTGAGGAAGCTCGAGATTATGGCCTGATTGATCAAGTCATTTCTCGCCAAAATCTCCCAAAAGCAGGTGCCGCAATCGCAGCAGTTTAAGGAAAAGAGGCTGATATGTCGAAGTATGACTCCCATCTCAAATGTTCTTTTTGTGGAAAGTCACAGGAGCAGGTTCGTAAGTTAATCGCAGGACCAGGAGTCTACATTTGCGACGAATGCGTCGATTTATGTAACGAAATTTTGGATGAGGAGCTATTTGATTCTGCTGCGTCTACTCCTCAACCGGTACCTCGGCGCGAGCAGCCCACAGAGAAGCGTAAGACCCGCTCGATTAATTTATCCTTGAATCAAATTCCCAAGCCCAGGGAAATCAAGAAGTATTTGGATGACCATGTGATTGGGCAGGATGACGCCAAGAAGGTGCTCTCCGTGGCAGTCTACAATCATTACAAACGGTTGAGTTTCTTGCAAGCCAAGGGTAATGGCAAAGTCGCGCCCGATGATTTGGTAGAGTTGCAAAAGTCAAATATTTTATTGATCGGCCCTACGGGATGTGGTAAGACCTTGCTGGCACAAACCCTGGCTGAGTTATTAGACGTGCCCTTTGCAGTTGCGGATGCCACTACTCTGACGGAGGCTGGCTACGTAGGGGAAGACGTGGAAAACATTCTTCTGCGTCTGCTTCAGGTCGCTGACCTGGATGTGGAAGAAGCCCAGCGCGGCATTATTTATATTGATGAAATCGACAAAATTGCCCGTAAAAGCGAAAATCCATCTATTACCCGCGATGTGTCTGGAGAAGGGGTGCAGCAGGCATTACTGAAGATGTTAGAAGGTACGATCGCCAATGTCCCACCGCAGGGTGGGCGTAAGCATCCCTATCAAGACTGCATTCAGATTGATACCAGCAATATTTTGTTTATTTGTGGTGGTGCCTTTGTGGGCTTGGAGAAGCAGATTGAGCAGCGCATTGGTAAAAAGTCGATCGGCTTTATCCAACCGGGAGACAATCCGCAGTCAAAGGAACGTCGTACGGCAGACATTCTGCGCCATCTAGAGCCGGATGACTTGGTCAAGTTTGGCATGATTCCTGAATTTATTGGTCGGGTGCCTGTGATGGCGGTAGTAAACCCACTGGATGAAGAAGCGCTGTCGGCCATCCTGACGGAACCGAAGAATGCTTTAGTAAAACAGTATCAAAAGCTGTTGAAGATGGATAACGCCATTCTAGAGTTTAGGCCTGATGCGATTCGTGCTATTTCTCAAGAAGCCTATCGCCGTAAGACTGGTGCCCGTGCTCTGCGCAGTATCGTGGAGGAGTTGATGTTGGATGTGATGTATGAGTTGCCTTCTCGCAAGGATGTGACAACCTGCGTTATCACTCGCGAAATGGTCGAAAAACGCTCTACAGCGGAGTTATTGTTGCATCCATCTTCCCTGCCCAAGCCTGAGTCTGCCTAAGTGGGGCAAGTCCTATTAATTCTTCCCTATGGTACAGACAATAGCCGCAGATAAGCTAACCCTCTATGATCTGAAGCAGCATTTTCAATTACAGCAAACGGACGATCCATCCTTTTTTCCGGAGTGGCGAGAAAACTTACCAGCCCTTACAGGCTCTGAGCAACAAAGGCTGTCACGGGTTCGGGCGATCGTCGCCAATCTAGAGCAGCGATCGGTCTTAGAAAATACGGTCAAGTTGGCGGTTGTCGCTCCCCTGCTAGATTTGTCAGGGCTTTTTTTGCCACCTTTTTACGTCAGTACAGAAGATTCAGTAGAAATTGAAGCCAGAGATGAAACGACGTTAGTGCGGGGTCGTATTGACATCCTGGTGCTGAAAGATCGGCTTTGGGTACTGGTGATCGAGTCAAAGCGGGCAGAGTTCTCCCTCAAAGTTGGGATCCCCCAAGTCTTATCTTATATGCTGGCAGCTCCTCAGAGGCATCCTCCGCTTTATGGGCTGGTTACGAATGGCACTGATTTTGTTTTTCTAAAACTCTCAGTACAAAAAAACCCCCTTTACGCCCGCTCACGGCAATTTGTACTGGAACAGGATCATGACTTAGAGCAAGTTTTACAAATTTTCAAGCGGCTTGCAGCCATTGTTGGACAAGCGGCAGCTATTTGAGCTTTCGTTACCGAAAAACCAGCGTAAAGCCCCTGGCTTCAGACATGGGGATATAAGCTGGGCGACCGACCGAAGGGAGGAAGCAAGTATCAAAAAGATGGGCCTAAAGCATCCCCTTTCTAAGGGTACTTTTGGCATACTAGATTTA
>JBJTUO010000017.1:0-3034 GCA_046080785.1 Leptolyngbyaceae cyanobacterium | reverse complement strand
CTCCGTTCTCAATTTGTAGGCCCGTAAATCCGCTGTTTCCTGATCTAAGACACCGCTTTCAATAAGGGGCGGCAACTGATTAAGAATAGATTGCTTGGTTGCAATTTCTTGACCAATCCCCTGTTTCACCTGTTCCAGATCTGGTAAGGGGGCACCCTGCACGGCGCGGGGTAAGTCTTCACAAATGCGTGCGATCGTAGCTTGCAAAATAGCGTCATAGGTGATCCCCCGACATTTGGCCTGATTGGGGCAGGCCGTTGGTCGCAGGTAGAGATATTCTGATTTCTCCCCTGCGCCTCGTTTTTGAGTGCTTTTGGCGGTAGTGACTCGCGTTACCGTCATGGGAGTTTGGCAGGCTGCACAGACCACCAGCCCTGCCAGAGATCGGGGCGCACTGGCGGTGCGAGGAGGCATGCGGCGATTGCGGCGTAGCAGCCGATCGATCTGGGCCGCTTCATCCCGGGGCAGGATGGCGGCATGGGTATCGGGAACGATCGCCCCATCGCCATACTCCAAGTCACCCCGATAGACGGGGCTAGTTAACCAGCGCTGGCCGGTAGAGACGGAAATGTTTTTGCCATACTTTTTACTTAAGTGGCGCACTGCACCGCGTAGAGAGCCGTACAACAGGAAATGATCAAAAAAGGTCTTAACGACTGGAGCCGTGGTGCGATCAATCAGATAGCGGTTTTGCCCGCGCCGATAGCCGTAGGGTGCCTTGCCCGGTGGGGGTAAAGCCTTGACTCGATTGCGGGCATGGCCCTGACGAATGCGCTGGCTGCGTTGACTGTGCTGCACCTGTTGCAACCAGCGCACCATTTCTGTCTGGATGCCCGTACCAGGGAGCGGGTGATGCTCTAATGGGCAAGATTGATCCAGCACAACTAGGCGAATGTTGAAGCATTCCAGTTGCGCCAGCCGATCAGCCACTTGCTGTAGGTCGTTGCCCAGGTCTGTCAATCGCCGAATCACCAGACAATCTGGGGCTTTGGTCTGGCAGTCTGCCAGGAGTTGTTGCCATTCTGGTCTGGCTTCTACCTCTATTACCCGATCGTGGTACAAGCGATCGATCTGCCAGCCCCAGGATGCAGGTTCCGGGCAGGCTTCTAACAACGGATCGCTGTAAAGATAGGCAATCACACGCATAATTAAAGAGAGAACGTTACATCACTTCATATATGGCCAGAGATCTGCGGGGATTTATCAAGCGACTGGAACAACGGGGGCAACTGCGACGGATTGAAGCACTGGTCAATCCGGATCTGGAAATTGCGGAAATTGCTAACCGCATGTTGCAACAGGGTGGCCCAGCCCTTCTATTTCAACATGTTAAAGGCTCGCCCTACCCGGTGGCGGTAAATCTCATGGGCACCGTAGAGCGGATTTGCTGGGCCATGAATATGGAGCAGCCCCAGGAGTTAGAAGATTTGGGCCGCAAGCTGTCAATGCTACAACAGCCAAAGCCGCCGAAAAAAATCGGGCAGGCAGTGGAGTTTGGCAAGGTGCTGTTTGATGTGCTAAAGGCTAAACCCCAACGGGATCTTTTCCCCGCCTGTCAGCAAGTCGTCATCCAGGGTGAGGATCTGGATTTAAACCAGATTCCCATGATCCGCCCCTATCCTGGTGATGCCGGCAAGATTATTACCCTGGGGCTGGTGATTACGAAGGATTGTGAAACGGGGGTGCCCAATGTGGGGGTGTACCGTCTGCAACTCCAGTCTAAAGCCACCATGACTGTTCACTGGCTTTCGGTGCGGGGAGGAGCGCGCCATTTACGGAAGGCGGCAGAAAAAGGCAAAAAGCTGGAGATTGCGATCGCCCTGGGGGTTGATCCCCTGATCATTATGGCGGCAGCAACCCCCATTCCAGTAGACCTGTCAGAATGGCTGTTTGCCGGTCTGTATGGGGGCTCTGGTGTAACGCTTACCAGATGTAAAACTGTGGATCTGGAAGTGCCAGCAGACTCGGAATTTGTCCTGGAAGGGACGATTACCCCTGGTGAGGTTCTCCCTGATGGGCCCTTTGGTGATCACATGGGCTACTACGGCGGGGTGGAAGATTCTCCCCTAATTCGGTTTCACTGCCTCACCCATCGTCGTGCCCCCATCTACCTGACAACCTTTAGTGGCCGCCCCCCCAAGGAAGAGGCGATGATGGCGATCGCCCTCAATCGGATCTACACCCCTATTCTGCGGCAGCAAGTTACAGAAATCGTAGATTTCTTTTTACCGATGGAGGCTCTCAGCTATAAGGCCGCCATCATTTCAATTGACAAAGCTTATCCCGGTCAGGCCCGACGGGCGGCGTTGGCTTTCTGGTCTGCCCTGCCCCAGTTCACTTACACCAAATTTGTCATCGTGGTGGACAAAGACATCAATATCCGTGACCCCCGCCAGGTGGTGTGGGCGATCAGTTCCAAGGTAGACCCCTGCCGGGATGTGTTTATTTTGCCGGAAACCCCCTTTGACACCCTGGATTTTGCTAGCGAGAAGATTGGCCTGGGTGGGCGCATGGGCATTGATGCCACCACCAAAATCGCTCCGGAAACTGACCATGAATGGGGCGAGCCTCTGGAGTCTGCCCCGGATGTGGCGGCAATGGTGACCCGCCGCTGGGCCGAATATGGTCTGGCTGACCTGACCCTCACTGAAGTCAACCCCAATCTCTTCGGCTACGATGTGAGGTAGGTCACCCTGGAGGAGCACCATATCTTTATTCACAGATTTGCCGTCCGTTGCCCAGCAGGATCAAGACATGGTGCGGCTACCCATCCATTTGGAGAGCGATGAACCCCCCTTGGAAAGCGATCTACACCTGCTGATTATTCGTACCCTCCTGGATTGCCTGGAGTGGTACTGGCGAAATCGTTACGATTTCTACGCAAGCGGTAATCTTACCGAAAAACCAGCGTAAAGCCCCTGGCTTCAGACATGGGGATATAAGCTGGGCGACCGACCGAAGGGAGGAAGCAAGTATCAAAAAGATGGGCCTAAAGCATCCCCTTTCTAAGGGTACTTTTGGCATACTAGATTTA
>JBJTUO010000016.1:0-9313 GCA_046080785.1 Leptolyngbyaceae cyanobacterium | reverse complement strand
TTCGGCTACACAGTTCACAGGCTGGGCAACCCCATCGCCTCCCTATGCGTTGTTTAGACTCCGCGTGATGACCCACCGCAGAGTATTAATTTTTGGTTCGATGCGGCATCACCTTACAGCTATCCGACTAGCGCAACTCCGCCCAATTGAATGAGTCTTGTACTCTTGGGCTTAGACATTCCCGGATTATGCTGGTTCTGATGGTTGCAGGCATTCCGGTTGGCGGCTTCACCAATAGATTTATTGTATCATTTTGCTTGTTTCGTTGGCATCAAGCCACACTCAACAAGCTCGGCTTTCATCCCGTCACCGAATCGCTCTTGAGTAAACACAATTCACGTTTTCGGTGCTCGGCTTCCCGCTGACTTAGCTAAATCAGATCCACATCGCCCCGGTTCACCCAAAATACTTATCAACCCAAGTTGCCCAACAGTGTCCCCTTTCCTATAAAGTTTCATTAATCCTCAGAATAGAAGATTTTGGGGAAAGATCGGCTCAAATTACTGACTTTGCACCTCTCTATGGCACAACGCTATGTCCGGGTTCAAGTGACAGACGGGCAAGTTTACTACGGGTTACTCCGGCTCGATCACACGGTTCAACTCCTGGACGCACCACCCTGGCTAAATGGGCAATTGACCGAACTGATCCTATTGCCAGCAAATTATCATCTGCTGGCTCCCTGTGCGCCATCAAAAATTGTTGCGGTGGGCAAGAACTACACCTCCCATGCCGCAGAGATGGGGACACCTGTGCCAGAAGAACCCCTATTATTTCTCAAGCCTCCGACAGCAGTCCTACCGGCTGGCGGGCGGATTTTGTATCCCCCTCAGTCACAACGGGTTGATTATGAGGGCGAGCTCGCCCTGGTGATTGGCGATCGTTGCACCGACTGTACTCCTGTTGAAGCCCAAAATAAAATCTGGGGTTACACCATTGCCAACGATGTGACGGCTCGCGATTTACAAAAAAAAGACGGCCAATGGAGCCGTGCTAAGGGGTTTGATACGTTTTGTCCACTGGGGCCCTGGATTGTGCGAGAAATCAGCCCTGGAGCCCGTATTCAAACTTTCTTAAATGACAGCCTCCGCCCCGCTCAATCTTCCACAATCGACCAGATGGTATTTGCACCGGATGTCCTGGTGTCCTACATTAGTCAGGTGATGACCCTCTTACCTGGAGATGTCGTTTTGACTGGTACCCCGGAAGGGATCGGCCCGCTACAGGTCAATGATGCTGTCCGAGTCGAAATCGAGGGCATTGGCTATTTGGAAAACACCATTGTTAAGCGGCAAACCAGGCAGCCCCCTACCCAGCAAGTAGAGCCGGATGAGGAATCCCCAAGCCCTTAGCGCACCTGGGTATAGGCTGCATCTGAAAGAGTAGGGATCTCAGCGTAGCGACCCAGCGCCGATTGCACGATGGAATAAACAACGGCAGCCAGGGTTGCCAGGAATACAGTGTTAAACAGAGTTTGAGTCACCAGGCTGGCAGGCGGGAAAAGATTGGAGAAAATATAACTCCATAGAATCCCAAACAGGCTGAGCAGGATGCCAATCAAGATCGCCTGCATCGCATTGAAGCGAATAAAATGGGCGATCGCTTCATTGCGCACGACCAGAATAAACAGGGCAAAGAAAATAATCAGGGGCATGAAGCCGCCAAAGCCATAATAAAGGCCGATCAAGGGTGAGAGCGGCACCACAATTGCCTGCAGGATTGGGCTGAGGAAGGAGTCAAAAAATAGCAGTTGCCGACCCACTAACCCAATGACATCTAGTAGGGGTAATAAATAGACTAAACAAGCAAAAACCCTATCACTAGAGGAAGTCGTGCCACGCCAAACCATAGTCTGTTCTCCAAAAATTACCGCACTTATTATGCACAGAATAGGCTATTTTTTCTGAAGCCGCCAAGTAGGGTGAAAAACCGCTTTTTTGGCGTTGCTAAAAAGCAGGATGAATTGAAACGACATTTGAAGCATCCAACCCCCTTTTCATGCCTGGAATCAGCAATCCCCTTTTTTTAAAAATAGCGGCTTATGGGTCAGGTGTTACCCCTAAGCACGGGCGTAGCTAGTCAAAGAGCATAACCTGCTTGCCCTTGCATGGCGCCAAGGTAGCGCTCCAGGTAAGGGGAAAAGACTTCATAAATCAGGGTAAAGGGCTGGCCATGGTGCCAGAATAAATAATATCGCCCCCAGAATGGCCCCTGTTGACCAAAGGCTCGCTCTAGCTCAGGAGAATTTCCGTAGCAGATACCCTGAACATCCCGGTATAGCTCAGTGCGCAGCCGGGCCAGACTGGCCCAAACCGGTAAGGACTTGTTTTGCAAATAGTCATCCACATGGCTAGCCTCCCACCAGGAAGTGGCGTAGGCCAATCGCTGACCCGACGCCGTCCGCAACCAGACCTGGCGTCGAATCCGTGGCCCCGGCACAACTTGCATTTGCAATGGGGCCTGGTCAGGATCCATGCAGATCGGTGACATATCAATCACATCGACCTCGGTTGGCTCCCCAGTTAAAAGCTGGAGATGGCGGGTGGGAGAACCATCCCCCAGTAGCAAGATTTGCCAGGCTGGAGATAATTGGTGATGGGGGAGACCCTGCTGCACCACTTGTTCATCGCCCTGCCAGAGTGGTTTCAGACGATGCCAGGTAGTTGAAGTGAGAGAAGATCCAGGAGATTGAAAAACTGCTGTCAAGGCTCTTTACACAACTTAATCTTTCTCCCTATCATAGCGCTCTGGCTTACTTAGGGGGAATGTAATCACGGGTTGCACTACAGCAAGTTCAACTGGGTGCTGCGGTCAGCCACCGCTTCAGTCGGAGGGAAATTGGCTAAAACAGTTGAAATATCAGCAGTTTCAGCTTTTTGATCAGCCTGAAGCAGGCGATCGACCGCAGATACCATATCTGTCGCAATATCCTGCAAATCGTCACGACTGGAAAGGTAAAGATGCAGGGCTGTCAGGGGATCCAGGCCAGAGGCTTCTCCCAGTTCTGGCAGTCGGGGCCGTAGCTGCTGGCTCACTAACTGAGGATAAATACTATAGGTATGGGCTTGACTCAGAGAGGCATGTAAGGCGGCAGTGTCAATTTGGCAGACCTGATCTGAGCGGATCTGATAAATCAACCTAACCACTGCATCCTGAAGTTGGTCAATCTGCAAAGCCTCTAGTAAGAAAGCCTGGGGATCTTCTGCGGTTTCCAGGTTGACTGTGATCGTGCGAAAAGGCCGCACCGTTAGCGGGCAAAATTCAAAGCGTGTATGGCGGCGGGCCAACTCAACCAGGACAAACCCTTTCGTTTCCTTCTCTTCGCTAAAGTCAACCCGCTCAATGCTACCGGGATAGACAACAGGGGGCTGTTCACAAAGCACCTGATGGCGATGCACATGCCCCAGGGCCACATAGTCAAAACAATCACGCACCAGTAATGCCAGGGGGAGGGTAAACCCTTTACCGACTGCCAGAAAGCGCTCAGCTCCGTAGCAGGCGGTATCAACCATAGCATGGGCCAGCAAAATTGTAGGAATTTCGGAATCTAGACGGCGGATCTCTCCTTCTAGCGCAACCCGCAAGCGATCGCAGAGCAATTGGTTGACATCGCTGATTGACAAATTCTCAGTTTCAGGCCGGGTTAACAGGGCCGATCGAGTCAGCCAGGGTAAGGTAATGACCTGCACCGGGCCATTTTGAGTATTGATGGTATGGGTCATGAGTCGATCGCCGACGACAAAACCGGGAACCCCCAAAGTTCGGTAAATGGACAGGCTAGCGCCCCCCTGCCCCTGGGCGTGCTGGTCATGGTTGCCCACCAACAACACCGTTGCAATTTGGGCATCGGCCAGGCGACGAAATTGGTTGGCAAAAGCTTCCTGAACGTAGGGGGGGGGAGTCGCATCGGGAAAGGCATCACCGCCAAAAATCACCAGATCTACTGGGGTCTGAATTGCCCGATCAATACACTGTTTGAGAGCACCGATAAAATCTTCGAACCGAGTATTCAACCCAGTCTCTGGGTTAACTCGCCCGTGAGAAAACCCACCACCTAAATGAATATCGGATAAATGGAGAACTTTGATCATGTCCTCCAGTATGACGTATGTACTAGTGATTTAACAACAGCTCTTACCCCTTATGCGGCCCAGGACGCATCCGCCGGAAAAGCATCAGGGGTTAAGTTGCAGGTTGCAATTACATCTAAATGACTATTGAAGACTTCAAAAATTTCATCTAACTGAGTAATTTCAAAGATTAATCGTACCGCAGGACAGAGATTACAAATCATCAGACGACACTGATGGCGCTGAGCCAATTTAAACCCAGTAATCAAAGCAACCAAACCGGCACTGTCTACAAAAGAAACCTGGTCAAGATCAATGACCCAGAGGCTGCCCTGACTGACCGGCAGGCGCTTAATGTGGTGCTGCAAGTCCAGAGCATTGCTAGCATCCAGGCGTCCCTGAGGCCTGAGTAGAACGAAATTATCACTTTGATAAATCATAATAATTGTCCCTTTGCTAATCCTGTAGCAAACATGAATAAATTTTTGACCTGCGAAGAAAATTGCCGAGTGGAACCCAGTAACCCTAACCGTACTGAGAGCTCAAAATTCGTGCGAATCAGGCAGGCAAAGAGTGCAAATAAAGGCTTAAGGATGAAGCAAATATAGTTGTTCTTCCCCAGGCAAACAGTATTTTCTTGATCCCTTCATGGAATCTTTACGTCATCAGACACTGTGTTAGGACTTAGAGAAGATTTTATTCCGTGAGAGCAGTGTATTTTATATTTCAGATCTTATACGCAATATCACTGGCATTGATGTGGGGGTAGACTGTGAACCGATCAAACCGAGCAACTAAGATAAGAAATGACATACCTGGTTCGGCATGTAATCTGAGCTGGGAAATCTTGAATAGGCTAGGAATTCAGGAGGCAATGCTTTTGAAGCCACAGGCGCAGTAGGATTCAATTGAAAGAAGTCAGGAGTTAGGCAAATTGCTGAATTCTGACTTCTGGCTCCTGACTTCTGGCTCCTGACTCCTACACTTCCATTCCGGGGATAACTCTCCGCCTTGAAACATGTGCCCCTGGTTGCAACCCGTATTCCAAGTTTGAATTGACAGTCTTTGAGGTAACACGTCAAGATCAGAGGAACCTAACCTTTTGTAACAACTGCCCATGTCCCTCGAATTTTTATCCCTTGAAACCATTCAGGCCTATGCTCAGCAGTACGGCTATATAGCCGTCTTTTTGGGCATCTTGTTAGAAAATCTGGGCATTCCCATCCCCGGTGAGACCATGACTCTGGCGGGTGGCTTCTTAGCCGGTAATCACCAGCTCAATTACTGGTTAGTGTTACTCGACGCCGCTTCAGGAGCCACCCTGGGAGGTACGATTGGATACTGGATTGGTCGCTCTGGTGGTTGGCCATTGTTACTTAGAGGTGGTCGCCTGCTGCGGATGGAAGAAGCAAAGCTGGTCGGTTTGCGAGAGCAGTTTAGCCAGAATGCTGTGAAAACAGTTGTGCTGGGTCGCTTTATTGCCGTATTGCGGATTTTTGCCAGTCCCCTAGCGGGGATTGCCGAAATGCCCTTTCCCAAATTTATGCTGTATAACATGCTAGGCGCTGTCGCCTGGGCCAGTATCATGGTTACCCTCTCCTACGTCGCAGGTCAGATCATTCCCCTAGAACGACTGGTTACCTGGGCCAGCCGCTTTGCCATCCTGACCCTGGTGATTGTTGCTGCCTGGTTATTGATTCCGTTCTGGTTAGAGTCCAGAAAAACCGGGGAAGTAACCGCAATTCAACCTGGGGAAGAGTAGTGGTCTGTCAAGCATGGCATAATACTGGCATTGCCGAAAAGCAGGATGCCATAGCATACAGTTTCAAGGATTCTGCATTCCTGTCATCCCTGAAATCGCCAATGCCTGATGCTTGACTTAAATGGTTAAAGAAACACCTATGCACCCGATCGTGAAACGCTGGTTGATGGTTTTGTTGGTGACTGTTGTTGTGCTGGTTAGCGGCTGTGCTTCTAGCCAGTCAACGGCCTCATCTTCGTCTACTAACCCAGCCTCCAACCCAGCCACCCCTCCTGAAGCGATCGCGGGGGCTACCAAGGAAGGGGCGAAACAGCCTCGCCTGGATGGCAACGCAACCGTAGATTTGATTGTCAAGGGCGGCACTATCACGATCGAAGTAGACGGCAAAAATGCTCCTGTTACCGCTGGCAATTTTGTTGATCTTGTCCAGAAGGGGGTCTATAACGGCTCGGCCTTTCATCGAGTGGTCAGGCAGCCAGAACCCTTTGTGGTGCAGGGAGGTGATCCCCAAAGCAAGGATCCAAAAGTGCCTATCGAACAACTGGGTACAGGGGGGTATGTCGATGCCGCAACAGGGCAGACCCGTTATGTCCCTCTCGAAATTAAACCAGCAGGGGCTGACAAGCCCATCTATGGCAAAACTTTTGAGGCAGCAGGGATTAGCAATCCCCCCCAGTTGCGCCATTATCGGGGGGCTGTAGCCATGGCCCGGTCTACCTATCCTGATTCAGCCTCCTCTCAGTTCTACATCACCCTGGCAGATGTTAATTTTCTCGATGGTAACTATGCCGTATTTGGTAAGGTCACCAACGGCATGGAGATCGTAGATAAAATTCAACAGGGAGATCGGATTGAATCAGCCAAAGTCACCGCTGGCCTGGAAAACTTAAAAACTTAAGACTGTGGCAACTCACCAAACTGCGATCGATAACGGGCCAACAGAGCTTCGGCAGACTGGGCTCGCTCTTCAGCAGACTGGACTCGCTCTTCGGCAGCCTGAGCCCGGTTTTCAGCAACTTGAGCGCTTTCTGCTGGGGTTGGGACTAACTCACCCTCGGCGGTAAAAAATCGTAATTTGCGATCGCAGACTCCCAAAAATAGCTGCAACTGCCGACTCCAGAGCCACCCCTGGTCAGTTGGTTGCAATGTTTGATACTGTCCACTCACCAATTCAAACCCCTGAAACTCTAGACTCACCGGGTCAAACCAGAAGTAGTCAGGGGTACGAAAGATGTCTTGATAAATTTGCTTTTTTAACCCCCGATCGGTTTCAGCGGTAGAAGATGACAGCAATTCCACAATCACGTTGGGATACTTGCCATCCTCTTCCCAGACAACCCAGCTTTTACGGGATTTGCGCTCCGTTGCTAAAACAACGAAGAAATCTGGCCCGCGAAACTGTTCCGATTTGCGCTGGCGGGGGCTGTAATAGACTGTGAGATTGCCAGCACAGTAAAAATCCTGGCGATCTTTCCATAGCCACTCCAAACAGGAGATCAGTAGCAACATTTGTCGGAGATGCAGGTCAGTTTCCAAGGGGGGCTCATCACTCCACAAATCACCGGGGGGTGCAATGATTTCGGCATCATTCCACCCGGTCGCACCAGATTCTACATCTTTGGCCAGCGCCATCAGCTTCCCTGCAATAGTGGTCTGTCAAGACTGCAATAGTGGTCTGTCAAGACTGTTTTGAGCGGCGAAACCTCCTCAAAACCCTGAGTAAATGATTTTTGTAGATTTGGTGTCCCCCTCAAACCTACCCTGACGGACTAATAATAGAATGCTTCTATTTTGACACACTCCCTCAGCTAAAGCGGGGGGACTGGCGGCTCTAATAGAAATAGCAGGCTATGCTTGTCTTATGCAGGCAGCCCTGCCGTAGACCAATGCGCTGCCGAGGGTTAATTTAGAGGTCAATGTTATGTCGGTTACTACCAAACCCATGACCCTGGAGGAATACCTCAACTATGACGATGGCACCGATACCCGCTACGAGTTGGTCAACGGGGAACTGATCGCCATGCCAACGGAAAGCGACCTCAACGATCGCATTGCCACTTTCCTATTTGCGTATTTGCTCCAGATTGGCATTCCTTCTTACCGTTTAAGCATGAAAGCCCAGATTGCAGTCAGCGGTCAATGGGCAACGGCACGGCAACCCGATTTAATGGTGCTGTCAGAGGCGTCTGCGACCGCCTTAAATGGGGCCAATCAACGGCTGCTCACCCACGACACGGCACCGCCGTTGATAGTGGTAGAGGTGGTGAGCCCCAATCAGGAAAACCGGGATTATCGCCACAAACGCACCGAGTATGCCGGACGCCACATTCCCGAATATTGGATTGTGGACCCGATCGCCCAGAAAGTCACGATCCTGGAATGGGTCGATGGCCTGTATGAAGAACAGGTTTACCAAGGGGAAGCCGCGATCGTCTCGCCGCTGTTGCCAGCATTGAAGTTGACGGCAGCAACCGTTTTGAATGCTGGATGTTGACTGGGCTAAGAGAGGGGCCATCAGGCTTCTATTATTCATAGATTGCCTTTAAGGTTGAGTCGTTATTGTTAATCAGCAGGTTTGTCTATGAGTGCCTTTCGAGTCGGAGTAGCAGGGCCGGTTGGTTCCGGGAAAACAGCACTGGTCGATGCCCTATGTAAGGCGCTGCGCGATCGGTTTCGCCTGGCGGTGGTCACCAATGACATTTATACCCAGGAAGACGCACAGTTTTTAGTCCGCAGTCAGGCATTAGAGCGCGATCGTATTCTTGGGGTAGAAACCGGCGGTTGCCCCCATACGGCGATTCGAGAAGATGCTTCTATGAATCTGGCAGCAATTGAGGAACTAGAACATCGCTTTTTGGATCTGGATCTGGTCTTTGTGGAGAGTGGGGGAGATAACCTGGCGGCTACCTTTAGCCCGGAGTTGGTGGATTTGACCATCTACGTGATTGATGTGGCAGGGGGCGATAAAATTCCCCGCAAAGGGGGGCCAGGTATCACCAAATCTGATCTATTGGTAATTAACAAAATCGACCTTGCTCCCTATGTAGGGGCCAGCTTAGAAGTGATGGAGCAAGACACCCGCCGCATGAGGGGGGCAAAGCCTTTTACTTTTACAAACTTAAAAACGCAAACAGGTCTGGCGGCTGTAATTGATTTTGTTCTCGTCCAGGCAAATTTATAGCGCAATAAAATCAAAATGATGCACCGCGAAGATACGGAGTTAAAATTCTTTGCGTCTCTGCGGCGAGTAAATAAATGATGCACCGCGGATGCGCGAAGCCGCGGAGTTAAGATCCTCTGCGTCTCGGCGTCTCTGCGGTGAGTAAACAACTGTAAAAATGGAGTATTCCATAAAGCGAGACAATAAACACTTGTCAGTCTTGTATCAATAGACACCTGATAAAAAAGCTCTGCGGCAAAGCCCAGAGCCTTGTATCGTACCCTTGTAAACCATAATCAAGGAACGATGAGTCACACTATA
>JBJTUO010000015.1:0-6463 GCA_046080785.1 Leptolyngbyaceae cyanobacterium | reverse complement strand
TCGTCCCAGCAGGTACCACTTGAAAATCGTATTTGCGCTTATCAGCAGCGGTTTCGGTGTCGCGGTCGATCGCCACCCCATCCCGCTCCTGGTACTGCCCAAACCAGTTGCCATCCTGCACCGTGAGATCACGAATTTGCAACTTACCTGCAAGCCAGGG
Organism: Leptolyngbyaceae cyanobacterium; assembly: GCA_046080785.1. GTDB lineage: Bacteria > Cyanobacteriota > Cyanobacteriia > Leptolyngbyales > Leptolyngbyaceae > JBJTUO01. Next base: position 6,303 of record JBJTUO010000015.1, on the reverse strand, counting down.
AGAACCAAATAGAAAGGATACTTTATCGGTAATTGCTTTTAATTGGTCGGTGATGTAAATATCACGGGCGCGATCGTCCTTAATCTTTTTCGCTGATTCCTTAATATCCTTCACTTGATTCATCCAGCTAGAACTGGCTAATTCATTGGGATCGTTGGCAAAGTTAGGATTAATGCCGCGCAGAAAACTTTCTAGTCGCGATCGCAGTGCTCCTTTGAAACTAGAGCCCGGAATCAGTGGATGCCCATTCGCATCTTTAATGACAGGCACATCGGGGTCAGTGGGTTCAACCGATCGACCCGCACCAATTTTGAGCGCCGTAATGGTGGTCAGGGTGCCAGTCAATTCCAAACGATTTCTGAAAGTCTCAAACATAAATAATCAGTATCCTGTGTTGAGGTGAACCTATTTTTTGTTTAATTCGGTTTTAGGAGGTTTCAAATAAAATAAGTGCCGTTTTCCATAACCCAGATAACGGCGGATTAACTCAATATGCACCTCTTTCGCTTTACCAGCATCTCTTGCTGATTTAGCAATTTCCTCTGCTTGCTGTTTGAGAGCTTGTTGGATATCAACAATGATTGCTTCTGCGAGTGAACCTTCTCCCCTGCCCCATTTGGTGTCGCGTCCCACTTGATAACGCAGGAAATTTTTAATGACTTCTGAGCTTTCGGTACTCAGAGCAACCTGTACCAAATTTTGATATTGAGAAGGCTCGAGTTGGCCATACTTTTTTGTGAATGCCGCTTCAATTTTTTGCACCAGTTCGTCTTCATAAGCCCGAATCCCTTGTTGAATTTTCAAGGTGACTTGTAAATCGCTCATACCGCCTGCTCCCGCAATACATTATGAAAGTCATCACAGATTTTAATTTGACCAAACCCCTCGGCTGTCAAGTTGCCAATCCCCCAGATTTCTAATTCTTCTAGCTTTGCCACCCAATTTTCTTGTGCGGTTTCATCAATACTAAACAAATAAACCGAGCTGCGATCGGTGGTTAACTCCCCATCCTTGGGCAACCCCCAGGCGGCATTCCAACCCGATCGCTGACTTGAGCTGGCATAGGAAGCATGGAGCTTCAAGTCGCCACTGCGTAAATTTGCCGCTTTCTGGAGCATTTCCTCAGAAATGACGATGGTGCGTAACCAGTTCTCGGTCAAAATTGCATCGGATTGTAGGTTTAAGGTAAAGAAGCAACGTCCAGCGATCGCTTCCTGAGGTGAATGATCAAAGATTTGCCAGCGCTGCCACCGCTCTTTTAGGGTTTGATTAAATCTATTCAGTCGATGGATCAGCGTGCTTTTTGACTCCAGTGACTTCGGTGTAAGCCATACCTTTCCTAAACCTCGTGAGGTTGAACCACCCATGCGGAAGCCTTCTGGCTGAGCGTGTAAATAGTCACAAAGGGATTTTTCCAGGGCATCACAAACCCAGATCTTGCCAGCAAACACCATTGCTTGACTACTCTGTCCTTTGGGTTTGAACTCATTCAACACCTGGGTACTGTACAATACCTGATCTTCGGCAGTATTGCGGCGGCGGTTAATGCCGACACGGGTGAGCAGGCGGGTAGTGGTGGAATGGCTGTGATAGTGCTCTTTTTTATCAATGCTGTAAAAACCCTTGAATGCATCCACCCGTCCGCCATCCACTGGACAGTTGGGGTCGTAAACCATACCATAGGCTTCGGCACAGAAGCGATCGATCAGGGTGTCAAACGCACCGTTACTTTTGGGCTTAAACCCAGAGCTATTCTTGGCACTCAATGCTGTGGCTGGCAGTACGCGCACATCGGGATTCAATTGTAATTGATCGGTTAAAGCGGGATAGGCATTTTGAAAGATTGCTTGATTATCGATGAACAGCGTCTTGAAATCGCTATCGCTGGCTTGGCTAAAATCCTGCCCTTCTGCCTGTTGTTGGCGTAGCATGGTGCCCGCGATCGCCCCCCGAATTACCGTTCCGGGAATATAGCCTTCTACATTACTAACCGAGCTTCCTGTTTTGGCTTGCCCCAGTGCCAGTGGCGATTTGGCTGTGATCAGTAGCTGAATTTGTTTCATGATTATTCTCCGCGTCGTAATGCTGCCCAACCGGGGTGATTGGCATCCAGTTTTAAGGCGTCGGGTAACTGCCAAGTCAGCCAACCCAGCCCCGCAGATTTGCTGCCACCCAGCGCACGAATGTGATGTAAGCCCGCCACGAGCAAGGGCAAGGCATAATCGGGAGGTTGAATCAAATGAATCTTGCCTGTGAAAGACAAACTCTGGTTTGGGGGTGAGGTTTCTAAGAAATACAGTTTGTCATCTTCGGCAGTGCCGCGTCGTCGATTGATGGTAACACCGGGGCGAATCACCTCTGTGGGTAGTTCAACCGCAGAACTAGTGCAAATCAAATCATCTACCACTAAACAGGAAGCAGAGACAGGATTGCCAAAAATTTTACTAATCCAACAATTGGGAGTTTGCATCATCAGCCCTGGATTGGGCGACTCACTGACCTGCAAGCCCAAGCTTCTGGCCAGTTTTTCGCATTCGTGACGGAGGCACCCCTTAAGGTGAGATCCAGGAATGATTAAGCGATTTTCGGCATTGCGAACGATCGGCTTATCCGCCAGAGAACCTGATGAGCCACCGGAGCCAATACAAAGGGCAGAATTAATCACGGCGGTCAAGGAATAGGTTTGGGCATAGGTCTCTACAGATGCCGTTAATTCAGTGAGTCTCATTGCATGACCTCCACTGCATTGGTAGAAGTTGCCTCATGATCAGAAGTCTCCGCTTTTTTGGGAATAAACTCATACAAATCGACAAGCTCTCGCCAAATGGTTTCATAGTAGGCATCAAGTTTATCTTTGGCTGGTTTTGTGGGATCAGGATCAGGTAGCTCTGTGTAATACATCCAAGGGGCAATGTTACCGTCGTTTTCCTTGGCGTTGCACCAGCTATGCTCAAACCATTCAATCAGTGCTTGCTGTAGATCTTTGGGCTTTTGTTTCAGTCGAACTCGGAAGTAGCGATAGTTCAGGATTGCAGTGCGTTTGCCTTTTTCAAGGAAACTGCGAATTTGATAGAGTTGTGATTTGGGAAAGTCCACAGCTTTCATCGCTTCAATCAATCCAATGAGTCCGCCAATTTCGTGCAGGGTATAGGGTGTGGCATAGAGATGCAAGTCTTTTGGGGGTTCTCCGGTGCGAGTTTTACGATCTTCATAGGTTTTAACCAAGCCATTTTTGCGAAACTCGCTAATTTTGGAGGAAATCATCGTGACGGATTTGAGTACCTGAACATCGATCGTGCCACCATGATAGCCCTGTGGATAAATCACACCCTGGTGCTCACAGGGTTGTTTGAGATATTTCGCTTTTTCCTTGGCAGTTTTCAGAAGTTGCTCCGTCAGACTTGCAGCATAGGTAATGGGGGTATCTTCCGCCGTAATCAACACGCCGATCGACATACTCAATTTGCTCATCGTCGGATCGGCTAACTCAGGCTTGTAGCGATGGATTAGGTGCGAGGGGCGGGGGCGATCGCCTGCGTTTAATTTCACTCGATACTGTGAACCTAACTCCAACAATTTCTGTTCAAACAGAGTGCCGATCGTGTGAGAAATCTGTAAGCCTTTGTCAGCGGGGACAATTAAAAACACATCATCTCCTCCAATGGTGATAATTTCAAAGGGATGAATCCACTCATCATTATCATGGTAGCGATCGGGGTCAGTAATGTTTTGAAGCTGATGAACCGTCAGGTGTTGCGCTAGGGCTGCATAAACAGATTCTTCTGTGATTTTAGAAATATCTCCGCTAAATTGTCGATATTCTTCTGGGGTTTTGATTTCTTGAATATAACCACCCATATTGTTGGCATCGGCATAAATATACGCAAGATATTTCGGTGGATTGCTGGCATTGCCAATTTCACTCACAACCTGGGCTTCAGACACCTGATCAGGTCGGATACCTCTGTAATAACTGACGATCTTATTTTGTTTGAGATAATCCTCAAACCGTTTCACCCAACTTTCTGCTTTAGGATTCGGTTGCCATCGGGATTCTAACGGCTCGTACCACTGTTGAAATCTAGGGTGTTGTTCCCGCTTAGCGATTTGCCCCATCATCCGTTTGCGGGCAGATGCTTCAGAATACCAGGGGGAATCGGGTAACCCGTTGGCTTGCAAAACTGCCGATCGCTTGTCTGCATTATCTCGTCGCAGATAGGGATGGGTCTCAAACATTACTGGATAGCGACGGCTTGTTGCTCGATCGGGTACATTATTTCCAGCCCGTCGTTGGTTAAACAGAATGGCTAACCGACTGGTGATTTCATTGAAGCTTTTGCGATTTTGAAAGGCAGTTTTGATTTGCTCTGGTGAAGCATCATCTTTTTTAATTTTCAGGTAGGCTTGCACTAATTCATGGGATGCATTTGCTTGATAGTGGGGTAACCAGTAAAAATTCTTGGGGACTTGATCCGGCAGGAGACCAAAACGAATTTCCAGGGGCTTAAAGGCTTGACCGACTGCACAAGAGTTAGCGATCAGGGTTTCAGTGGTGTAGCGTTTTTCGATCGCATTGGCCAGTTGCACCACCACATCTTGAGGGCAAAATGCCAGAATGTTGCCCCCCGTGGAATAAATAATCAATTCATGAATCAGTGCATTTTCCAGTTCTACAAAACCCTCCTGACTGAGCCAGTCACGCACCGATTGGCAATATTCCAATTTGTTCCGCCGTTCCTGTTCCTGTTCCTCTTCACAATCTGCTTGATAACAGGCTCTAAACCGCTCTTCCCCTGATGTATCGGCATGAAAAAAAGCAGGTAAATCCACCAGATTGATGTTATCCAATAGTGCTGAGGCCCCCCGAATCTCATGTAATTTCGGCAGATCAAACACATAAGGCTTAATCTTAGTAGCACCGCCATAGACTAAACCAACTTTATTTTGCCACAGCAATGGATGTTGATTGATAATACCTTGTAACGCGCTAGTTGTTTCTGGATGGTCTAAATTAGGATCAGAGAGCCATTTTACTTGGGCAACTGTTTCAGCTAAGTCATCCCGACAGGGCCGATTGTCATAAAAATGTTGGCGGAGTGCTTGTAGGGTTTCTGAATCATTTGAATGATCGCCTGTATAAAGCAGACACCAAGCGATCGCAACTTGAATTTGGTGGGTGAGAGTCGTTGTCATAAGTGATGTGGGTAAAACAACTAAAGTATTGAGACATCGAGATCAAGAATTTCTATTAACGCGGGACGAATAAGAGGAAGAGGAACTGCGTTTCTTTTTGTCCCGCCTTGCGGTGCTAGATGTTTACTCATTTTGTTTCACCCAATCGATAATTTTATCGGTTAATGTGAGCCAATCTTGTTGGCTTCAGTAAGATGCGGATGGGGTTTAATGAACCGACAATTTTGCCCTGCTGATTCACCTTTGCCGGCGTATATTGCAACGGTCGATCGCTCCCCACACAGGCCAGCACTGTTGAGCGATCGCCCACCAGACGATCAAAACCGCAGTAATCAGAAGGGACAGCGCGATCGTGGCAATGCGGAGTAAATATTGACACCTACCGTTTTACCCCCTATTTGGAAAGGGAGCTTTCCAGGAAGCGTCATGCTGGAGAGAGAACGAGGTAGCCCTGGTGGAATGCGAACTATTTTTCCCAGTGTAGTCACACATCTCACCCTCTGATCCAAACCTTCAGATTTTCTTTAATCAAAATGCCATGATTTTGACCCTACCTGAAGGGTTAAACCCTGATCTGGGCGGTCTACGACGACATAGACCAGCAAAAATTAGCCACTTTTTTCGAAGGGCACGGTGGGCAGGTGCAATTGAGTGTGTTTGAATGGCTTATTTTTCTTAATCTTCTGTGGGTTGACTTTCCTTTTTCGACAAGCATAACGTTCCCAATCATACGCCGCAGATAACTTCGAACGCTAACAGATCACCTCTTGGCGGTCGGTGTGCATTGGGGTTTATGGGGAGACGGGAAAGAAAGCCACCGAGGAGACGACTATGCATTGGGTGACAGATGCCATGTCTACTAACATATCGCTCGCTCCTCACCGCATTCCACAGAAACGGGTAGAGTCAAAAAATGGGGCTGCCTGCCCAGGCTAGAGGACGACTATGCAGCGAGCGTCAGTCAATGACTGTCGGCTTGCTCGCCGGAAACAAGGTGGGTAGCCAACGGCATCCCCAAGGGGTCTAACTCGGCCAGCATCACTTTCACCTGCGCTAAACTCGGGTCATCTTTGCTATGGCCAAACTGAAACAGTCCCGCCTCATCCACCA
>JBJTUO010000014.1:0-26042 GCA_046080785.1 Leptolyngbyaceae cyanobacterium | reverse complement strand
CCGCATGAGGTATAATGGACTTAAGTGGGGTTGGGCATCGCCTCACTATAAAACGCTCCAGTCCGGTTTCATCGTAAAACGACTTTCCGGTGGGAGAAGCCCACACCGTCCGCTCGCGGCGATGTTGGGAGTATGTCACATTGGTTCCAGTGAGTCTAGCACGGTCTAGCGATTGGAAATCTTTAGCCAGGATATCCACCCAACTCAATGCCGAAATTTAGGATGTCTGAGGTACACGCAGTTATGTTTGATCACCGTCGTCAGTTTCATGTTAGAAGCCTAACATCTTGTTTTGTCATCGCTGCCACCGGCCTTTTGTGGTTGAGCGGCAGCCAGCCCGCTCAGGCTCACCACATGATGGGAAATCGACTGCCTGCAAATGCCTGGGAGGGCTTTCTATCTGGTTTGGCTCATCCTGTGATTGGGGTAGATCATCTGGTATTTGTGGCTGCCATCGGGTTTCTGTCTGCTACCCTGGTGCGAGGCTGGCTATTACCCTTACCCTTTGTCGTCATGGCAATGGCAGGCACTGGCCTCCATCTGCAAAAGGCGACGCTTCCCGGTAGCGAATTTGTGATCGCGCTCAGTGTCATTCTGCTGGGCGGGTTAGTCTTCTGGCGGCAACAGTTGCCTTTCTGGCTCATGGCAATTGGTGCTGCGATCGCTGGTTTATTTCACGGCTATGCCTATGGTGAATCAATCGTTGGGGCAGAAATGCCACCTACCCTCGCCTATTTAGCAGGGTTTACCTTGATTCAATACCTGGTGGCGCTCCTGGCTCTCCAGGCAGGTCGTTGGGTCACGACCTTAACTTTATCCCGGCAACGGCTCATGATCCAAGGCTTAGGGCTGTTTACTATTGCCATTGGCTTGGTCAGCCTACTCAGTCAAGTTTAGGATGGGCTTTCTCGCCAATCAGCAAGTAGGTAAACCGCTCACCTACCCCTTTAACAGGAATCACGCCCCTTGGCACAAAATCGTAGTCCTCTTTTAGGGCTTGATAGGTTGGTTCTGTGACCTGAATGCCGCCCACCGGGCAGGAAGTTTGCATACGACTGGCCAGGTTGACCGTTTCGCCCCACAAGTCAAAGCTTGATCGCTTGCCCTCAATCACTCCAGCGATGACAGGCCCTGTGCTCAGTCCAATCCGTAGTTGACACGACTCTCCCTGAACCAAACAAAATTGAGAAATGCTTTCCTGCATTGCCAGGGCGACCTTCGCAAGAGCTGAGGCATGATCAGCACATCGACCGGGTACACCCGCCGCCATCATGTAGCCGTCTCCAATCGTTTTGATTTTCTCAACGCCGTATTGTTCAGCTAACTGATCAAAGGCTTTAAAGATTCGGCTCAACAGATCCACCAAGTCTTTGGCCGATACGCGGCTAAATAAAGCGGTGAAGTTAACGACATCGGCAAATAAAACTGTTACATCGTCATAATTGTCAGCGATCATCCCCTGTTGCCGCTTCAGCTTTTCTGCGATCTTCTGGGGAAAGATATTCAGCAACAGTTGCTCTGCCTTGCGCCGTTGTCGCCACAATTCCACTTCAGTCTGCTTGCGCTCGGTAATATCCTCTACAATGCCTTCAAAGCAAAGTAACGCACCAGAATCGTCTTCCACCGTCCGGATCGATTCTGAGATCCAGATTATCGTGCCATCCTTCTGATAAATTTGAGACTCAAAATCAGATACCTGCTCAAACTGGCGCAAGTAGGCCATTAACTCTTCTCGCCTGCCAGGACGCACATAGAGTTGACGGCCAATATTAGTCATAGAACCGATTAATTCATCCGGGGATGCATACCCATAAATACGGGCCAGTGCCGCGTTGGCCTTTAGGAAATGACCATCCGGTGTCGCTTGAAACATGCCCAAAACGCTATTTTCAAAAATGCTGCGGTATCGTTCCTCAGCATAGCGACGGGCCGTGATTTGCTCCTGTAGTTGTAGGTTCTGGAGCCGTAACTGTTGCTGAAGCCGTTGGATCGAGAGATGGGTTGTTACCCGTGCCAATACTTCCTCCATTTGAAAGGGTTTAGTGATGTAATCAATCCCTCCCATTTCAAAGGCCTTCACTTTTGCGCTGGTTTCGTCTAACGCACTCAAAAAAATCACCGGAATACTGCTTAGATCTGGATCAGCCTTTAATCGTCGGCACAGGGTGTAGCCATCCATTTCTGGCATGCAAATATCCAGCAAAATCAGGTCTGGCAAGGCAACTGGGATAATATCCAGGGCTTCTATCCCATTAATCGCTTCTAAGATTTTGTAGCCTTTGCGGGTTAACAGACGAGATAACAAATCGAGGTTGTCAGGGGTATCATCCACAATCAGAATCGTACCGGCTTGTTTTTCGACCGGATGAGCCTGTATCCTATCGTCTAGACGCCTCACTGCGAAAAATTGATCCTCTGTTTAGGGGCATGTCTTTAACCCTTTACATTGATCAGGATGACTGTCCGGAAAAACGCCCGCCAATTCAGTAAATATTTGTTTCTATTGATTTATTGATCCGCCCTTCACCATCAATTTTTCAGCAACGCCTCAATTTTTTGTTAAGGCCAATTGACGCAGGGCCAACATCAAAACAGCCATAAAGCAGAGCCCCATGATGCCCGATAGAGGATTGCCATCAATCCCAGTTACCCATTCTGGTACGCGGTTGGTAGACTGACACAGTTGTCCCACTTTAACCAGGTAATAACTCCAGATCAGCCCCCCGTGTAGACCGATCGGTAAGCTCAAGCGTCCATAAATTGTTCGTTCTAAGCTAAAAGCATGCTGCCCTGCTGAGGAGTAGCGCCCAACTTGCTTTGCCCAAACCAGCGTTAGCCCCAGTAGTACTAAACTAGGAAATTGGGGCAAAGTACGGATAATGTCTGAGACTGGCTTAATAAAGTGGAGGCTGGCAAAAATTCCCGCATTTAACCAACGAACAAAGATGGCCGTGTAATCTCGCTGCAGTTCATCCAGCAACCAACCACGAAACACCAGTTCTTCTGCCAGAGCGACCCCAGTCGAAACCAGTAACCCCTCCACCACAATGCGAAGAAAGGCACTGGTTGGAGACTGCCATAGAGCCCAGCCCAGCCAGACTTGTGTACCAAACAGAATAAAACAACTGAAACAGCCAATGGCGAACCCTTCTAAGCACTCCAGGCCACTTTGGCACGATAAAACCAGACCATATCGCTGTAACAAATTGGGTTGATGGTAAACGTGATTGCCCCAAAACTTAACCAAGACTAAAAATAGCCCATAGAGAATCACCATTGTAAGGATGGCAACCAGGTTGGGATCGGCAATCCACTGATACAGCAAAATTGCAAAGGGCAACCAAAGCGCCACTAGAATCAGCGCAAAAATAATGATGCGAAGGGGAGCAGGATATTGGGAGATGCGAGCCAACCTTGCTTTCAATCGGGTCTACCCCCTCATTCATCAGGCTCGATGGTACTATCCAACCCGTGGCTCTTCAAGGTTTCACAATAAAACTCAGCGTGCTCTTGAGCACAAGTAATCACCAAAGCCAGCCCGTTTGTATGGGCCTCCATCATGATATCTACTGCTTGAGGTTGGGTTAGACTTGGCACCGTCTTTAACAAAACCTGCACGACGTATTCCATCGAGTTGTAGTTGTCGTTGTGCAGTAAAACTCGATACCGGGGTGCAAGTTTGCGAACTGTCGATCGTTTTTCAAGGGTTTCGACTGACACGACTCTCTACCTCTGCATCAACCACTCTGTTTACACAGCTTAGTCTCTTTTATAGCATTCTAATAGAACTTAAGGAATTGGGGAACGAAAGACATGGGTGAAGGGACAGGCGATTATCGACTTAATTTGCAACCTGCTCAGATTGTCTATCTGGAACACGAGGGGTGTCGGGTTTACGGAGAAGTGGTGCAAGTTGTGGAACTGCAGCAGATCTGCTGGATGCGTCCTTTGGTAATGATGGCCGATGGCTCAGTCCAACAACCTGAGCCTGAAATCATTTGGACTGACTTGAGACAAGGCTCTGATCTGTTAATGCCGCTCCAATTTTTTCAACCAGCTTTGGATGTGGATATCCTGCCCGTGTTAGACTGTCTTTACAAAAATGGTATTAATCGCAACCAAAATAAATCTGAAGCAATTATCCATCAGGAACTGACCAAATTTATCCGTAAGCTCTCGACAGCCTTTCCAGAGTCATTTATTAACCGTAGAGATTTGCCTTGAAACATAGAGCATATTTCTTAAAGCGAAAAGTTATTGCAATAAATTAGGAATCAGAATTCAGGAGCCAGAATCCAGAATTTAGCAATTTGCCTAACTCCTGCTTCCTTTTCTCCTGCCTCCTTTCAATACTTTTGAATGCTGCTGCACCCATGGCTTTAAAGGAATTTCCTCCTGAATTTCTCAGCTGTCAGTACATCCAGACTTAAGTTGATACCCGAATCTAGTCTCTTGTTAGTATTTTGACTACTGTCTGGTGAATTGAAACATGCCCCCAAGCATTCAGCCTCCCTCCTGGCAGACCACTAAGGACTTGGTACAAACTGAATGTGGCCCGCATCCATCTCAGACATCAACAGTTCCAGCGCTTCATAGGCATCATCAGAAATATGCCCCACCCTAGTTAATTCATAGTTGATCTCATTTTCAATGTCGGGGGTTAACTTTTTGATATAAAGGGCTTTTTCGACCAACCGTCGAATTACTGCTGTACTATTCATGATATTTACAGAGGTTTTCCATTAATTGTCAGTTGCTTTCTCAATCCGAAAAGTGATCTTGAGCAGTTTTGTATGTGATTTAAATCACGACTTTTGATGGCCCCTATCCTACACATTAATGTTAGAGATACCAGGCAAATAAACAAAAGTTTGCATTTTGTTATATTTGTTGATACATACTGCAATCATTAATTCAAGCTAGCTAAGCCTTTTAGTATTCAGTCATGCTGAATCTCATTAAGTCGTAATCATTACAGGTTCCTGATAAAGGGGCACCGTAAAAGTTACCGTGGAGCCAAGCCCCTCGCCCATGCTGTAGAAGTTAACCACTCCACCCATTGCTTCCACCAGCTTTTGAGAAATCGCCAGTCCCAAACCCGTACCGCCATACTGGCGCGTCCGGGAACCATCCACCTGGCTAAAGGATTGGAAGAGTTTGTCTTGTTTATCAAGGGAGACGCCAATTCCTGTATCTGCGACTCGCACCTTCACCAGTCCGGGCAGTTCTTGATGATTGACAACAATTTTCTTCTTAACGAGCTCAACCCCGATCGTAATCCCACCTTCATGGGTAAACTTGATCGCATTGCCCACCAAATTCAGCATGACCTGTAGTAGACGCTGGTAGTTGCCGTAGAGGATGATTTCATCATCGGTAGGGGGTGTTTGCACCTCAAAGCTGAGATTTTTTTGTTGAACCTGGCCCCGGGTAAAATCTTCCACATCACTCAGTAGCTCCTCTAACCGGACTGGTGTCAACTCAATTTGCAGTTTACCTGCTTCAATCTTGGCAATGTCCAGCACATCATTGATGATATTTAGCAAGTGCAGTGCCGATCGGTAGGCTTCCTGAATGAACTCGGTTTGTTCCACCGGGTCATCGGCCATACCATCGGTAATTAGCTTCAAAAAACCAATCATCCCATTTAGGGGAGTTCGCAGTTCATGGGAAGTGTTAGCTAAAAATTCGCTCTTTAAACGCGAAGCCTCTTCAGCTTGATGACGGGCATCCTCTAACTCACGGTGCTGTTTTAACAAGGCCGTATTGGCTTGCTGCAGATCCAAGGCAAGCGCCTGACTATCACTCAACAGAGTGGCATGGGCGATCGCCGTCCCCACTTGATCTGCCAGTTCTTGCACTAACTCCAGTTCTAAGTCTGACCATGTCCGGGGTTTGTCACATTGACAGAGGATAATCAAACCGTTGGGGTGGTCTTGATAAAAACTAGCGATGATTAAACCTGAACTGCCCTGACAGCAGAAGTCACAGGGCAGAGGTTGTAGCATTGACCATGATTGAGCAGAGGCCAACTCAGAAACTGGAACTTCCACACAAACTGGATTTAATGCGCTAAGAGCCTCCTCCAGATAAGGATTTTCAGATACGCAAATTTCCCGACCCAGAACAGACTGCAGGGGGGCTTGGCAATAGTCAGCAACGACCTTGCTGATTTGGTTGGTTGGTTCATAGGTGCAGACGATGCAGCGGCTAACCCCCAGAGATTCACCCAATATCGTGGCTGTTTGCTTCCAGATAGTTGGGAGATCCAGACTGCGACGAATCGTACGAGTCAATTGAGTTAACAGTTTTTGATAGCGATCAGAATCAGTCAAGAGTAGAACCTGGGGCTGATCTGCCTCGCTGCCGATTACGATAGCTTCATTGATGGGATCAGCTAGGATTTTGCCAGAAACCACGACCTTGTCAGAAATTTGTCCTGGTGCAAGGACTGGACTCATGACCAACTCAAGCAGGAGTAGCTGGTCTCCATAGTGGAAATGACAACTAAACTGCTCTGGGACAGATTGACATAATACTCGTTGAATGCGCTCCAGGTATCGATTAACGTTGAGGGGAACCAGGCGATCCGTAAGAGCCGTACCCGCAATCTGGCCTGGTTCAAGGTCAGGGTAAGCGGGTTGAGTATGCATTGAAAGATAGCGACCAGCCCGATCCTGGACAAACACCACTTCACTGATAGAGAAATATTTCTCATCAGGGGGAGGGGTCAGGTCAAGAGCTTTTTTAAATGAAGACTGAAGGTCGGCGCTAGAAGTCATCAGGGTTGGGACTGAAAGCATGGGAGTCAGAATTGGCCTGGATAGTAGATGCATCCAATCGGCTAAAGCGATCGATGGAGAGTGATCCCCGCTATTATTCCCCGGTTCTTAATCAATTTACACATGTCGACTCAAATTTCTGAAATACATGCTGCTAATCATTCCACTCCCCTCTAGGTGGAATCGGTGGATTGCGATGAAGGGTGCGCGTTAGATCATCATCGCGCCGGGTTTCGTGCCTAAGCCACTGACGAATGGCGGTTTCAATGATCCGGCTTGGATCATTCGTGAGATGTTGCAGTTGATCGAGTAGGTCAGGATCAATCTGGATAGACAGCTCTACCTTGTCAGGAACAGGGTGGGAATGGATAGCAGACTCATTCATAAAAGTTAGGTTACAACCATAGATTTTGCTTGATAGACGGGGCTTAAGGTAATGAGGGCGATGCTTCAAAATAACCTTAACTATGTTAATTTTACCGATCTACACCTAGACTTAACACATCCAGCCAGAAACCTGTCTGAAGATCAGGGACAGATAGCCAGGTGAAAGGATTACAATACGTTAAGCAGAAGTGTTGCTGCCGCTATAAAACCTATGACTGATGCGCCCGTCTCCCAAATTCGTAATTTTTCGATCATTGCCCATATTGATCACGGCAAGTCAACCCTAGCCGATCGCCTGCTCCAGGTGACAGGGACGGTTGACCATCGGGAGATGAAAGAACAGTTTCTCGACAATATGGAATTGGAGCGAGAGCGCGGCATTACGATTAAATTACAGGCTGCCCGCATGTCTTACCAGGCCAGGGATGGTCAGACCTATGTGCTTAATCTGATTGACACCCCCGGTCATGTGGATTTTTCCTATGAAGTATCTCGCTCTTTGGCCGCCTGTGAAGGAGCACTCCTGGTCGTAGATGCATCCCAGGGCGTTGAGGCGCAAACCCTGGCTAATGTTTACCTGGCTTTAGACCACGACCTGGAGATTATCCCTGTTCTCAATAAAATTGATCTGCCTGGTGCAGAGCCAGAACGGGTAAAGCAAGAAATTGAAGAAATTGTCGGGCTAGATTGCAGTGGAGCAATCGCAGCCTCTGCTAAAGAAGGGATTGGTGTTACTGAAATCTTAGAAGCGATCGTGCATCTGGTGCCCCCCCCCGCCGATACAGTCAATCAGCCCCTGCGGGCTTTAATCTTCGACAGCTATTACGACAGCTACAGAGGCGTGATCGTCTACTTCCGGGTAATGGACGGCTGTGTCAAGAAGGGAGACCGGGTGCGCCTGATGGCATCTGGTAAAGAGTACCAGATTGACGAATTGGGTGTCTTGTCTCCCAATCAACGCCAGGTAGAAGACCTCCATGCTGGGGAAGTAGGCTACATAGCCGCCGCCATTAAGGCAGTAGAAGATGCCCGTGTCGGCGATACCATCACCCTGGCCGCCGCCCCAGCAGCCGCCCCCCTACCGGGCTATACCGAAGCCAAGCCGATGGTGTTTTGCGGTATGTTCCCTACAGATGCCGACCAATTTGAGAATCTGCGGGAAGCGCTGGAAAAGTTAAAACTCAACGATGCGGCTCTCCATTATGAACCAGAAACCTCCAGCGCCATGGGGTTTGGTTTCCGCTGTGGCTTTTTAGGCCTGCTACACATGGAGATTGTACAGGAGCGTCTAGAACGGGAATATAACCTAGATTTGATTACTACTGCTCCTTCTGTGGTGTATCGAGTCACCACCATCAAGGGAGAAGTCCTGGAAATCGACAATCCCAGTCGGTTGCCAGATCCTCAACATCGAGAAAAAATCGAGGAACCCTACGTTCAAGTAGATATGATTACCCCAGAAACCTACGTCGGGCCGTTGATGGAACTGAGTCAATCCCGACGAGGTATGTTTAAGGACATGAAGTACCTGACACCGGGACGCACAACCCTGATCTACGAATTGCCCCTGGCAGAGGTGGCCACCGATTTTTTTGATCAGATGAAGTCTCGATCGCGGGGCTATGCCAGCATGGAGTACCAGCTCATTGGTTATCGAGAAAACCCCCTGGTTAAGCTGGATATTATGATCAATGGCGATCCTGTAGACCCCTTAGCGACTATCGTTCACCGTGATAAAGCCTATGGGGTCGGGCGTGCCCTCGTAGAAAAGCTCAAGGAACTCATCCCCCGCCATCAATTTAAGATTCCCCTACAGGCAGCGATCGGGGGGCGCATCATTGCCAGTGAAAACATTCCCGCCCTGCGCAAAGACGTATTAGCCAAATGCTATGGCGGTGACATCAGCCGCAAGAAAAAACTACTGCAAAAGCAGGCCAAAGGGAAAAAGCGGATGAAATCGATCGGGACTGTCGATGTGCCCCAGGAAGCCTTTATGGCCGTGCTGAAGTTAGAATCCTAGGCATCAAAGCCGTTAGGTATTAGGGATTAATGGCTGTTCTCCTCTTGCGGCAAAAAGCCAAAACACCTGGCCACAGGAGAATTAATTAATCCATTCATGGGACAATCCTGGCGGCTACAGTGGATGCAGTTAGCCTGAATTGGTAAAATTAAATCCCTAGAGGGGTAAATACTGATTCCCTGATGCATAAAACCCTCAGCCTCTAGTTCTGAAATGATGTTGCAGATCAAAACCACCTGGGAAATATTTAATGCCTGCCGCTGGTAGTTGATATATCTCAACGTCTCACCGAAGGGCTGATGGTCGGGCCTGATAGCCAGCAAGATAGATTGAGGCAGGCTAGTAAAGCAGGTTGGCCGATTTTGTTCAAAAAAGTCGCGATATTGCACGGTAAAAGTGCCATCGGAATGCCGCAAAGTCCTGATTTGACGCAAAAAAGGCTGGCTAAAGTCGCCCGCCTGGTCGATTGCGTACCACCAAGACTTATGCCATGCGTCGCGGGGCAAAGACAAGATTGCTTCGATTTGCTTGGAGCTAAAGCCAGAGACCGCTAACAGAGAAACCAGGGGAGCTAAAGCCATGTTTTGCACCAGGGTTTGCAACTCTGCTTCATGCTGAGTCATTTTGGCCATTTGACGGCTATCCCGCGTCCACCCGCCGTTGCTAGAGAGGTCAGGCGTTGGCTCTTGAGCCGCCAGGACGCATTGAATTAAGTTAAACCGAATCACCCCATCCGCGACCTGCTGATCCCCAGTTGGTACACACAATTCTACAGAAATGGAACCTACCAGACGGGTATCGGCAATTAGGGGAATGCAATACTCTAACAGCGATCGCAACTGGTCGGCGTCTGCAATAGCCAGAGAAATCTGCACCTGCTCCCTTAGGTTACTCTGGGCAGGATTGTTAATCAAGTAAAACAGCGGATGACCGGGCATGGGGCTGACCCCAACGCGATCCATCTATTTTGACAAGAATCTCGGCCATAGTCTGCATCTTTGGCTTCTCTTAAGAAAGTTGGCACTGCTGCTGCTAGGAATGCAAAGGAGGCTGGATGTTCGCAACCTCGGCACAATTGATGCAGCCGCTGAGTAACGCCAGAAACTGATCAAAAAATGCATCGCACCTGTTGATCTCTGCAAAAAACAGGGCACTCTAAGTGCAGGTTAGAAAAGTCAATTATTTCCTGAAAATCGCCGCAACAATCACTTTCTTCCTGCGGTGGGTTTATGACTTTTCTTGCAACACACATCTACCACCATTTGGGAGGTTTTTATGGCAAGTGCTGGTTTGAATAAATGGATTGTCAGTGGCAACTTGGCTGCTGATGCTCAGGTTAAGACGGTTGAGTTGCGCAGTGGTGAGAAGGCAAACGTGGCAACGGCTACGCTCTATGTCCAACGCCCCCGCGATCGTAAAGAGTCGTTTACCGTCTCTCTCAGCATTTGGGAAGGTTCCACTGCCTGGCGCAAACTGCCCTTTTTGAAAAAAGGGTCTCTGGTCATTTGCACAGGCAATGTAGAACCCAACCCCTATGTTTCCAGCAGTGACAACTTGCCCCGAGCTGGCCTCTCCATGACCGTTCTCGACATTGACCTGGATGTAGTGCGCACCGGGGATGAAGAGAATAACACTTCTGATCAGCCCACACGGGAGGCTGTTGCAGTTTAAGTAACGCAGGTCATGAACGGCGACCTGCTCTCCCAGGAGGGGTGACCGGAGGCTGGGGTGGCTCAACGACTGCACCACCCCCACCCTTCCTGGCAGGGAATATTCAACGACGCGTGGCTACCCGGCAACAATGTAGGGAGAGGCAATTGCTGTGGCTCTACCAGTCCTCACCTGGGCTTGATAGATCATGGCTACCACATCTGCCCTGGTTGCCTGCCGTAGCCCATTGAGTTGCCGCACTTTGGGATAATTAACCACCAGCCGATTTTGGGTGGCGCTGGCTACCGTTGCCTGGGCATTAACGGGAATTGTCGCTCGATCGTCGTAGACACTCAAACGATTGACATCGCCAGCAGGGAGGCCCAGCCCACTGACCAGCGACAGTAAAATCTGGAGCCGCAATACAGGTTGATCGGGTTGGAAGCTGCCATCCGGAAATCCAGAGATAAAACCACCCCGGTATGCCTGCTCAATGGCAGCCCTAGCCCAAAAGTCGGGAGGCACATCGGGAAAGGTAATCCCTTCTCGACGGGGGGCTGGGTTCATCGTGCGAGCAACGATCGCCGCATACTGGGCGCGAGTCATTTTGGCATCGGGCTGAAAGCTGCCATCTTCAAAGCCGCTGACCAGGTTTTGGCTGGCCAATCGTTGAATAAACTCCACTGCCCAATGTCCTTCAATATCCGTAAACAGAGGGGTAGGGGCGGTGACATCCACAATGTAATTGGACGCGATCTGGGGGGCCTGATTGAGGGCAACCAGGGCTTGATAAATCAAGGCAGAAACTTCTCCACGGGTGATGTCCCGCAGGGGCTCTAACTGGCGAAGAACCGGGTAATTGACCACCAACCGGCGTTGGGTGGCGGTGGCAACTTCATCCGTCCCATAGGCGGGAATTTGCACCCGGTCGCTATAGAAACTGAGGGAATCGAGCCCACCCCCTACCCAGCCCAGCCCATTGATCAGAGAGACGATCGCCTGTACCCGTGTGAGGTTCTGATCCGGGCGAAAGGAACCATCCGGAAAACCGGAGGCAAAACCCATGCGATTGGCTTTGACAATGGCGTTATAGGCCCAAAAGGGAGCAGGCACATCGACAAAATCAGTGACGGGGCGAGTCAGGGGCAAATCAAAGGTTTTGGCCAGCACCGCTGCATACTGGGCCCTGGTCAGAGGCGCATCTGGCTTAAACGTCCCATCCGGAAAGCCGTTGATTAGACCCCGATTTACCAAGGCCTGGACAAAGCTGGCAGACCAATGGCCTTTGATGTCTGGCAAGTCTGGCGACCCTGGAGGAGTAGGGGCTGGGGGGGGCGTTGGCCCCACTGTGGGAGAGGGGGGGGCTGTTGGTAAGGGCGTGGGTGTGGGCTCCGGCACCTGGCTGCCATCCAGGGTAACCTGCCCGCTTAACTTGATCGGGTTGATCTGGTTGCCAACAGAGCTAAGGGTAAAACTGCTGGCATTTTGAATATCAAACTGGCCATTGTCTCGAAACAGATTACCACCAGGATCCTGACTGGTTCCCAAATCAGGCAGACTATTCTCAGTCATGACCAGCCCCGCTTCCTGGCATTTTTCAATCACGTTCTTCCGCAAAATCGGGCGAGCGGTCTGGTTCATGACAATCCCAGCCCGGTTCTCAGCAATCACATTATCTGCCAGTAGGGGGGAGGCCGTGCCTCCGATCGCCATGCCAAAGCCCGTATTGCGGCAGAGATTCCGTCGCCATTCTCCCTTGGCATTGCGCACGATGGAAAAGCCTGATGCAGCGTTTTGCACTGCCACATTATCAGTCACCAGGGGGGTGGCATTGCCTGTGGCAAAGACCCCTTCTCGCTGGCAGTTGGTGAAGGTGCACCTGGTAATCACGGGGTTGGTTGATTCCACCCAGACCGCCGTACCACGGGAGGCGGGGTTAGTTACCGTTACCCCCCGCAGTTGGGCATCATTCTCCAGCCGAATCGTAATATTCTGGCGGGCAAAGGAAGGGCTGATAAATTGTCCACTCCCCTGAATCAGAATGCCATTGCCCTGATTCGCTTCATTGCCTACCACCGTTACCCCAGCCGGAACGACCAGGGGAAAGGTTTCGCCATTGGCGGCGTTATAGGTACCTGGCATTAATTGAATCTGGGTACCGGCAGTCACCTGCTGTAAAGCCCGACTGATGGTTTTATAAGGGGCAGTCTGGGTACCGGAACTGCTGTCATTACCGGAGACGGGGTTGACATACCGTGTAGAAACGCCTGACTGAACCATAGAATATCCAAAAATAGGGTGGTTAGTGTTGCGCTGGTCTACCCAGCGATCGCATTAGACCGAGACAATGTAGGGAGACCGGACTGCTGCAATGCGGCCCTGCCAGACTAGCCCTTGATAGACACAGGCGACAACATCAGCCCGGGTTGCGTCATTTTGAGGGTTTAACACCCGCACATTGGGGTAGTTCACCACCAGTCGATTTTGGGTGGCAGTGGCCACTTCATCCTGGGCATTGGTAGGAATCGAGGCCCGATCGTCATAGGCATTCAAACTTGACAAATCGGTGGTTGGGGGGATACTCAAACCACTCAAAAGAGACAACAAAACCTGTAACCGCTGAATATTTTGGTTGGGTTGGAACGTACCATCGGGATAACCGGAAATAAACCCACTGCGGTAAGCCTGAGTAATCATCGGTGCCGCCCAGAAATTCGACGGGACATCAGAGAATGGAGTCGGCGGTCGGCGGGGAGAGGGGTTGAACGCCCGCACAATCAGGGCCGCAAACTCTGCCCGCGTCATTTTGGCATCGGGCTTGAAGGTATTGTCTTCAAACCCACTCACCAGTTCTTGGCGGGACATCTCCTGAATAAAGTCTCGGGCCCAATGATTCTGAATATCTGTAAAGCTGGGGGGTGGCACATCCACCTGCACAATGTAGGGCGAAAGGATGGGAGTTGCCTGGTTTAAATTCACCAATGCCTGATAGATCAGGGCAGACACTTCAGCGCGGGTGATGTCCCGCGAGGGGTTGAGCAAGGTCAGGGCGGGGTAATTCACCACGATTCGGCGTTGGGTGGCAGTGGCAACCTCATCTTTGGCATAGTCGGGAATCGGGTCTCGATCGCGGTAGTAACGCAGGATATCGAGGGAGCCACCAGTAAGATTGAGCCCGTTAACCAGGGAGACGATCGCCTGCACCCTGGTCAAGTTTTCATTGGGGCGGAAGGAACCCTCTGGAAAGCCGGTAATAAAAGCCATGCGATTGGCTTTAACGATGGCATCGTAGGCCCAAAAGTTGGCAGGCACATCGTTAAAATTAGCGGCTGGCCGCACAAAGGGCTGGTTAAATGTTTTGGCGATGATAGCTGCATACTGAGCGCGGGTTAGAGGCGCATCGGGTTTAAAGGTGCCATCGGGGAAGCCGCTAATCGCCCCCATAGTTACCAGACCCCGGATAAAGGCTTCTGCCCAGTGCCCCCGGATGTCTGTCAAACCGCCGCCTGGGGTGGGGGTGGGCGTTGGAGTGGGCGTCGGGGTGGGGGTGGGTGTCGGAGTGGGCGTACCCCCATCCCGAACCTCCACTGGCCCTTGTAATTTGTTGGGATTCAGTTGATTGCCAAAAGAAATGATGGTTAAGGTTGTGCCGTTTTGAATGTCGTATTGGGCATTGTCCCGAAAGATATTCTTCCCTGGATCTTGGGCATTGCCACAGTCTGCGGAACCGGTTTCGGTCACGATTAAGCCGGATTCTTGACTGCGCTCAAAAATATTGCCCCGCAGCACCGGCCGGGCAGATTTATTGACAACAATGCCAGCTCGATTTTCAGTGAGCTGATTACTGGCAATCAGGGGAGAGGCTGTATCCCCTACCACCATGCCAAACCCCGTCGCTCGACACACATTGCCCTGCCAGGTACCTTTGCTTTCACGGGTGATTGAGAACCCATTGCCTGAATTTTGCACGGCCACATTATCGATTACAGTAGGCTGAGCCGTCCCCGTGGCAAAAATGCCGTCACGCAGACAGTTGGTAAAGGTGCAGTTGGTAATTGTTGGGGTGGTCGATTCTACCCAGACCCCGGTACCCCGTGTGGCTGGGTTAGTAACGGTTACACCCCGAAGTTGGGCGTTATTCTCCATCCGAATGGTGACATTCTGACCGGCCCAGGTAGGGCTGATAGTGCGGCCACTCCCCCGAATTAAAATGCCCTCACCTTTGCTAACCTCATTGCCCCCCACAATGACCCCCGCTGCGATCACCAGGGGAAAGACTTCACCGTTTGCAGCCTCATAAACGCCCTGAGCCAGTTGAATTCGAGTGCCCGAAGTGGCCTGAGTTAAAGCGCGGGTGATAGTCTTGAAGGGAGCATTTTGGGCACCATTGCCACTGGTATCGTTACCCGTAGCAGGATTGACATAAATCAGGGCTGCACCAGATTGAACCATATTACTTAAACCCAAACGCTGTGATGATTATGCCTGCACTTGAGGATTTCGCGATCGCCTGGTTGCATTCATTGACAATTTGTCAGGTCGCGATCCTGAAATCTCGATTTCGTTCCAGAATAGGAGTGTTTGTTTCAGGGCAGGTAGGGTGAGATGGTAACAGTTCCTATCGTCGTTGCCGCCAATTTTGTGATTGGTTTTCTTTGTCTGGTGGCAGCCTTCGCTATTTGGAAGGCGACAAAGTTACTGAAACGGCTGACAAGGTTAGCAGTCATAGCAGAGTGCAATGTGCATAACCTGCTTGACGGTGCGCCCTCTAATATTATTAAGGGTAAATCAAGACTAGCCACTCTGCGGGTTAAGTATCAGGCACTCAAGCCCAAGTTGCAACAGGCTCAGCAACTGATCAACCTGCTGAGGGCTACCCGATTCATTTGGGGACGACGGGTTATCCTAGTGCCCCCCCCGCGACCAGAAGGCGTTAACCCTAGACGGTAGAGAGATTTCCTGTCTACTGGCGTGCGGTAGAGGCGATTCTTCGGTAGATTAGAGAGGGAAAAGGAAACAGCGTATGGCAGAAAATCGTTCCGGATCATTTATCGCAGGCGTATTAATCGGCTCGGTCATTGGCACGGTGACGGGGCTTTTATTGGCCCCCCAACCAGGGCGGGAGACCCGGCGATTCTTAAAAAAATCAGCGGATGCTCTGCCTGACCTGGCGGAAGATTTATCTGCCACTGTTCAGTTACAGGCTGATCGCCTGTCAGAGTCCGCCCTGCATCAATGGGATGCCACACTGGTTCGCCTAAAGGATGCGATCGCGGCGGGATTGGAAGCTAGCCAACGAGCAGGCCAAATTCGCAACCCGGCAGAGCGGGAACGATCAGTGGAGTTCCGTGCGCCGGTTAATGACCATACTCGATAGAGACACTGTCTGTGACTGATCCCCTATTTTGGCTTGTTCTATCTCTCCTGTTTGTCACAGTTAGCCTCACCATGGTGCTGGTGGTGGCAGTTCCCGCCTTGAAGGAAGTCGCCCGTGCAGCCCGCAGCGCTGAGAAACTGTTTGACACCCTGCAGCGTGAGTTTCCCCCCACGCTACAGTCTATTCGTTTAACAGGGATGGAGATCAGTGACCTGACGGGAGATGTCAGCCAGGGGGTGCAGAGTGCCGGAAGCGTAGTCAAGCAGGTAGATACTAGCATTACCCAGGTACGGCAGCAGGCCAAGCGAGTCCACTCCCGGACTCGCAGTGTATTTGTGGGGGTTAAGGCAGCCTGGAAGACTTTAACCAGTCCCCAAAAGTCAAGCCAGCGGTCGCCGAGACGCTTATCCTCTTACACCGCTGAACCTGAATATCAAACCCCCTACGCTGTAAACACGGAGTATCGAGCTACTTTTACTGAATCCTATGAGTCTGTTCAAGCAGATGCCTACTCTGATTCTGATGGAGATAAAATTGTGGCCAACAGCCCGACTAGAGGGCATGAACAGTCAGATGAGTTACATTACGTACAATTAACCAAGGATGGCCAGGCAGATCGATCTCGGTCTGTTTCCGATCGTCCCACCGATGATGGGCTTCTGGATCAGATCACCTGATTGCCTCTACACAGAACCCCATCAGCCAGACTAGGATGGAAGAATCAACCGATTTAACCAGCTCCATGTCTGATCTGTCTTTTGAGGGGCGTGCAGCCGATGTTCCTGAGCTCAGTCGAGAGCTAGATGAAGCAATTCTCAGCTTTGATGATATTCAGGCAGAATTAAACTATCGTCAGGCTCAAACCGCACTGCGAGATATCATTCAAAACCTGGATCTGACCCCCCAGGAGCGGCGCGGTCTGGAAACCGAGATCACAGGCCTGCAGACTATGCTGGATAAGCTGGATCACATGGTGGTTCACATTGCGGTGTTTGGCATGGTGGGGCGGGGTAAGTCGTCTCTACTGAATGCCCTGATGGGGCAACCTATCTTTACAACCGGGCCGACCCACGGCGTCACCCGTGACTGTCAAACTGCAAGCTGGGCCATTACAGAAGAAGCAGTGCAGGGGAGCGATCGCCCTCTGATGCGGGTGTCTTTGCCAGGCGTCGGCCAGTCTCGCATCGAATTAATTGACACTCCCGGTATTGACGAGGTGAATGGGGAAGCGCGGGAAGCTTTGGCGCGGCAGGTGGCGCGGCAGGCCGATTTAATCCTGTTTTTGGTAGCGGGTGACATTACCAAAGTTGAGTTTCAGGCATTATCGGAACTGCGGGAAGCCAGTAAACCCATTTTATTGGTGTTTAACAAGGTTGATCAGTACCCCGAAGCCGATCGCATGGCGATTTATCACAAGATTCGAGATGAGCGAGTGAAAGAGTTGCTCTCCCCTGATGAAATTGTGATGGCGGCAGCGTCTCCCCTGGTTGCGCGGGCTGTGAAGCGGGCCGATGGCCGGATGGTGGCTCACTTGAGTACGGGGCTGCCTCAAATTGATCAACTCAAGTTAAAAATTCTGGAAGTGCTGCATCGAGAGGGGAAATCTCTGGTTGCCCTCAACACGATGTTGTTTACCGATGACATCAATCAACATCTGGTGGAGCGCAAGCTAGAAATTCGGGATCAGAGCGCCAACCGCTTGATCTGGAATGGCACGATGACTAAAGCGGTCGCGATCGGCCTCAATCCCCTCACCGTGGTAGATATTCTCACCAGTGCGGTCATTGATGTTGCCATGATCCTTTCCCTCTCTAAGCTCTATGGTATGCCCATGAGCCAACAGAGCGCCCTGTCGCTGCTGCAAAAGATTGCTTTAACCATGGGTGGCATTAGTGGCAGTGAGTTGCTAGCCAATCTGGGCCTTAGTTCCCTAAAGGGCCTGTTGGGCTTAACGGCCCCGGCGACGGGAGGAGTCTCCCTGGCTGCCTATGCCTCCGTGGCCTTGACCCAGGCGGGGGTGGCGGGGGTCTCATCCTACGCGATCGGCCAGGTGACTAAGGCTTATCTGGCTAACGGTGCCTCATGGGGGCCGGATGGCCCTAAAGCGGTGGTTTCTCGCATTCTTGCTTCCCTGGATGAAGCCTCGATTCTGGCTCGGATTAAGGACGAACTGCGAGCTAAAATTGACCTCGATCGTCATGCAGTCGCAACAAAACGACCTTGAGTTATAAGCCCGTGTAACTTAAGGCGGGAAAGATCTACCCCCAGGAATGGCTAAAATCGTTTCTACCTCCTGCTATCTTTTAGATTCGTCGAATTGACGTTGGTAGAGGAAGACACGAGCTATGGAGAAAGTGTGGCATGGAGCTTGCGGAAGGTACCTCCAGCCTCTACAATTGCCTCGGTTGCTGCAATGATTTGGGATCAAACTTGTTGCGGTCTTTATGTTGCAGTCCTTAAATTTGTTGAGACGCAGGTAGCTAAATGACGATACTGACGATCGCCACCCAACCGTTTACTGACCAAAAGCCAGGAACCTCTGGTCTGCGGAAAAAAGTACCTGTGTTTCAGCAACCCCACTATTTAGAAAATTTCATTCAATCTATCTTTAACAGCCTGGAAGGCTATCAGGGGCAAACCCTGGTGGTTGGGGGAGATGGCCGCTATTACAACCGTCAGGCCATTCAAATTATTCTTAAAATGGCGGCGGCTAATGGCTTTGGCCGTGTCCTGGTGGGGAAGGGCGGGATCCTGTCTACGCCTGCGGCTTCCTGTGTGATCCGTAAGAACCAAGCCTTTGGTGGCATTATTCTCTCGGCCAGCCACAACCCCGGTGGGCCAACAGAAGATTTTGGCGTGAAATATAACACTGGCAATGGTGGCCCTGCCCCTGAAAAAGTCACAGATGCCATCTATGCCCAGAGCAAATCCCTTACGGCCTACAAAATTTTATCAGCCGCAGATCTGGATCTGGAGCGGACTGGCACCGCCCAGTTAGAGGGCATGGTGGTGGAGGTCATTGATTCCGTTAACGATTATTCTCAGTTGATGGAGTCCTTATTTGATTGCGATCGCATTCGAGAGCTGCTGACCAATGGCCACTTTCGCATGGTGATCGATGCCATGCATGCGGTGACGGGGCCCTATGCTCATCGCCTGTTTGAGCAACGGTTGGGGGCACCCCTGGGCACCGTTTTGAACGGGGAGCCCTTGGAAGACTTTGGCAAAGGGCACCCTGACCCCAACCTAGTCTATGCCCATGATTTAGTCGACATTCTCTTTGGCAACGACGCTCCCGACTTTGGTGCCGCCTCGGATGGGGACGGCGATCGCAACATGATTTTGGGGCGACAGTTCTTTGTTACGCCCAGTGATAGTCTGGCGATTTTAGCCGCCAATGCCAAACTGGTTCCCGCTTACCGGGGTGGGTTAGCTGGAGTTGCCCGATCCATGCCCACCAGTCAGGCTGCCGATCGGGTCGCCAAGCAACTGGGGATTGACTGCTATGAAACCCCTACTGGATGGAAGTTTTTTGGCAACTTGATGGATGCAGGACGAGTCACACTCTGTGGGGAAGAGAGCTTTGGCACAGGCTCTAACCATGTGCGAGAAAAAGATGGTTTGTGGGCGGTTCTTTTCTGGCTCAACATTCTGGCAGTAAAGCAACAGCCTGTGGAGCAGATTGTGCGAGAACACTGGCAGACCTATGGCCGCAACTACTATTCTCGCCATGACTATGAGGGGGTAGACAGCGATCGGGCTAATACGCTGATAACTCAACTGCGATCGCTGGTGCCGACTCTGGTGGGTAAACCCTTTGGTCGCTATACCGTGGAATATGGCGATGACTTTAGCTACACTGACCCGATCGATGGTAGTGTCAGCCAGCAACAGGGGGTTCGTTTAGGCTTTACCGATGGCTCTCGCATTGTCTTTCGCCTGTCAGGCACGGGCACCTCTGGTGCCACCCTGCGCCTCTACCTAGAAAGCTATGAACCAGTAGTTGCCAAACAGCAACTCGACCCTCAGGTGGCACTGGCCGGTCTGATCCAAATTGGGGATGAAGTCGCCCAAATTAAGACTCTGACGGGGATGGCTCAACCAACGGTGATTACTTGAGCTTATTGCAAGCTAAAAGTCCCAGCACTGCTCTTCATGGGTCGGCAAGTTTCCTGAAAGAGCTTGCTCGACTGCATCTACCAGTTGCGGTGCCACCCGTGCCGCAAAGGGTCGTAGTAGGGACCAAACCAAGGGGGAGAGCCAGCCTCTCAGGGTGACAGAGTAAGAGACACAGGTACCCCATACCGTTGATTTAACCTGGTAGGTAATTTGCTCTTCTAATCCCGGCATGACCAAAATGCGAACACTTAATAACTCACCGGGCTGCACTCTTTCTACAAAAATACGAATCGGCAACACTGGCAAAAATCGAGTAACGGCCTCATAGATTAACCCCGGTTGAATGACTAACCCTTTTGGAACGTTAGTTTTAACTAGCAACGGGTGCCAGGACACATCAGCCAGATCCACAATCTTTTGCCACAAGTCCTCGACAGAAGCAGTACTGAGAGCCTGATAGGTTCTCACCAGGGAGTAGGGAAGGGGGGTTGGATGGCGGTACCCAACCCTGGAGAAAAAGCCAGACATCTTAACACCTCATCAAAACTGGCATTTGCAGTCAGTCGTTTAACAGCGCCAAACCGCACCCCAGGCTGCTTGAAAACTATCCTGCTGAATCATCTTACAACGCCTACCCAGGCTTGGCATTTGAGCAACCAACCTTGTCTTAAGGGTTCTAACCGAAGCTGTAATACTTCTTTAAATGGATCCCCGATTTGCTGCTCCGTTGGCGTCAAAATTCGGGTTACGCTATTAAAGCATCCCATGCTGTCAAATCAGCGTCCTTGAGATCGCATACCCGATCTACTTTTGCGGCCGCAATATCCATCTCTAGCTAGTTTCCCTCTGGAATTCAGGATTTATGACTGCCTTTTCTACCTCCGAAGTCACAACAACCTCCTTACCCCCCAGTGATTCCCGTGAGCGGGTTAGCCTGTTTCTGCGTCAACTTCAGGATGACATTTGTCAGAAACTGACACAGGTGGATGGTCAAGCCGCCTTCCAGGAAGATTCTTGGCAGCGAGAAGAAGGGGGCGGCGGCCGATCGCGGGTGATTCGAGATGGCGATGTCTTTGAACAGGGTGGGGTTAACTTTTCAGAGGTATGGGGGGATCAGTTACCCCCCTCCATCCTGGTGCAGCGGCCAGAAGCGGCAGGGCATGGTTTTTATGCAACAGGCACTTCAATGGTGTTACATCCCCGCAGTCCCTATATTCCGACGGTTCATTTAAACTATCGCTATTTTGAGGCGGGGCCTGTCTGGTGGATGGGGGGTGGCATTGATCTGACTCCCTACTACCCCTTTGAACAAGATGTGGTACAGTTCCACCAAACCCTGAAGCAAGCCTGTGATGCTCATCATCCCGAATACTATCCCACATTCAAACGCTGGTGTGATGAATACTTTTACCTTAAGCATCGTCAAGAGACCCGCGGCGTAGGAGGGATCTTCTTTGATTACCAAGATAGTCGGGGCGTCTTGTATCATGGCCCCGATGCCCAAGGCAAAGCGGCCCAATACAGCAATCAGGTGGGCGATGTGGGTAGCCGCACCTGGGAACAACTATTTGCCTTTATTCAATCTGCTGGCAACGCCTTTTTGCCAGCCTATGTCCCCATTATTGAGCGGAGACGGGGCATCCCCTGGGGCGATCGGGAGCGGGAGTTTCAACTGTATCGTCGGGGTCGCTATGTGGAGTTTAACTTGGTCTACGACCGAGGCACGATTTTTGGCCTGCAAACCAATGGCCGCACCGAGTCTATTTTGATGTCTTTGCCCCCTTTAGTGCGCTGGGAATATGGCTATCAACCCCAACCTGACACCCCCGAAGCTCGTCTCTATGAGGTGTTTCTCAAACCCCAAGACTGGCTTAACTGGGAGATCTAATCGCCTGTTAGGATGGTTTTGAACAGCGAATTAATTGGCTTTCGCGGAGAACTGGCAGCCCTGGCCGCAGCCTTGATTTGGGCCGCTGCCTCCATCGTTTATCAGGGGGTGGGGCGTCAGATTCCGCCCCTTGTTTTGAACCTGCTGAAAGGGCTGATTGCCATTGCCTTTTTCATTCTTGTTTTGCTATTGCGAGGCCAGATCCAATCCCACCTGACGGTTTATCACGGCGGCCTGTTATGTCTGAGTGGCGCGATCGGGATTGGTTTTGGCGATACGGTTTATTTCAAGGCCTTAAATCATTTGGGGCCCAGGCGAACCCTCCTGATTGAATCTCTGGCTCCACCTCTGGCGGCCATACTGGCCATGCTGTTGCTGCAAGAAACCCTGCAATACCGGGCATGGTTAGGCATTTTACTCACCATTACAGGGGTGACTTGGGTCGTCATCGAGCGGACACAAAATTTGCCAGAGTTTCACAGGCAGTCTCGTCAGGGAGTCATTTACGCCCTCTTGGCTGCCCTGGCGCAGGCCGTAGGAGCCATTCTTTCAAGAGCCGCTTTAGTGGATACAGAGATTGATCCACTCTGGAGTGCTCTGGTGCGACTCCTGGCTGGGGTGACAATTCTGCTGATTGGCCTTGGCCTGCGGGCTCAGTTAACCCATGAGCAAGGGGCAAAGAAGATTGAGCGATCCCAATCGAAGCTACTGGCTCAACTGCGATCGCAAAGATTGATCGCAACCCTTGTGATCACCGCTTTTGCCAGCACATTTTTGGCTATCTGGTTACAACAGACAGCCCTTAAATATATTCCTGCTGGAATTGCTCAATCTCTGACGGCTACCAGTCCCCTATTTGTGATTCCCTTCTCGATTGCGATGGGAGACCCGGTTAGCCCACGGGCGATTCTGGGAGTGATCGTCGCAATCGCAGGGGTCTGGCTACTGCTTTATCCATAACAGCGTCAACTAATGCGGCCGCTGCCCCGGTGAGGCAGGTTAGGCGACTCTGTTGCTGCTGCTATTGTCACTTGCCTGGAGGCACCTGGCGGAGTCTGTTGAGGCACCCCATTAAATGTATGGAGTAATACAATGGTTCCGACCAGTGGGAGTGCACCTGTAAAGAGTCCTGACCAGTTAAAGTTCATGTCACCATACCTCTTAGGATTTCTTTCTTTCCATACGGAGGTGTGGAGATCGAATCAGGACAACCCTTAAAAGTTCAGTAGAAGCACGGAGAAAAGTCAGGCAGGGCCAACTGGCGACGAGGGTTAAACTATGGTCATGCTGTCTTGTTCCAGCGATAGGGGCACAGCTGCACGGAATTATGGTGACTACGTCACCATGTCGTAACCCTTCGGTCAATCGCAAACCACTGCGATAGAGCACCTGGATCACTAGGCGATAAACTCCGGATAACTGCTCGATCACCACCAGCACTTCCGCCCTGATCCAGCACCGTTGGTAAATAACGAGAACGCTTTGCCCTCAAAGCGTCTAACTTTTTTCAAACGGCTGGTCTAAAACGGTGCGATATAAAAACAGCAGGGCACTGAGCGCCTGATTTTGGGTAGAGGCTGCCACCTGTTCCTCGACGGCTAGATGGCTGAGAAACAAACGCTTCTATTTCAGCTTTGCCCATATCTCTGGGATGCCGCTTGCCATGAAAAAGGATGAAATGCCGGATCCAATAGACGTAACTCTCTTCCGTTCGATAGGAATAGTGCTTAATGCGAATCGCCTCCCGAACCTGATCCAGGAGTTTTTTTGGGGGTGCTGCCATTAGTATGGGGGCTGAGCCTTTTTAATGTAAAAAATATTCATAAAAAGGGACGAATTTGTGAGACAAATTATTACATTTTGATCGACTATTATTTCTTCTGGGGAGCATTGCTGTCGCGGTTGACGCCTGATCCCCTGAAACCCGGTCTATGGTGTGAATCAGGGTATTCACAACTGCATCAATAAACTTAACTGTTAATAGAAGGTCACTTTAAGATGAGCTTTATAACGATTGTTTATTTAACTAAACAGAATAATTGAAGCCTTACTTATTACGATACTGATATGATTTGTCATAAGCCCGAAATACAGATGAGATTGAGCCAAGCTTAAACAGTCCTAGTCTAACCGGGGTTGTTTGACCGCTATCCCTCTACAGGGTTTAGGGCGGTTTACTGATTCAAGTGCACATAAGTTCAGATTATTTCTGAGCTGGTTTGTACTAAGTTTGGTTGGGCAAATTTTTACGTTTTGATTCAGGAAGGGAGAAGTATGTCTTACGCTCAAACTAAGACCCAGGCCAAAGCTGGCTACAAGGCAGGGGTTCAAGATTATCGACTGACCTATTACACTCCAGACTACACACCCAAAGATACTGACATTTTGGCAGCATTTCGGGTGACCCCTCAGCCTGGGGTGCCTTATGAAGAAGCAGGGGCAGCGGTAGCGGCAGAATCTTCCACCGGTACATGGACAACGGTATGGACTGACCTGTTGACTGACCTCGATCGCTACAAGGGGCGTTGTTATGACATCGAGCCTGTTCGGGGTGAAGAAAATCAGTTTATTGCTTACATTGCTTACCCGCTTGACCTGTTTGAAGAAGGATCTGTCACCAACCTGCTCACCTCCCTGGTCGGTAATGTATTTGGGTTTAAGGCTCTGAAAGCCTTACGTCTAGAAGACATCCGGATTCCCGTTGCCTATCTGAAGACCTTCCAAGGGCCTCCCCACGGGATTCAAGTTGAGCGTGACAAGCTCAATAAGTATGGTCGTCCCCTGCTAGGTTGCACCATCAAGCCCAAACTCGGTCTGTCTGCAAAGAACTATGGCCGTGCGGTGTATGAGTGTCTGCGGGGTGGTCTAGATTTCACTAAAGATGATGAAAATATCAACTCCCAACCATTCCAACGCTGGCGCGATCGCTTCCTGTTTGTAGCCGACGCCATTCATAAAGCCCAGGCCGAAACCGGTGAAGTCAAGGGTCACTACCTGAACGTAACGGCAGCGACCTGCGAAGAAATGCTGAAGCGGGCCGCCTTCGCTAAAGAGCTAGAAATGCCCATTATCATGCATGACTTTTTGACCGGTGGCTTCACCGCCAATACGAGTCTGGCTCACTACTGCCGCGATAATGGTCTGCTGCTCCACATCCACCGGGCAATGCACGCGGTGATTGACCGTCAAAAAAACCACGGTATCCACTTCCGGGTCTTGGCCAAGTGCTTGCGGATGTCGGGTGGTGATCACATTCACACAGGCACCGTCGTTGGTAAACTAGAGGGCGATAAGGCCATTACCCTTGGCTTCATTGATCTGTTGCGTGAAAACTACATCGAAGAAGACCGCTCTCGCGGGGTTTTCTTTACCCAAGACTGGGCTTCTATGCCTGGGGTAATGGCTGTCGCTTCCGGTGGGATTCACGTCTGGCACATGCCTGCTCTGGTTGATATCTTCGGTGATGAATCTGTTCTCCAGTTTGGTGGTGGTACCCTGGGCCACCCCTGGGGCAATGCGCCTGGTGCAACGGCAAACCGGGTTGCCCTGGAAGCTTGCGTCCAGGCCCGCAACGAAGGTCGTGACCTGATGCGTGAAGGTGGCGATATCATTCGTGAAGCTTGCCGATGGAGTCCTGAGCTGGCGGCGGCCTGTGAACTGTGGAAAGAAATCAAGTTTGAATTTGAAGCGGTTGATACCGTTTGATGATTTTGGATTGCGGATTTTGGGTTTTGGATTTACAACTATCCTCAACCCAAAATCTACCCTCTAAAATCCTGAATCCTGATATGGATCTGAAACAGATTGCGAAGGATACCA
>JBJTUO010000013.1:0-4138 GCA_046080785.1 Leptolyngbyaceae cyanobacterium | reverse complement strand
CAAACGATGGCGAAAACCAAACAGAATTTTGAGTACGGTCGGGCAGACCGGAATTCATGCCTGGAAAGCGATCCTTAAGTGGGAGCCTAGATGTCAAGGGATATTCTAGTATTCTCGGATCGGACATGGTGTGTAAGACCTGAGTAGAGGCAACTCGAAAGGGCGGCAGCAGTTCAGGAACCCCGCACTGTATGCGTAGCATCAGTGTCAGGAGGATGTCAGTTCTCTACTCAATCAATTAACATGTCCTTAATGAGCTGCTTTAAGGCCTGGGTGGGAACTTCAGAGCGAGCTATATAGCGGTTCTCACTCGGATGAGGGACAAGTCAGTTGCCCAAGCCTATTAATTTTAATAGCTTTCCAAGCCGTTGTGTGCCTTACTTATCCAGGAACCGCTATAGGATACCCATGAAAGCTGCCAGCACCATCTGGCTGAAACTCATAAAATTTTCCTTTATAGTAACCATAAACTTGTCTTCCATAAGCAATACCTGAATCAAGGACTACTTGAGCTATATCGTCAGATAAATCCATAATGGTACCCCATCCGCCTTTCGCATGTTTGCGTGAAGGCAAATACTGGCGGCGAATCCTCATCACGTACCATTAGGCGTCAGGCTTCCAGGGTATCAGCTTGAGTTGCTCTCATAATATGGCAACGGATAAATCGGTTAGGACACAGAAACCCTTAAGATGTAAGGACTATGATGTCTCGACCTTTCCTCGTATTACTATAGTAATTGCAACGCCTCATGAAAGTCAGAGAACTGATCAAGCTTTTGGAGGAGGATGGATGGTATTTGGTACGTACCCGTGGTAGCCATAAACAATTTCATCATCCAAGCAAACCGGGTACAGTCACCGTAGCGGGAAAGTTAGGGATAGATGTGCCTTCAGGTACGTTGAATAGTGTTCTTAAGCAAGCTGGGTTGAAGTGAGATGAGTCGAAAGCTTCAGTATATGGTCGTAGTTGAAAGAGGGGCGACAAGTTATGGTGCTTATGTGCCAGACTTACCGGGTTGCGCCGTAGTTGGTGAAGAAAAAGAAGAGGTATTGGAATTAATCAAAGAAGCGATCGAACTCCATCTTGAAGACTTACATCAACAAGGATTACCGATTCCGGAACCTTGTTCTTCAGGTGAACTGATAGAGGTACCCGCAGCATAACTCTCATCTTGGACGATTGCAGCATCTATTTCCTCTAACCAAACAGTCTTTCTATCTGGTTCGTAGAGCAACTCTGAAAACGATCGCAAATTTCTCTCTCGTTACCAAGCTTCAGCTTGGTAACGTTCGTTCGTTGCAACGATTCGTGAGCCCGCTGCGCAACAACGCTTCAACAGCGATCGCATCCGCATCAGAGTATTGAAATGTAGCTACTCAGGTTTAGCCCTGAGTCAAATCTGCCCTTATCCCTATCCTCTCCCGTTCCCTGAGCCTGTCAAAACAGGGAACGGGCGGGCTGAGTAATAACCATATTGCTTGTTAGCAAGGCTGTTAGTTTTGTTGCCGTTGTACCAGACTAATGTAATACAGCAGTTGCAACACAGAGGTAACAGCAGCGGCTAGATAGGTGAGAGCAGCGGCAGTTAGCACCTGTCTAGCTCCCTGAGCCTCGATGGGAGATTCTAACAGGCCCGCTTCTGTCAACAGTCGCAAGCCGCGACGGCTGGCATCCAATTCGATCGGCAGGGTCAGCAGGGAAAACAGCACCATCAACCCAAAGAAAAGGATGCCGATCCACATCAGACCAGCCAGATTAAACAGGATGCCAAAAGTAATCATTAAGTAAGAAACGGTCGGGCTAAATTGCAACGCTGGCATGATGGCATGGCGCATGACAATCAGCCCCGATTTCGACTGGTACTGCTGAACATGCCCTAATTCATGGGCCGCTACCGCCATGGCAGCGATCGAGGGTTGATCTGCGACTGCATCAGACAGACAAACAATATTTTGAGTCGGGTCATAGTGATCTGTCAGGGCACCACTGGTTCTACCTAAGGAAATTTCTTGTAAAGAGGTACGATTAAAAATGGTCTGAGCGACTTGTAGCCCCGTCATCCGTTCTGTATTTGGCTTCTGGTTCCACTTGGCAAAGGTGCTTTGCAGATAGAGTTGCACCAGTCCAGATAAGGCCAGGGTTGGTAAAGCAACCCAAAGAAAGTAAGTTGGATCGAAGTAAAACATGGCTTATGTCAGCTCCAATACTTAACAAATTCTACTGTTGCGAAGGCGGTTTCTCGATAGGCTTTCAGTTGCACCAAAATTCCTGCGATCGCCGCTAAGCATGGCATCCTTCTGCTTTAGACTCTCTTCCATCATGCCTGATTCCTGAGTTTCTGACATAACAGGGTGTCCTAGCTGACGCTGATACCCTGATTTATTGGCGACGACATCGTAAAGGCTCCTGGTTAAAATGATTAGCCTGAGGAAAACGGCTTGCCAGGGGTGCAAAAGTTTTCCACAGAAACCTGCTAATTTATAGGACTTTTCCACAGATTTTGGGTGGTTTTTCCACAAAAACCTGTGGAAAGTAACAGACCTCCACTGCAGGCTATTCCCAT
Source organism: Leptolyngbyaceae cyanobacterium (assembly GCA_046080785.1). Taxonomy (GTDB): domain Bacteria; phylum Cyanobacteriota; class Cyanobacteriia; order Leptolyngbyales; family Leptolyngbyaceae; genus JBJTUO01. Next base: position 1,571 of record JBJTUO010000013.1, on the reverse strand, counting down.
TCGATCGTCCCTGGCGGTTTTGAAGTGATATCGTACACAACTCGATTGACGCCGCGGACTTCATTCACAATTCGATTAGAAATGGTTTCCAGTATGTTGTAGGGAACCCGTGACCAATCTGCGGTCATTCCATCTTCGCTGGTGACAAAGCGTAGCACAACCGGATAGGCATAGGTGCGCTGGTCGCCCATGACACCTACACTACGGATCGGCAGCAACACTGCAAATGCTTGCCATAGCTCGTTATACAAGCCCTGGCGGTTGACCTCCTGCCGCACAATCAGGTCGGCGTCCCGCAGAATATCGAGACGATCGGCGGTGACCTCGCCCAAAATCCGAATAGCTAAACCAGGGCCAGGAAAGGGTTGCCGTTGCACAATTTCTTGCGGCAGGCCGATCGCGCGCCCTACTTTACGGACTTCATCTTTGAACAGTTTCCGCAGAGGTTCAATCAGTTTGAACTGCAAGTCCTTAGGTAAGCCGCCCACATTATGGTGGCTCTTGATCTTGACGGCAACCCGCTCACCCGTTTGGGGATCTACGTTGCTGTCAGCAGACTCGATCACATCGGGATAGAGGGTTCCCTGGGCCAGGTAGTCAAAGGGCCCCAGGCGGTGAGATTCTTCTTCAAACACGCGGATGAATTCATGACCGATGCGCTTCCGTTTTTCTTCGGGATCGGTCACTCCGGAGATCGCAGCCAAAAACCGCTCACGGGCGTTGACATACTCTACCGGAATGTGGAACTGCTCTTGGAATAATTTGACCAATCGTTCTGGCTCATACTTCCGCATAAAGCCCTGGTCAATGAACATACAGGTCAATTGATCGCCGATCGCCCGATGTAACAGGAAGGCTAAAGTAGAAGAATCTACCCCCCCCGAGAGAGCCAGTAATACGCACCTGTCGCCAACCTTTGCCCGAATCTCCCGCACCGCTTCTTCCACAAAGGCATCGGTAGTCCAGGTGGGCTGACACTCACAGATGTGATAGACAAAATTCCGAATCAGGGCCAGCCCGCCAAGAGAATGCACCACCTCCGGGTGAAATTGGACGCCATAAAGTTTCTTTTTATGATCGGCGATCGCCGCACAGGCAGTGTTGTCGGTATGAGCCAGTAATTCAAACCCTTCTGGCATGCGGGTCACCGAGTCACTATGACTCATCCACATCGTGGTGCCTTCTTCCACATTGGTCAGTAGGTCTGTGGGGTCATCAATGGTTAGGGAGGCTTTACCATACTCCCCCCGTTCGGCTCGCTCTACTTCGCCCCCTAGTTGCTGCACCATTAACTGCATGCCATAGCACACCCCCAGCACGGGAATTCCCAATTGCCAGATGTCAGAGTCACAGTGGGGGGCCCCCACGTCATAAACCGAGTTAGGGCCGCCGGAGAGAATGATGCCTTTAGGACTGAGAGCACGGAGTTGATCTACGGAGGTGCGGTAAGACAGCACTTCTGAATAAACTTGAGTTTCTCGAATGCGGCGGGCAATCAGTTCTGAATATTTGGAACCAAAGTCTAGAATTACGATCATCTGGCGGTTTAGTGCCCCTAGAGAATCGGTATC
>JBJTUO010000012.1:0-12669 GCA_046080785.1 Leptolyngbyaceae cyanobacterium | reverse complement strand
ACGCAAATTGTGTTTACTCAAGAGCGGCTCAGTGACGGGATGAAAGCCGCATGAGGTATAATGGACTTAAGTGGGGTTGGGCATCGCCTCACTATAAAACGCTCCAGTCCGGTTTCATCGTAAAACGACTTTCCGGTGGGAGAAGCCCAGACCGTCCGTTCGCGGCGATGTTGGGAGTATGTCACGGTTAGCATCCCCCCTACTGGGTTTTAAGCAGAATTTCTTCTGTTGTGCCGGTCAGTTGATCTTGATCAGCCGCAAGGGGTTGGGTGCGCAAGGCTTCAGCGGTATGCTTAATGACGCTGGCGATCGGCACCGCCACCAGCAACCCTAAAACTCCCCCGACCTTACCGCCAATAAACAGGGCCGCAATTAGCCAGATCGGGTTTAGGCCAATGGTTTCACCCATTAGCCGGGGCGCAATGAGAATGTCATTAATCTGACCAATGACGATCGCGGTGATTAATACCTTGATGCCCTGACCAAAATCTTGTAAGGCAACAATGATACTAATCACGATCGTCGTCACTGCACTGGCATAGGGAATCAGGGTTGTCACACCGATGGCAACGCCAAATAGCACCGCATAGGGAATGCCCAGCACCAATAAACCCAAGGTTTGGGCAATGCTCAATACCCCAGCCAAAATTGCCTGAGTCCCAAAATACCGGCGAAAGGTGGTTTGAATAGAATCCTGTAGGGTCTGATTCCAAGGGGAGGGCAACCAGCTAAAAATGCCATCCCAGGCGCTCTCACCTCCAATAATAATAAAGATGGTTAACACCAGAAAGAACAGAATATTAAACAGACTGTTTATGGTTTCAGTCACCACATTGAGCAACTGACTACTGGCAAGTTGAAACACGCTTCCCAATTGATTGATGCCCTGATCGAGGAGATCTGCTAAATTGATTGGTAGGTTTTCGGCGATCGCAAAACTCCGTAATGCCTGTAATTGCTTGTCTCCAGACTCTACCAACTGAGGCACACTGGCAGCCAGGGCACTTAACTGTTGAATAATTAGGGGGCCGATGATTAAGGCGGCACTGCCCAATACCAGTAGGGCAGCAAACAGGACACCAGTGATCGACCAGCCCCGCGGAACGCCCCGTTTTTGCAGAAACAGCGCAGGCAAATCTAGCAGGAAGGCACAAATGGCGGCAGATACCAGGATGCCAGCGAAGGGTTGCAAGTAATCGATCAGACGTAACAATAACCAGCCATTTAAGAATGCCAGAGGAAATAGAAGCCAGAGTTTCAACCAGCCAGGAAATTGTTTAATGGTGTCAAGCATGAATCTAGGGTAAACATATATTCAGCAGGTCTTCCGGGGTTTTTAGGCCTTGGGTCATCCTTACTTATTATGGCGATCAAGGGCGGAGATTACCACCTGGCTTATTCTGAAGAATTCTTAATACATCGTTACAATCAATATATATCTCGGAGTAAGTACTCCTTAAACACATGAGGTCGCTGTTATGAACAGCAATATTCTGATTGGTAGGCTGTTTGGCATTCCCTTTTACATCAATCCCTCCTGGTTCTTTATTCTGGCTCTGGTAACCTGGACCTACGGGGGGGGGTTGGCGGCCCAGTTTCCAGCACTGAGCTTTGGTGTGCCGTTACTCTTGGGTTTGGTGGCAGCCCTTCTACTGTTTGCCTCTGTCCTGGCGCATGAGCTGGGGCATAGTCTGGTAGCATTGCGGCAGGGGGTAGGGGTTCACTCAATTACCCTATTTCTGTTTGGGGGGGTAGCCAGCTTAGAAAAGGAATCTCAAACTCCTGCAGATGCCTTTTGGGTAGCGATCGCAGGGCCACTCGTCAGCCTCGCACTCTTCGTCGGCCTGACTCTCTGTAGCTCAGTGGTGGCTCTTCCTGGCCCCGTGGCTGCAATCATCAGTATTCTGGCGTCGGTCAACCTGGCTTTGGCGTTGTTTAACTTGATTCCGGGTCTGCCCCTGGATGGTGGTAATATTCTCAAGGCTCTAGTCTGGAAGATCACTGGCAATCCCTATCAAGGAGTTGCCCTTGCCAGCCGTGCGGGGCAGGTCATTGGGGCACTGGCCATCGCTTCGGGTCTACTGCCGCTTCTGCTCTATGGTAGCTTTGGCAATTTTTGGAACCTGCTGCTTGGTAGCTTCCTCTTGCAAAATGCGGGACAAGCCGCTCAGTTTGCTAGTTTGCAACAGCAGTTTGAAGGTTTAACCGCAGCCGATGCAATTAGTGAAAATAGCCCGGTTGTGGCAGCCCATCTTTCCCTCCGCGAGTTTGCCGATCACCAGATTCTCAATCCCCATGGCTGGCGCAAGTTCCTGGTAGTGAATGAGGAAGGAAAATTGCTGGGTGAAGTGACGATTGATGTCCTGAGACAGGTGGCCACCGATCAATGGGCTACAACCCTCGTGGGCGAACTGGCCCGTCCCATTGATAAGACTTGCCTGGTGGAGTCTGACCAACCCTTGCTGGATGTCGCCAGAAAGCTGGAAGAAAAGCGTCTGTCAAATCTAACTGTGGTGCGGGAGAATGATCTGCTGGTTGGCCTGTTGGAAAAAGCCTCAATTCTAAGCATCCTACAGCGTCGTCACAATCCCACCGCCGCTTAGCCACCCCAACCAGTTGATAATCTGTCCCAGACAGGGTAGACAAATCTCTGGTAAGCCAATATGCTTAAGGAGTGTGAGGAGTTGAATTGAACTAAAAAGCCCTTGGAGTCGAAACATGGCCAGACGTCCGGGGGCTTTTTACCTATCAGTCGCGCATCTGCATCACTCATTTCCATTGATCGCAGTAGCCATCTGATAAAATCATGTTCTCAGCAAAACGACCTACATATGCTGGGCCCATTAGGAATGAACTGGAGCCAACTCAACAGCGCATTTACTCTGTTTTTGAGCCTGCTAGTGGAGGCGATTCCCTTTCTGCTTTTGGGAGTTCTATTTTCCAGTCTGTTGTTATTTTTCGTTAATGAACGCACTTTAGCGCGAATGATGCCTAAGCATCCATTTCTGGGAGCGTTGGCTGGCAGTTGTATTGGGTTTCTGTTTCCCGTCTGCGAATGTGGCAACGTGCCCGTTGCTCGCCGCCTTTTGATGCAGGGGGTGCCATCTCCAGTTGCGATCGGGTTTTTGCTTGCTGCTCCCACCATTAACCCGATCGTTTTTTGGGCCACATGGACTGCCTTTCGCGACCAACCAGAGGTGGTCTTTCTGCGAGTGGTTTTTTCTCTGGCGATCGCGACAATCATTGGCTGGGTGTTTGGCACTCAGGCAGACCTGCGACCCTTACTCCAACCTGCCGTGGCACGCTCCATTCCTTCCCCCCGATCCAATCGGCAGGCAAAAGAGAAGGAATCATCAGAGCCGATAGGCGAAGCAGTCTCTCCCCTCCTACAATCGGGTACCTATTTTTTAGGGAAGAAAGACCAGCCGATCATAGATGCATCAGAGTTACAGGCCACAATGGTAGCGGCCAATACTTTCCACAAGCCGCTGCCCTACAAGCTTAATTTATTTCTCGAAAACACCGTCCTGGAGTTTCGTGAATTGGCTGCCGTTCTGGTGATCGGCAGTGCGATCGCTGCAATTTTGCAGGTATTTGTGCCCCGCGACGTGATTTTGGGATTGGGGCAGGGGCCTGTTACCTCAATTCTGGCGATGATGCTACTGGCAACAGTGGTCTCCATTTGTTCGACAGTTGATTCCTTCTTTGCCCTCTCTTTTGCCTCCACCTTCACAACAGGATCACTCCTCGCCTTTCTGGTGTTTGGCCCAATGATTGATCTCAAGGGGATCGGCCTAATGTTGTCTATCTTTAAGACACGGGCGATCGTTTATTTGCTGGTGCTGGCGGCTCAACTCACCTTTCTCTTCACATTCTTTGTCAACCTCTATGGCAGTTAACCCCTCTCGACGCAGACACAAACGCCAAACTCTCGCTTTTTCTCCCTGGCTAGATGTGGTTGCGATCATAGCCTGGGGGTTAGTGTTGCTTAAATACTGGATTACAGGCAAACTTTATCTGTTAATTCATCCCAATTATGCCGGGTTGTCGGTAGCTGCAGGGTTTGCCCTAGTCGCAATTGGAGTCTGGCGAGGGGGGATGTTACGTCGTCGCGCAGATCCAACAACTAGTATCCCCACGGCGGATCATATTGCTTTATTTCCCCCTGGTTGGGCCAGTTTGGTGCTGATTGTCGTTGCTATTCTGGGTTTAGTGATCACACCCCGCGCCTTTGCTAGCCAGACAGCCTTTCAACGAGGGGTAACTGATGCTCTTACCATGACACGGGTAAAGCCCCAGGCATTTCGAGGTTCCTCTAACTCTGAAGACAAATCCATTGTAGACTGGGTGCGAACGTTGAGTGTATACCCAGAGCCGGATGCCTATACAGGGCAGAAAGCAAAAGTGCAGGGGTTTGTAATTCACCCGCCCAATTTACCTGACAATTACTTGCTCATTTCCCGCTTCGTGATTACCTGTTGTGCAGCAGATGTTTATCCAGTCAGTCTGCCAGTCAAGCTCAAGGTAAGCCGCAATACCTACAAGCCCGATACCTGGTTTGAAGTGCAGGGGCAGATGGTAACAGAGACACTGAATGGCAAACGGCAGTTGGCGATTGCGGCTACTGAACTAAAGTCAATTTCTGAACCGAAAAATCCTTACGATTACTGAAGCAGGTACGGTTATCCTTCCCTGATTGCAGTATTTCTTTAAAAAACCATTCTATTTTTTTAGTGTATGCTAATATTCAATGGCTGAAAAAACTGCTTCCTTTTCTCTGCGGAAATATGAATCCGTTTTTATTTCGTCAGGAAGCAATTTGTCGAAGGAAATTTGTCAAACTCAATCATGATTCAAGATGCTATGACCAAGCAGGTTATTCACCCAATGGTTAAATTGCAGCGCCAGGTTCGTTCTCTGGTTGATTCTAAGCTGCTAAAACCGACTGACAACATTTGGAAGATTGCGCTTCTATACGGCGATGATTGGGCTTACTGGAAGCAAGAACTGTTGTCATTTGATTTTTCAATGCAAGACCCTGTCAGTGCTTTATTAGCCGTAGAGTGCTGGGAAGAAGAAGAAGAGGCATAAAATTATAGAAAAAATTCCACAAAAAAGAGTGCTGGCAAAAAGTTATTAGCTGTAGATACGAGGTAACTGGACAAGGCACTCCTGCTTTAAACAGGTCTGGTTTATCGATTGAGTTGCCCTTGCCGGGTATTTTCTTTACCAAAAGGCGAATGTTCACCATGCAAACTACCGCCAGTCCCCAATCGCTCGTTTCCCTGGTGGTTACCTGGGAGCCATTACCTGCTGATTATTTTTTATCTGACGAGCCTGTGGACAATTTGACTCAACCGCTTTTGGCGGCAGCTCTGCGGGAAATTCTGGAACTCCTGGGCTTTATTACCCCTGCCATGATAATTGCCACTAATTTTGGCATCTGTGCCACCGTCAACGGCAAGACGGTCGTTAAAGCCCCTGATTGGGTCTATGTTCCCGCAGTCTTACCGCTGGCAGCCAACCAAACCCGCAGAAGTTATACACCGCAGGCAGAGGGTGCCATGCCTGCCTTGGTCATGGAGTTTCTCTCAGAAACAGATGGGGGCGAGTATTCCATGAATCCCAACAACCCCTATGGAAAATGGTGGTTTTATGAGCGAGTTTTGCAGGTTCCAATTTATGTGATTTTTCGCCCCGAAACAGGAGATCTAGAGCTCTATCACCTAGTTTCGGGCCGCTATGAGCAGCAGCCTGCTAACCCGGATTTGCAATTCTGGATCGAACCAATCAACTTGTTTTTGGGTGTCTGGCAAGGAACTAAAGCCGATCGTACAGGTTACTGGTTGCGATGGTGGGATCAACAAGGTAATTTATTGCCCTGGGGAACTGAACAAGTCGAACAGGAACGCCAACGGGCTGAACAGGAACGCCAACGGGCTGAACAGGAATCCCAACGGGCTGAACAGGAATCCCAACGGGCTGAACAGGAATCCCAACGGGCTGAACAGGAACGCCAACGGGCTGAAGCGCTAGTCGCCCAACTGCGATCCCTGGGCATAGAGCCTCAAGCGTGAGGGCAGATAGAATACGATCGCTTTTCCTGCATGCTTTGATGCAAGATAGGGATAATAAGCTAGGAGTTACCCTTACTATTTCCAATCTATGCAGATTAGTGACCCCCTTTTTGAGTTGAACCGTGATCTATCCGTGATTGATCTGAGGCGCACTGCTTCTGTCAGTCGCAAGACGGGAGAAACAGATGTCCATGTCACGGTGAATCTGGATGGCACAGGTCAATGTGTTGCTCAGACGGGAGTTCCTTTTTTGGATCACATGCTGCACCAGATTTCCTCCCACGGCTTGATTGATCTGGAGGTACGGGCTACCGGGGATCTGGAGATTGATGACCACCATACCAACGAAGATGTGGGAATTACCCTGGGTATGGCGCTTCATAAATCTCTCGGCGATCGCAAAGGGATTGTGCGCTTTGGCCATTTTATCGCCCCTCTGGATGAAGCATTAATCCAGGTAGCGCTAGATTTTTCTGGTCGGCCCCATCTGACCTATGGCCTGGAAATTCCCACAGAGCGAGTGGGTAACTACGACACCCAACTGGTCAGAGAGTTTTTTATGGCGGTCGTCAACCATGCCCAGATGACCCTGCATCTCCGCCAACTAGATGGCATTAATTCCCATCACATTATTGAAGCCGCTTTTAAGGCCTTTGCCCGATCGCTGCGCATGGCGATCGAAGTTGACCCGCGCCGGGCAGGTGCTATTCCCAGTTCTAAGGGGGTTTTATAAAATATTGAGAGAGATTAGTACTGTCTAGATTCATACTGATAACACCCTATGGCACTTAACATTGGTGACTCGGCTCCCGACTTTAGCCTACCGGATGGTAAAGGTACAATTCATCGTTTGTCTGACTACGCAGGTCAACGACTTGTATTGTACTTTTATCCCAGAGACAATACCCCTGGTTGCACCAAAGAAGCCTGTGACTTTCGAGACAACTATGCCACATACCAGAAGGAAGAGATTGTGGTACTGGGGGTTAACACTGACAATGCCCAATCTCATCAAAAATTTACCACCAAATTTGACCTGCCCTTTCCCCTACTGACTGATGCGGATGGGAGTGTTGCCACGACCTACGACAGTTACGGTCTTAAAAAATTTATGGGTAAGGAATACATGGGCATCAGCCGCAATACTTTTGTGATTGGGCCAGATGGTACGATCGAAAAAATCTACAAAAAAGTCAAGCCTGATAGCCATGCAACTGACATTCTGGCCGATTTGGGGCTGAGTTAACAGCATCGCGGTTCTGGCAGATCCATAAAATAGCCCATAGCTTATTGCAAGGAATAGATTCATTGTGACCATTTCATCAATTCCCTGGCTCTGGCATTTTATCCAGACTGTGCTGGGTATTCTGTTTCGTCATCCAGTGACAGGCACCAGCATTATTCCGATTTTGCCAGATGGCCAGTTGGTGCTGGTGCGTCGCCGTGATAATGGAAAGTGGGCCTTACCGGGTGGCATGGTGAATTGGGGAGAGGATATCACCACAACCATACATCGCGAACTCGCTGAAGAGACAGGTCTGCATGTCACTAAGGTGCGGCGGTTGGTCGGGGTTTACTCCTCCCCAGAACGAGATACTCGAGTTCATTCCATTTGTGTGGTGGTAGAAGTAGAAGCAGATGGCCAGTTGACGATTAACGACCCGATGGAGGTGCAAGCTGTAAAAGCCTTTGACCCAAGGGAAATTCCAGTTGGTGAGCTGTCTCACGATCACGATCAACAGTTACAAGATTATTTGACTGGATTAACAATTCTTGCTTAAAAGATGTCCATTACCGAAAAAGCCACCAACGATCTGGCTAGCAGATCATCAATGGCATCAGGAAAAAACCTCTTTGACTATCCATTCAATCGGGGCAAAAAGACCTGAGCTGTCCTACATCAGTCCCCAAAAATGAAGTACACCCCGACCGGAAAACAGTTCAATTAGCACAGCGGATAAAAAGCCGATCATGGCTAAGCGACCATTCCAAAGTTCTGCCTGGGGAGTGAAACCAAACTTCCAGGCATTGCGGTCTGTTTCAACAACGGGAACTGTAACTTTTGTTGCATCTTGCATGGTTAACACTCCGAACGTATAAAGTTCGTTAATGGAAAGAGTAGAACTTTTTACCCAGCCAACCTTGAATGAACTCTCAAAGTTGGTTAAATAAAGTTAAACTCTATAAATAAATATAACAACTCTTTCCTGAAAAGGGTAGGGTAAGTTATTCGTTTCACGGTAGCTTCAAGTTATCTGACAGCCTCTGTGGCTTGAGGGATTCAGACAATTACCGCGTCTTTCGTCGTTACCAACCAGAAAGGCCCGGTCTCAGTGCACTGATCGCCGCCATTGGAGTCATAGACGACAAAGCCACCTGAAGCCAGAACCAGTGCCTCTCCCAGTTGCTGATAGGAAATAAACGGCCCCAGACATTCAACCACCGGGTTATAGCCGCAAACCGGGAGAACCTGACTGACAAAATACTCATACCCCACATCTTCAACAGCATCGTAATAGCGAATCGTGAGTTGATCAGCGGGTTGGTTCAGGAAATTCTTGGTAATTTGCGCTTGTAGGCGATCCGGCAGTTTTGCTGTTGGATCAAGTAGCAACCCAGTTTTCATCGCACGTACCTCCTATGATTCTTACAGACAACTAAGGTATCCATTTAACGCGGGACGGACTCGTCCCCCCGAAAGTGGGGATAGGAGCATAAAAAAGGAATTACATTCTTTTTATCCCGCCTTGCAGAGGTAGACAACGACTAGTCATGAATCTCACCATGGGGCATGACAGCCCCTGTCATTGATGCCTCACTGGTATCGGATGCATCTAAATTTGCACCACAAAGATTGGCTTCGTTTAGGTTGACATCACAGAGGTCAGCCCCCTGCAAATCAGCTCCACATAAGTTGGCTCTCCACAGCCTGGCTCCGCACAGACGGGTAGCCGTTAAATTAGCTCCCTGCAAGTTGGCTTCTGACAAACAGGCTAGGTGCAGTACTGCATCGCAGAGATCAGCATTGATCAGGGATGCACCACTCAAATCTGATTCCGTCAAATTTGCACCTCTGAGCATCGCATTGCTAAGATTTGTGCCGCTCAAGAAAGCCCCAAATAAATTGGCCCTCTCCAGGTTGACCCCCGTCAAATTGGCCTGACTGAAATTGGCGTTACTGAAGTTGGCCTGACTCAGGTTTGCCCCCACTAACTGGGCTCTGCTCAAGTCAATCCCACTCAAGTGTACCCCTTTCAAATTGGCCCCTGGCAGAGTGACATTGTGAAAATCTCTCTCCCCCGCAGCATAGCGTTCTAGCAATTCACGCCCATCTATCAAACAGGCTTGCTCAAAACTGGTAGATTGCCTACTCCCCATAAAATCACCCCCTGCTTGAATATTAAGTAAGATGAGTGACCCCTTACGAAAACATGAGCTATAAATATCGTAGATTACGAAAGATTAAGCACCTATGATAGCTGATCACTCTTTTTGTCATTCGCCCCCTCAATTACTAGTGTCGCTTCAAACTCAAATTCTGTCCAATGAATGATTAACTTATCGTAAGTTTTTCGACTAAATATTTGAACCCATGCCAGAACTCTTGTTCAGCCCCATCTGCGTACTCAGTCCGGCTTCAGTTTGAGAATCAATCTATAAATCGGGAGGGCGCCGATCTACACCATGACGATTTGAATCAATTCCGGACAGTTCAGCGATTAAGCCGCGATAATGAAAGTATGAACGTTGAAGGATCGGGTAGCATGAACGAAGAACGGTTTGAAGCCTACCTGGGGTTAATTCAAAAGTTGCTAAATTGCCGGAAGGGGCAAGAGTTGGCCCTGCTGCAACAGCATCAAGCATTAATCGATCAGGAATTTGTGCAGGTGATGCAGCAGGTAGCCGCTCAGATGCTCGCAGAGGGGAAGCGTGACACTGCGGAATTTCTACAAACCTGGGCTGAAGAGTTGAAAAATGCCTTAACGGAACCGATCGCCGATCGCCCAGATCCAGAGCCAGTCGATCGGGATGATGCCTACATGACTCTGATTAAGGAACTCCTGGGTTGTCGTAAGGGTTCTGAAGCCACAATTCTGAAAGCCAATGAGCGTCTGGTTGATCGGGGGTTAGTGCAGCAGATGCAGCGAGTAGCCACCATGCTGGCAGAAAAAGGAGATCAATCGGATGCTAACTTTTTACTAGGGCTGGCACAGCAGTTGAATCAAGCCCTGTCGTTTGTGCCCGATACGCAACTCTTGTTCTTGCACAAAGTTTTGCAGCTGATTCAGGAACATGGTGGTCAACCTGAAATGGTCTTACCCTTGTTACAGGAACAGGCCAGCCAACTTGATGTCACCTTTCTCCAGGCATTGCAGACCTGGGCTGAGCAAACTTTTGCGACTGTTGATCCCAAACAAGCCTTGAAATTAGCAGCAGATCTGGTAATTTTTGCAGATCTGATTCAATTGTTGCCCCAAGACAACTCAGCGATGTATGAAGAAATTGCCCTGGCCAGCTATCATCTGGCATTGCCGCACTTTCCGCTTAAAACATTTCCCAATCAGTGGGCCATCATTCACAGACGCATGGGCGAAACCCATCAGCAGTATCGTGCAGGCAATCGGGCCGCCCATATAGAAACAGCTATCCAATGTTTTCACAATGCCCTGAAGGTCTATACCCAATCAGACTTTCCTCAAGAGTGGGCTCTAGTGCAAAAAGATTTAGGCGAAGCCTATCGTGATCGAATCGAGGGCGATCGCAGGGAAAATTTAGAGCAAGCAGTTAATGCCTATGCCAATGCGCTGAAAGTTTATACCGACTAAGCATGGGGAAGCGTATTCACCAGGAGGTGCAGAGGGAATGACCACACGATTTCGGGACCGGGTAGAAGCGGGACAACTGTTGGCGCGATCACTGATGGCCTATGCCAACCGATCGGATGTGATTGTGTTGGGGCTGCCCCGGGGGGGAGTTCCTGTTGCCTTTGAAGTGGCCAGGGCATTACAGGTACCGATGGATATCTGCCTGGTGCGCAAGTTGGGGGTGCCTAGTCATAAAGAATTAGCGATGGGGGCGATTGCCTCCGATGGGGTGCGGGTGTTGAACTATGACGTGGTGGGGTGGTTGGGCATTTCTGGCAAAGTGATTGATGAGGTCGCCGCCAAAGAGTTACGAGAGCTACAACGTCGGGATCGAGCCTATCGTGGCGATCGTCCGCCGCCAGATTTACGCGATCGCACGGTGCTTCTCGTGGATGACGGCATTGCTACGGGGGCAACCATAAAGGCTGCCATTTCCGTGATTCAAAAAGAAACCCCGCAGCGGATCGTGGTTGCCGTTCCTGTGGCGGCGGCTGAAACCTGCCAGGAATTGCGACAGCAGGTGGAAGAGGTGGTTTGCCTCAAGACGCCCCAGCCCTTTTATGCCATTGGTCTCTGGTACGACAACTTTGCCCAGACGACTGATGGGGAAGTCTGTGCCCTGCTAAGCCAACCAACGACTAGCAATCAATCCCTATCGGTAACCAGTTAGAGGCTCGCGCACCAATAAAGTCCCGAGGTATTTATGAAATTTCCCGATTCTCATGCCTTAGAGCAAGATGTTGTTGTTCGAGCAGGTTCTGTTCACCTGACGGGTCAGCTGGTCATTCCCGATCACGCTGAGGGCATTGTTCTTTTTGCCCATGGCAGTGGCAGTAGCCGCCATAGCCCACGCAATCGCTATGTAGCGCAGGTATTGCATCGGGTAGGGCTGGCCACACTATTGTTTGACCTGCTAACCCCTGCAGAGGAGGAGGTTGATTTACGCACTCGCCATTTGCGATTTGACATTGGCTTGCTGGCCACCCGGCTGGTCGGTGCAACCGACTGGGTCTGCCAATCTGGAAAAACAGAGGGATTAAATATCGGTTACTTTGGGGCCAGTACTGGTGCGGCAGCCGCTCTGGTTGCCGCTGCAGAGCGTCCAGAGGCAATTCGGGCGATTGTTTCCCGTGGCGGACGGCCTGATCTGGCGGGGGCTGCCCTCTGCCGTGTTCAAGCCCCAACCCTGCTGATTGTGGGGGGGCGCGATGATGCCGTGATTCCCTTAAACCAAATGGCTTTGGAGCAACTCCAGGTAGAGAAACACCTGGCAATTGTGCCCCATGCCACCCATTTGTTTGAAGAGCCCGGAGCCTTAGAACAGGTTGCCAACTTGGCTGGCCAGTGGTTGCATCGTCATCTCTCGTCTACCCTGGTTTCAGGGATGAAAAGGATGCAGGATGCTTGAAACGTTAGGGAGTTACGTGAAAATAAAATTCCAAGGATGTGTTACAACTATCGCCTAACACATCCTTGTTTACTGTAGAAGCTACTGAAGGGTTCCACCCGATCGCCTTTTATGTCATTTGGTTCGTAAAACAGCCCCTGTTCTCTGGCACAAAAGCCATCAATCCGACATTCCGCTCTTTGAAGTGTCACATCAGGAATTTAGGCGCATAATTTTCTAAAAGGCTGATAACGAAGGGGGGGCTATTGAAGGGCGAGCTGATTGTGCAGAACCTGGATCATCTCGGCATCGTTGCCGGATTGATAGATGAATTAGAGAT
>JBJTUO010000011.1:0-2831 GCA_046080785.1 Leptolyngbyaceae cyanobacterium | reverse complement strand
CCAACTCCCTCACCCTTAGATAGACTTCTCTATCCGCCTTGTGCCCTGCGCCCTGCGCCTGTAGCCCCCTCCCCCAGGTCTACAAGCCCCGTAGGATGGGCAAAGCGAAGCGTGCCCATCAATTTCTGGTATTTCCATAGCTTCATTGCAACTTTAACGCTTCAACTGGGTATTCCTAAACTTATGGATTACCGACGCCATTACCAACCCGGTGGAACCTACTTTTTCACCGTTGTCACCCAACAACGACAACCCCTGCTAATCAAACACATCGATCACCTGCGGGCAGCGTTTCGCTACGGTCTGCAGCGCTACCCCTTCACCATTGATGCGATTGTCATTCTGCCCGATCACCTTCATACCCTATGGCGCCTACCTGAAGGTGACCATAACTTTTCCCTTCGATGGATGGTAATCAAGCGAAAGTTTTCTGCCGGGCTGAGCGCGAACCCTGGGAGTCCATCCAAACAAGCCAAACGGGAGAAAGGGATATGGCAACGAAGATTTTGGGAACATTGCATCCGCGATGAGGAGGATTGGCGACGACACATGGACTATATTCACCACAACCCTGTTAAGCATGGCTATTGTCTTAGCCCACCTGAGTGGCCCTATAGTTCTTTCCAGCAGTTGGTGAAGCGAGGTTTATATAGGCCAGATTGGGGAGTTGATTTTTCGCCACAGGTTAGTCCCACGGAATAGCCTGTCCTGATGGGCAAAGGGCAACGTGCCTATCACACCACCATCCCGTGTGATGGGAAAAGCGCAGCGTGCCTATCGCAATGATCCTGATGGGCACGGGCTAACGCCCTTTGCCATCCTACTAGATGCTGCCTGTACCAGTTCCTGGCCCAGGCCCGCCAGGATGAAATCGCCGCAGAACGCACCTGGCAAACATCGTCCAGACCCACGAGGGAAGGCAGGGGAGCCAGTAATCAGTGGTCAGTAGTCAGAAGCCCTGGCCACCGATGCCCTCATCGTTAGATAGACTTCTCTATCCGCCTTGCGCCCTGCGCCTGTAGCCCCCTCCCCCAGGTCTACAAGCTGAGAGCAAAGCGAAGCGCGATCGGCCGCCCACCTTTCAACCCTTCCGCGAGGTCCAGGGCGGCGGAACGCCCTGGGCGAGGGGGTCCGGGGGAAACCGCCCTTCCCCCGGTTAGAAAAATCCAACCTGATAGTCAACCGTCCGAAGAAATATAGATTATTGAACCAAACTATAGAGAAAATCCATGTTGAATCAGATCCTGCTCCACTACAGCCAAAATGGTCTCAGCCTGTTGGAGAGCGATTTGAGCATCTTGGTCAGAAGGATCTGGCGAGTCAGTTGGATATCGACCTTCAACAGCCCATTCTGTTAGCTGCTCCAAGTTAGTCAATTGGCTACACTGCCAGTCTTCTGGAAACAGTGTTCTGAATAATTCCAGATCATGACGGAAGGGAAACTCAATCTGGAGAAAAATCAGGACAGCCTTCAAACTCTTTTCAGCAGCTTGCTGAGATAAAAAGCAGATTTGCTGAGAAAAACTCTGGGCTTGACCGGCCAAGGCTTGAGCCGCTGTCAAATCTTGGCGGGCATAGGCCAACCAACGTTGGGTTTCAGCCAGAATCTTATTTGCCTCGCTCATAGAGTACCTTCCCTTCTCTCAGTGCAGGCCGCAGAACTCTACCCACCAGATCGCCATAGTCCTCAATTTCTGCCGGTGTTGTCACAACAATATCCTTAGCCACCGGCAGATCCGCCAAGATCCCCCGAATGGAAATCGTCATCTCCCGTTTACTTGACAATTCCGGAAACACCACCAGCAAGTCAACATCACTATGGGCCGTAGCCTCACCCCTGGCATAGGAGCCAAACAAGATGATTTGTATCGGATGAAAACCTTCAACAATGCGATCGACCATTGTCTTAATCAAGGGATTTAGAGCGGATTGCTGAAAATCAAAACTTGAAATCATTGGAGATAACCATAGAAACCCAGAGGAGACAAAAAATTAACCGTTTAAGAGGCGCTTGATGCCACTTAAGAAGGTATAAACCTTTAGCGGTGGGTCAAATGGGGCCACTGTCACTAACCTGTCAGTATGGCTTAAGCTGTAGATACCCTCTGCTCCTTTGTAGCTCAAGATCTTACCAGCGGCAGGAACCCACCTAACCAGTCATCAGACGGGTGCAATACCCCCCAGAACCACCACCCTACCATCCACCGACACAGATTCCCCAGGGCTAGTAGGGATTTATCCAGGAAATCAGCGATCAGGAATCGGGGCCCTTTCCACCCACGCCCTCACCCACCGAAAATGTCTCCCCACCCCACCCAGGACTACAGGCTGAGAGCAAAGCGAAGTGAGTGGTCAGTTATCAGTTATCAGTTATCAGTGGTCAGTAGTCAGTAGTCAGAAGCCCTGGACACCAACTCCCTCACCCTTAGATAGACTTCTCTATCCGCCTTGCGCCCTGCGCCTGTAACCGCCTCCCCCAGGTCTACAAGCTGAGAGCAAAGCGAAGTGAGTGGTCAGTTATCAGTGATCAGTAATCAGGAGCCCTGGCCACCAACTCCCTCACCCTTAGATAGACTTCTCTATCCGCCTTGCGCCCTGCGCCTGTAGCCCCCTCCCCCAGGTCTACAAGCTGAGAGCAAAGCGAAGTGAGTGGTCAGTAATCAGGAGCCCTGGCTACCGACTCCCTCACCGCTGGTTGACTGACAAAACATTGGCTTAGAGGTTGTTTGAAAAGGGCTGTGCCAGGTATAGTTCGCCGCCAGGGGGCAGCTGAAATACTGAATTTTGCGGTGATTATCCTACTCCATAGGTATAGTTTGAGACTCTGAATA
>JBJTUO010000010.1:0-2525 GCA_046080785.1 Leptolyngbyaceae cyanobacterium | reverse complement strand
AGTACAAGGAGGTAATACAGAAGACCTGGAATTTATCAGAAAAATGTGGGCGGATGCGGCAGGCAACCCTCAAATGTTGCAGGAAATTCGCGAAATGATACCCGCTGACCAACTTCGGAGGGCGATCGCATGACCCCAGGTGCCTCTATCAAAACCAAGTCGGGCCCGGAATCTTTGATCGTGAAGTCTTGGGCGGAAAAGTAACTGTTATTTGGAGAATTTCCCTATGTTGAAGTCAAAACCTAATTTTGATTATTGCGGTGAAAGTTGTCTAATGTGCCCCAACTGTGGCAGCTTTCATCTGCATCACGACAAGGTTGAAGTCTTTGAGTGTGTAGAGGATTCCCCCCATGGTGTCCACGTAACCATAGAAGATTGTCACGCTTCCTTTGATACAAATCTGACGGGGAATCCAAGTGCTCGCAGGCATGGACTAAACATCTACTTCTGGTGTGAAATGTGTGCAGCAAAGCCGATACTCTCAATAGCTCAGCATAAAGGGATAAGCGAGTGTTATTTCACGCATGACCCAAATACTAATGACTCCTGATGAATTCCAGGCGGATCTACTTGCCTTCAACCGAGAGATTCTTGCGGAACATGGGGCGATCGCATGACACCAGGAACCAAAATCAAAACCAAGTCGGGCCGTCGCGGTATTCTGATCACCCCCCCTGGCTCCCCCGGCATGCCGTTTCACGCGCTGATTGAATTCAACGACGGCGTGAAGCTGTGGATTGTGGCTGAGGCTGTACTGCCAGTGTAATACTCTCACCAACCGGTTCTCGCTCTCACCGGAATGCCACCCCAAACTCTCGTCAATCGGGAATAGTCAGTGCTGAAAACCGCGGCATGTATATTTTGCTATAAGTTGGGATTAAGTATAAGCAAAACTTTTCACTGTTAGGTTATCTATAAGGGAACCATACATCATGCCATACACACACGGTCGGTCGCTTCAAGAATGTAAGCAAGCACTGTTGGAGGCAATCCAGAGCGGCGATCTCAAACCGTGGCTAGTCGTTGGTGCGGCTGAATCATCATTTTTTCGCTGGTTGCAAAAAGATACTCAACTAAACACAACGTGGTATGGCACCCTCGTTGTAGTCAGTTCAGCCGAGGCAAAAAAGTTTTTTTCTGGGAAACCTCAAGTTCAGGAGTCTAAACCAAAGGTAACCCGTGAAAGTGGCTCTGCTAGGGAATCACAGCCAGCTTTTAGGGAATCACAGCCAAAACCGAAAATTGTGCCGATTGTAAAAAGCTGCATTGTCACACCCCGAGCAACAGAGCGCCAAAAAACTGGATTTTTTCACCCGCAAACTATTATTTGTCGCGCTGAATTTTGCTCCGACGCACCTGGCGCGAGTATTTGCAAAATTCAAAATCGATTTACAAATCTTCGCGATGATTCCGATGCCGGGGTTCGATATTATCTTTGGCTTGAAAGCCTGACGGCGCGATATGCGAATCGGGGAAATGTATCAGGGCGGGGATGGCGCTGGTTGGATGATGCACCAAAGCCGCAAAATACGAATCAACTTGTTTGGAGCCGGTAAATATGGCGGAATCAGATGGAATGCGCGCACACCGATTAGCTATGCTCAGACAGCAGCAGCAAGCCCAGCCACCTGCACAAAGACAGCCGGTGGTTGATTGGAGTGAACGAAATGAGGCGAAATTGCGGCAAGAATACCGTGATGTAATGCAGCAGTTCAGAGAGCTTTACGGTGAGCCTACCGCACCTGTTACACCAGTCCCTACAGTTATCCCATCCATGCCTATGCCAGTGCCAGCAGCACAACAGCCAGAGCCGGAGCAAACCCGCTGGAATCAGAACCATGATTCTGATCATGCCAGAATCGAAGCCCTAACCCGATTGAGAGAGGCAAATAGGCCAAAGCCTTCGCAAATCGACGAAAATGACCCGCGATTGTTGGCATACAGGGCACAACAGGCAAAGCAGCAAGAAGCCCAAAAGCAGCGATCGCTTGATTCTCGGAGGTACGCTCAGTTAATTGGCAGACCCCCCACAGAGCGCGAGCTGGCCGCATGGATTGCGGGTGGCAGACCTGACGGTAGACTACATCGTTAAAGGCTTCTATAAGGTCTTGCCTAAAAGGCAAGACCCTATAGAAGCCTTTCAACGATGCAGTCGCCCATCCGGTCTGCCACCCGCAATCCATGCACGCAACTCGCGCTCTGTGGGCGGTCTGCCAATTAACTGAGCGTACCTCCGAGAATCAAGCGATCGCTGCTTTTGGGCTTCTTGCTGCTTTGCCTGTTGTGCCCTGTATGCCAACAGTCGCGGGTCATTCTCGTTAATTTGCGAAGGCTTTGGCCTATTTGCCTCTCTCAATCGGGTTAGGGCTTCGATTCTGGCATGATCAGAATCATGGCCTTGATTCCAGCGTGATTCTGGCTCCGGCTCTGGCTGTTGTGCTGCTGGCACTGGCATAGGCATGGATGGGATAACTGTAGGGACTGGTGTAACAGGTGCGGTAGGCTCACCGTAAAGCTCTCTGAAC
>JBJTUO010000009.1:0-8393 GCA_046080785.1 Leptolyngbyaceae cyanobacterium | reverse complement strand
ATTTCAGCCCCATGCTCTGGATTAAAAATCAGTTTGGGTCGCCCCATTGACACCCATTCATCAAGAGTGGGGATTGATTCTGGTGTTACCTCCAACTTCCACCACCCATTTTGATTGGGGTTATAAAGCACGATCGCGCTAGTTTCTGTCGTCGCATTCTGCTCTACAGCTCGGGCATTTTGGGGTAGTTTCCCAAATTTTTTGTAGTAGCGCCACGCGGTCTTCCCGTAGATTTTTTTAATATCTTGTTGAAGGCGAATCCGCTCCCATTCTTCACGGCTGATTTGCGGCCCTAGATCCACAGCCCGAAGCCGGTCACGGGCTTCCCGTTCAGCTTCCCGCCGCTCATCTATCTCAAAAGCGATTTTGCCAGAGGCCCGCCGCTGTGCTTCCCGTGCTGCTGCTGCCAGTGCCAGGAACCGGGAAACCGACAAATACTCGATTCTGCTCCAGTCTGGCAGCTCGTCAATATCAGGCTGTTGCTTATCGTAGCCCTGGCCCCAGTAGGCGACCTCGACGGCATAGCCCCATTCAGCCAGTAGCTTAAAAGTTTGCCGATACTGGCCCATCACCGAGCTATTAACGAAGCAACCCGCATCAGGATAGAACCATACCCGCTTCACATGGCTTTGTTCCAGCGTTGCTTTCAGGGTTTTGGCACTGGCACCAAACAGCCCACCTGCTGCACCAATGGTCAGCAATCCCGATCGCTGGTTCAAGATAAATGGCTTAACCCCTGTACCCTCAACCAAAGCCGCCACATTGCCATCACTGACAGCAGGAAACACGGCTAAAGGCAGTTCCCCTGTATCGGGCAAGTGCTTGCCTTGTGGGGTGCTGTGCCAGCGATAGCGGCCTGTATCACCGGGTTCTGTTAGTCGAATCTGAGCCCCAACAATCAACCCGGAGACATTACGAATCGGATAGACCGTGCCAAAATCAAGCGATTTAACGCCCCACTCGTCTATCTGGGAGTCGGTCAGGTGTTTGGTATGCAGAAGCGCCCGATCTCTATCACTTAGCGACAATCCAGCAAAATAATTCCGATACCAAGCATCTCGCTCACTGGCTGGCATTGCCGCCGCTAGTTCCCGCCGTTGTGCTTCTGCTTCTGCTGCTTTCCTGGCTTGCCATTCAGCCCGGTCAAAGTCAGGGCCTTGACGATCGTTCTTAGCCTCAGCCCAAACGCCCCACAGCCCGTTACTCGAGAGCTTGCGATACTCGAACAAACTGCCATCACCGGAGGTCGTACGATCGCCCCGGCGACCGTCAGAAAATTCCATGCACAGGATGACTGGCCCGGACTCTTTGCACTTACCCTTGGTGTCGCTGCAGATTCGGCAGGGCGACTTCCTGGAGGAAAGGACGAATCCGATCGATAGGTTGGAGGCGATCATTTCGCACCCCCCGCCAGAGCCTTAACTGTCCGTTCGGGTTGGCCATAAACCGCGACCCGCCCGCACTCAAGGCATCTAGCGATCGGAGTACCGTCTACCGAGTCTTTCGACTGCTTAAGCTTGGAATGCTTGCAGGGAAATGTTTTCGCACTAATTTGTTGCCCCTTTCGATCTTGGGGTGTTACACTTGAAGCCATAAGAAATTGAGCCGTCTGTTACCAGACAGCTTCCCTATTTACAAAAGCCGCTTCCCGCCCGCCAAAGCAAGGAGCGGTTTTTGCTATTTACATGTTTACAAGGGTTTTTTTAATTGGCGGCCCCTGTCGTGATGAATACGACTTCATAGCTTCCTTAACTCCGCAATTTGACTGCCTTTTGAGCAGTGAAAAAATAGTACCGGATCAAACCCTCCTCTGAAAAAATTCGCGACATATTCTTGTAAGCCCGATCAGGTAAGGGTTTCAGAACGTGAGAATGATTCTCACTTTTTTTTGCTCATTTTTCTGCCATAAGAGTTTCTCCTCTCTACACAAAATCTCTATCGTTCCTTCGTCTCCGAAGTCGATCGCGGGCCAGAACTCGATGTCCATTTCCATCTGTTCGGGCGGCGATCTGCCTTTAGACTTCCTATGCCCAGCTTTTTGGAGTTGGAAGCTACCCTGATCTACCCATGCGGTACGGTAACCGGGTTCATCCATTGCAGTGATCATGGCCCTTGTAGCCCTGACAAATGGGTTGAAAACTTCAGCCTTAAACTTTTGATTCTGCTCAGAAACCGCGATCGCCACCCCTATCAATTGTCCCAGGGGCAAGGTGTTGCCAGGCTTGTCTAGTGCCTTTATTTGAGAGCAGATCTGGTGAAGTAGCCGCAGTTCCACACGTTTCTTATCCCTGGTCTGTCTCCAGTCTTCTGCGACCTCTTCAACGTTCTCTGGCGGGTAGAGACTGATTAAAATGTGCATCTTACCCAGCGCAAAGAAATCCCTAACTATCTGCTCAAACCACTCCACAGGATCGGAGTAGGGAACGGGTAGGCCAACAAAACGGCATTGACTATAGGTTCTCTCACAGAGGATCAGGATGCGCTGGAGCCACACTCCGGTAGGCTTGATGGTG
This sequence comes from Leptolyngbyaceae cyanobacterium, assembly GCA_046080785.1. Lineage (GTDB taxonomy): Bacteria > Cyanobacteriota > Cyanobacteriia > Leptolyngbyales > Leptolyngbyaceae > JBJTUO01. The sequence goes on along the minus strand of JBJTUO010000009.1, from coordinate 5,880 downwards.
TTTGCTAAAGTTCTCCGGCATGGGATCTTGATCTTCCATCCCTCCAGTTTGAGCATCCAGTGCAGTGCGATCCGCCATTCAAGGATGTTGAGGCCAACAAGTTGTGCATTGGCTTCAGAACAAACAAACGGCACTACTACCCGATCGGAGAGCAGTCGATGCACTAGGCTGTCAATTCTGTCTGAGTTGGCCGCTTGAAAGTGCTTCACCTAATTCCCCTCCCCCTCCAACCGCCTGAGCCGCAATTCAAACCCGGCGTTTACTTCTAGCTGCCCTGGTGTTAGCTTAAACCCTGCATTTTCTAGCAGTGTGGAAACTGCCAGAGCGATCGCCCATGTTTTTTGCTCAGTATCAAACGGGAAGTAGAGGTGCAGGCCTCTGCTATAACTCGATGTGCAGATGACCGGTTGCACCAGGCCCAATGGTTCTAAGGCTGCCGTCATCCGATGGTAGGCAAAGCGGTCGCATGTGGGATGGTAGTGGCTACCCTTGTCGATGTCAATGACACAGTAGCGGGTAGAGGGGCCAAAACGAACCCCATAGAGATAAGCTCCCTGTCTGATCAAACGATCGGAGAGGGGATGCCGAGATTCTGTTTTCCACTCGGGTCGTTCTCCTGGGTTGGGGTGTTCTGCCCAGAGGTAGTCATAGCGATGGGGAAACAGGGCCAGAAAATCATCATCCCATTTCTGCACAGACTGAAATTGAGTTGAGGGCGATCGCTGCATCAGACGCCCTCCTGATGAGTCAAAAGCTGTGGCAGAGCGTGATATACCCTGCTTTGAAGCCATTTTAAATACATGGTTTAACTCCCTATGTCTGCAAACAACCGCAGATAGGAAGCTATACAAAATTAAAGTAATTTGTCAAAGAGGTTGCGCCATTTGACAAAATTCCTCTAAAATTGGCATAGCAATTTGGGGCAACTTAACAAGTGCTTTGTCGGCAGTCAGTTAGAGTTCCCAATTCCTATCTGAAATAACTTTCAAGTCTCTCGCCCCTTCTGTTGACGCAGTTGGGGTTTTGACTTTTTAACGGCTCCTATGTCATGTCGGCACCTCCTGGCCCGTTAAAAATGGAAACTTACACTGTCACTCTCCACGCATACCGCTGGTGTGAAGGCAGATTAAGTGACTATACCTGATCTAACCGCAAATTTGAGAATTGGCAGCACTTTTTCAATCAATTCAGCATTTTGACGAGAAATTGCGGTCACCTTTCTCTATAACCTTCCTTCGATCATCTGTTTAGCTGTCAGCCTCAATTCTGGAAAAGTAGGAATTATCACTACTTCCTCCCCTCGATAGATGGCATCTTCATACAGCCCTTCAACCAGGGTCAACACGGTAACCCTTTTATCTACAGCTTTTCCATTTTGATCAACATCAACCCAATCGATCAGCACATAACCCGGGATTTCTAAGACATTATATTCAACCCGTTTGTATCGGTGATCAGTCGCGATCGTCCCTGTCGAAACCACTTCCACAACTAATGGTGGAGGCGGTTCATTTAACTCGATTACCGCTTCCCGATTTCGCATAGATTCCCATTGCTCGGTAGGTAACACAACCACATCAGGCACCCTACTGGTGTCTCGCCTGCCCACCTGGGGCACTCTTACCGCGACTTGGCCCCCCATCTTTGAAACCCAAGGCAAGCCAGCCTGGGCGATTTGAGCTTTAAACTGGTCGCTGAGAAATTCCATAATCTCGCCATGTTGCCCCCTAGCCTGCCCCATCGGAATCAGTACCCCCCGTTCCAGTTCATAGCGGGTGTCTGTTCCGTCTTCATAGGTCAGCCATTCTTCATAGGTCACTAAGCTTGGTGCTGCAATCGTCATGGGTGCCTCACTTTCCCTTTGTTGTTCCAGAGCTAGAAATGACGCCCCCTTTCTTGGCATCCTCGACGGCTCTCTCAATGAGATCTGAAGCTACTTGCCCGCCTGGTTCGTAAGTCATCGCGATCTCTCACTTGCCTTTAGCCGGTTGAACTGGAGTAAATTCGCCCCTTTCCTTTGCCTGTCTAACTGCTGTCTCCACCAGGAATGCAGCAAGGTTAGCTACTGGCCGCCCCTGCTGGGTTGCCCAGTCTTCTAACTCGTCGAAGACAGTATCAGGCAGCGTCAAATTAACTCGTTTGCTCACAGTTCCAGAATTCACCTATTTGCCTCCTATCGTACATCCCAGTGACGAAAAGCGATCACCAGTGTCTATATAGTATCTCAAGTAATACTAAAAGTAACTTATAAGCGTTAAATACGTGTTAGTATGCCTCCAAAGGTTGTAAAACCCTTGAGGAAAGGTTATGAAAACCATTACAGAACTAGCCGAACAACTGAATATCACCCCGCAGGCTGTCTACAACGCAAAACGCCGAGCAGAGAAGGAATACGGCCCGATTTTAGGAACCGTTGATAAACGAGATGGTAAGACTAAACGGTATTCGCAGGAAGACTGGAAAAAAATCTTGGAATACGCTACCTGTAAAGCTTCTGAGCCATCTCATAACGGTTTAGAAACCGTTTATAAACCGCAGGTAACAGTAGAGACCGGCAACCATCAAATGGTGGTTTCTACTCCAGATTTACCCGTCGCTTTTTCGCTGGAAGGCTTGCGATCGACGGAGGTTACCCGTTATGACAACCCCTTAGAGCTTGCCATGCGGTACAAGAGCGCAGGTGAATCGGTCGTTGAAGGGATGCTGGCAGATGTAGACGATCGCAACCGCCGCAACGCTGAAACCCAGGATGCGATCAACATCATCCGTGAGACAAACCAAAAAATTGAATCTGCTGCTGCTGCCTATCAGATGGTGGCTAAGCTCCAAGATTCAGAGCAGAACGCCCGGATGCAGCAATTACAAGTAGAAGCTACAAAGCTCAACGGTCTGGGAAAGCCCACCCCTGGAGCCAGTGGATTGGAGTCGCCCTAGCGATCGCCGTGGGGCTTGGTGCGACAGCTTATGCCTTTGCCCCTTTTTTTTGCACAGCACATGTTGTTCAGGAACCCAAAAAACTATGGAACCGATTACCCATCCCATCCCCCAATCCCAAGCCGCCAAGCTATTAGGGGTCGCCCCGGCTAAGCTGATTCAATTCCGCCCGCAGTTGAGATCGCCTGAAGATTGGTATCAAGACGCCAGCTCTAACCGAATTTTGTACACGCCCCAAGGCTTAAAGCAGTTGATACAAGCCGGGTTTGGTGATCCAAAACTCTTAACCCTTTTACCCCAGACAAGCGAGATCGTCCCGTCACCTTCCCAACCCCTGTATCGAGAATCAGCGCAGCCCTGCCAATCAGCACCACCAGCGCCCCTGATCGAGTATGAGCCGGTTGATTATCCCTACCCGATGCAGTCTGACGATACTGCCCACATCCACTCGGGTTCAAGAATCGATCGCGAGATGCAGGTAGCCAACCCGCACGATTCATTTAGCCCCCCTGCTGGCGGCCTGCATGGACGGGATATTTTGATCGTCAATGGCGATATTAACTACCATCATTCCTCCATCAAAGAAGGCCAGAAAGCAGAAGGGTTTACCCTTACCCGGCGACAGTATGAAATGGGCATGTATGCCCTGGTCGCCGTCGTCTTTCTGGCTTGCCTGATGGCAGTGGTCAATATGTTTCGCCCGACCGTCACAATTCAAGGAGGCCAAGATGCGCCGGTCTTCCTGCGTTAACGGCTTCCAAGATGCGTTTAAGGGCATCAAGTGGATCGTCCTTTTCTTTGCCGCCGTGGCAACGTTGGGGGCGGCAAGCCCCCTCACCGCTGGTTTTTTAGTGCTGCTATCTGCTGCATTGTGGGGGTGGGATAGTCTACCGGTGAGGGACGACAATGAACGAGGATAAAGCCCCTGGTCAACCCAACATCATCATCCAAGGCCCATTAAGGGATGAAAAAGTAGAGCTTGACTCTAACCGGATCTCCCAGCAGCAAGAGACCGGGTGGGAATTTCTACAACGCCTTGCCATCCCCGCCACTTGGGAAGAGATCTGGATGCAGGCCCAAAACTATATCTTTCTCGGTTGGTTTGTCGTGGGCTTGCTGCTGGTCGCTGTAGATTATGCCCTCTATCCTGTCGCCGTTATCATCTTGCTTGCCCTGGTGCCTAGTATCTACCTGGCAGGCTGGCTCTCAACCCGCTACAAATCAGCACGGGTATTTTTGCGCTATCGGCTCTTACTGTTGGCGATCGGGGGCATCCTTTTTGCACCAGCCCCCCTGACTGCCTGGTTTGAATGGCTCAAATCCCTTTTCAACCGATGACATCCCCAGCTCCCCCGACCAACTTTGATCTGTTGCAGCGCAATCTTGATAGTGCCAAGAAAATGTTGCAGCAATCGATTTTGATGGGGTTCGGGTTGATGATTTTGGGCAGCTTTATTGCTGATCGACCCACACGCCTTGCCATTGCCGTCGCCGGGTTAGGGCTAAATTATGCCGCCAGACCCTCGGTTGAACTGCTAAAGCGTAACCGCCGCAGCCTCAACGATCTTGAGGATATTCACGTTTCAGCATTTGGAAAGGTGCTTTACGAAGTGCTGACCAGCCCCAAACAACAAGAAACTCTGCCCGCAGCTCCCCCTCCACCTGCCTTACAAGATAACCCCCCGACTATCTTAGGTGAGCCTCAGCAGCGTGATTTGGCTAGAGACATTGCCCATTTCGATCCTCACGTCGCGATCGTGTCTGAAAGTCGAAGCGGCAAAACGACCGTGCTAATTGCTGCCATTCACGAAGCCTTGGCAATGGGGCATACCGTGTTTTTATTCGATGGCAAGGGAGATCGCAGGTTAGAGCAGATCCGATCAATCCACTATTACAAATGCAACACCCCTGAGCGGGTGGCCAATTGTTTAGAGGTTATCCGCGCCCTGGCGCTTGATCTGGGCCTGCGCCAAGATACCCACACAGGAGAGCCGGTGTCCGTTTTTGTCGATGAATGGAACCTGATCCGACTCAGGGCAAGTCAGCATGACGCTGAAACAGCCAAAAGCTGGTCTGACAGCCTGATTGAGATCCTTTTACAGGGGGCAGCAGAACAGTACTTTTTAAGAATTACAGCCCATACCAGTCGTATTCAAGACTGGGGTAAGGAGTGGAACACAGGCATCCTGGATTCGCTTAAGTTTGTTGCCCTGGGCCGCAATGGGCAATATGACTCGATCGAAGACCTGATCCGCTATCAGGTAGCCAGCCCCAGAGAGGCCAAGCAATATCAGGACTTGTTAGATCAATACCGAGAAATGGATTTAAATCTACCCCTTGCCCTCACCACAATCCCGAAAAGGGGCTTTTACACAGTTCCGCTTTATCCAGTTCAGCACCAATTCAACGCCGGTTCAGCGCCAGTTCAGGGCAGATCACCGGGGGGTAGTCCGAACTCTCTGAACTCCCCACAGGCAAGTGTTTTTAATGGCTTTAGTTCAGAGTTCAGCGAATTCGCGGCCCCTTCTACGGCTCAATTTGGGCCTGTGGATGATCTTGAACTCGCGCTTTCAATCTGTGAGGCAGTATCAGATCCGGCTCTGCCGCAAAGCACAACTGCTTTTGTCGAGTGGTTTTGGGGCATTAAACGAGGTGGCAATAAGGCTTTTAAGGATGCAGTCGATCGCGTAAACCGGATCATGGAGCAAGAAGGCTTATCGTGGGATGCTTGATTTTGCCAAAGCAAATAAAAAACCCCGGCCATCTACCACTGCGGGGCTTTTGTATGCCTGAAATCGACGGTACTGGTTTTCGAGTCTGTTGTGCGGCCCCCTAGACGCTTTGCGGCTTCCCAAAGGGTGGACTTTGTAGCCCTTTACCCTCTTGTCCTTTTGCCTTTGCCCAATGGTCAAATGGGGCTGACTTAAGCCTCCATCCCATATTCCG
>JBJTUO010000008.1:0-80654 GCA_046080785.1 Leptolyngbyaceae cyanobacterium | reverse complement strand
TAGTTGCGGTCAGTAGGGTTGGAATCATCAGGACGCCGAACCAACCTACATAGAGGCGGTTGTTGGTGCTGGTGACCCACTCGCAAAACTGACTCCAGGCATTTTGGCGCTCGACGCGCTGTAATGTTGTTGTCATGATTTTTAATGAGTGCTTGAAATGAATTACGGTTAACCGAATGGGCTAACTGTTTATTATCTTAACCAAGATGTTAAGTCTTGTAAAGATGTTTTTTGAAATGTCACTGATCTCTAGCAGCTCTTACGTGAGTTCAGATTCGGTTCCGACCCATGCGATCGCGCCGCCGCCATCTGGGAAAATAGAAGGCTAACGAATGACAGTTGTAGGGGGAGAAGGAATGACAGAATTGAGAAGTAAAGCCATCACCCAGGGGGTTCAGCGATCGCCGAACCGGGCTATGCTGCGAGCGGTTGGGTTTGAAGATGGTGATTTTAATAAACCGATTGTAGGAGTTGCCAGCGCCTACAGCACCATTACTCCCTGCAATATGGGGATTGCCCCACTGGCAGAACAAGCCCAGTTGGGGGTGCGGGCCGCGGGTGGAATGCCCCAGATCTTTGGCACCATTACGGTCAGTGATGGCATTTCAATGGGGACTGAAGGGATGAAATATTCTCTGGTATCCCGTGATGTGATTGCCGACTCGATCGAAACCGCCTGTAACGCTCAAAGTATGGATGGCGTACTGGCGATCGGGGGATGTGACAAAAATATGCCGGGTGCCATGATTGCCATGGCGAGAATGAATATCCCTGCCCTGTTTGTCTATGGCGGCACGATCAAACCGGGGCATTTAGAAGGAGAAGATTTAACCGTCGTCAGTGCTTTTGAGGCGGTGGGGCAATTCAGCGCCGGACGGATTGATGAAGTACGCCTTCTCTCTGTAGAGCGAAATGCCTGCCCTGGTGCAGGCTCCTGCGGCGGCATGTATACGGCTAACACCATGTCCTCCGCTTTTGAGGCAATGGGCATGAGCTTGATGTATTCCTCCACGATGGCTGCAGAGGATGAAGAGAAGACAGAGAATACCCAACTGGCTGGCAAGGTGCTGGTTGAGGCCATTCGCAATAACCTGCGGCCCCGTGACATTATTACCCGCAAGTCGATCGAGAATGCGATTGCTGTGATCATGGCGGTGGGGGGGTCTACCAATGCGGTTCTGCACTTCCTGGCGATCGCCCATTCTGCTGAAGTGCCCCTCACCCTGGATGACTTTGAAACCATCCGGGAGCGGGTACCGGTTCTCTGTGACCTGAAGCCATCGGGGCGTTATGTGGCGACAGACTTACATCGAGTGGGGGGGATTCCCCTGGTCATGAAGATGCTGTTAAACCACGGTCTGCTGCACGGGGATTGCCTGACGATTACCGGAGAGACGATCGCCGAACGGCTGCGAGATGTACCCGATCAGCCCAGAGCCGACCAGGATGTGATTCGTCCCTGGAGCAATCCCATGTATAGCAGCGGCCACCTGGCGATTCTCAAGGGCAATCTGGCGACAGAAGGAGCCGTTGCTAAAATTACAGGGGTAAAGAATCCAGTCATTACTGGCCCTGCCCGTGTGTTTGACTCAGAAGAGACTTGCCTGGAGGCGATTCTGGCTGGGGAAATCAAGGCTAGAGATGTGATTGTCATTCGCTACGAAGGGCCCAAAGGCGGTCCCGGCATGCGAGAGATGCTAGCACCCACTTCTGCCATTATTGGTGCTGGGCTGGGAGACTCGGTAGGCTTGATTACGGATGGTCGCTTTTCTGGCGGCACCTACGGCATGGTTGTCGGTCATGTGGCACCCGAAGCCTATGTAGGCGGCACGATCGCCCTGGTGCAGGAAGGAGATTCGATCACCATTGATGCCCACAGGCGGTTACTGCAATTGAACCTTACAGAAGCGGAAATCGAAGGTCGTCGGGCTGAGTGGAAGGCACCGGCACCTCGCTATCGGCGGGGAGTACTGGCCAAGTATGCCAAACTGGTTGCCTCCAGCAGTTTAGGTGCCGTTACCGATTTAAATTTATTTTGATCGCAACAACTCATCTCGGTTCCACCCTAAATCCCTGTGATGGGATTTGCTTAAGAAAGAGAGGCCCACAATTCCAGAAGGGGAATGACACCGGAACTTTATTTGCTTGTCAACCCCTTCGCAAAATTAGCGGGGTCTTGATCCCGTCTGTGTTGAGTCGGGAGAGGGGGGCCCTGGCGGTCACCCGCTAAAGCAGCGGTTTGCTCCAGCGCTGCTCTCAGCCGCTTAGCGGCGTAGATCGACATATCGCGAGGGACACTGATGCGATCGCGCAGATAGCGCAAAGCGGGGTCTGCCCCCGCCGGGGGAGGGCAGTCTTGCTCCAGAATCATGGTAGTCAGCGCACAGCGCAGCCCCTGATCAAACAGTTGATCATTGGCAGGATTAACCCGAATCAAATTGCCATGGTGTTTGATCACATAATAAAGCGCTTCCTGGCGAGAGTTCTGCGGTTCCGGGTAGGTGGCGTCTGGTAACCCCAACCAGGGGCCGTGATCGACTCGATGCTGGTTAATTAAAGTCTGAGGGTCCCCATTGCGATAACAGCCGCCCATCTGGGGAGGCAAGTCATGGGCATGGGTATGGAAATCACTCTGGGTGCCGCAATAGGTCGATCGGGTTTCCATGGCATCAAACCAAGCAGATAGGCGTGGGTTCTCTTCTCGCAGAGAATAGCCTTTGTAGTAGTAGAGGCTGGCATTCATGCGCTCTAGGTAAGGGGTAAAAATGACATCAACGGTGCCAAATGCTGCCAAAAAATAGGAACCAGGCGTACTGGCCAGAGCCTGCTCGACCTGATTGACCTGTTCCACAAATTGTTGCCGGTGCTGCTGCTCCTGTTGGGAAAACCGCGTCGGGTAACACAACCAGTTACACCAGGCTCTAAACAGGAGCCGCTCCAGGCGGCGCAGGGCCATGACCCTTGCATCTTCCATCCCCTGAGTCAGCGGGCCGAAGGTTCTTTCCAGAGCCAGCAGAATATCATCACTTTCAGTAACCAGGCGGCCATTCAGTTCGATCGCCGGTAGCATCCCCGATGGCACCTTCTGCTTATACCAGCGTTCTTTCTCCCCGTAGCAAAACATGGTTACCTTCTCGATGCGGTAGGGGATTTGTTTTTCCTCCAGCCATAGCCAGACCTTCTGGCAGTAAGGACACCAGGCATGGTGATCCCGATAAAGGGTGACTTGCACCGCCGACTCGGGATGACCAAACAGGCGTAACCGGGCCTGGGCGTTGGTGGGGCCATTTACCCGATCGATATGAAAGTCTGTAAGGGTTTCAAGTTCAGTCCAGCTTAAGGGGGCAAGGCTCATAGGAAACAGTGAAGAAATTGAATAGCTCGGTAGCCGCAGAAAAAATGACTGATCCCAGTATAGTCAGCGGCTGGCTTTATCCCTCGCCCTATAATGAAAACAGGTAATGAAAACAGGCTGAATGTAGGGTTCCGCCATGGAATGTCCTACTGTACGCCAGCGCATACTGGTTAAGCAACTACAGATTACAGAGGGAAGGATTGTGCCAACGATTCAAGAACTGGCGACTCAAACCAATGAAATTGCCGATCGCCTGGGGATTCATAAATTTGATATTTACGGCGCAACTGTGGATGAAACCAGCGTCAAGGTAGACCAGGGCAAAGCCGACCAGGTCAAAGCCTCCAACCGTTCCAGTGTGACTGTGCGGGTTTGGAATCAGGATCAGACCGTCGGCATCACCTCCACCACCGATGTTGATCCCAGAGGCCTGGAATTGGCGCTCAAAACCGCCTACGAAGCCAGCTTTTTTGGAACCAAAGACAATGTGCCTGACTTTAGCCCAGAGGCCACAATGCCCATCGCCCATCCTGCTGTGGCACCCGCTCCTCAAGTGCCGGTTTCTGAGTTACTAGAAAACCTGATCAACGCCGAAAAAGGTCTACTGGCAGCCCATCCTGCCATCGTTGGGGTGCCCTATAACGGATTGGCCCAGCGCCACAGCGATCGCTTCTACCTCAACAGCGCAGGGGCCATACGCACCGAGACCCGCACAACCGCCTCCATTTATCTCTATAGCAAAACTGAAGAAGAAGGGAAAAAGCCCCGCAGCGCAGGGGCCTTTCGCATCAGCCGCGGTCTGGGTAGCCTCGATATTGGGGGTTGTTTACAGGAAACCGCCGACAAAACCATCAGCCACCTCGACTATCACAGCATTCCCACCGGCAAATACCGGGTGGTCTTTTCCCCTGAGGCCTTTCTCAGCTTATTGGGTGCCTTCTCCAATCTGTTTAATGCTCAAAATATTCTAGACAAACAAAGTCTCTCAACCCCAGAATCCCTGGGAACCGCGATCGCCGCTCCTGTGCTGTCAGTCTGTGATGATGCCCTGCATCCCGACAATGCTGCGGCCATCACCTTTGATGGGGAAGGCACCCCCACCCGCCGCACTCCCCTGATTACCGATGGGATTTTAACTGGCTTTCTCCATAGTGCGGGTACAGCCAGGCGGTTAAATGCCCATCCCACAGGTCATGCCAGTATGGGAGCCAAGGTTACCGTCAGCCCCCACTTTTTTCATGTCTTTGCCGGGCAACCTGCGGCCCAATCCTATGATCTGGAAACGGCTGAAGCCGTCGTTTTGATTGATGAGGTACAGGCTCTCCATGCCGGGGTGAAAGCGTTACAGGGCTCATTTTCCCTCCCCTTTGATGGCTGGCTGCTAAATCGCGGCAGCCGCGCCAGTATTGAGTCAGCGACTGTGGCGGGAGACTTTTTAGACCTGCTGAAAAACATCATCTATGTGGGACAAGAGAGCCACCTCACCGCTGGGGGGCTGTGTCCCTATATCTGGGTCAATGAGCTATCGATTACGGGGGAGGGGTCGGTTTAGAATAGAGCAGAAGACAATCGTTAAGAAATATGACGCCAACCGTTGAGATCTATACCTGGAGTACCTGCCCATTTTGCATCCGGGCCAAAGCGTTGCTCGATAAAAAAGGAGTGCAGTACACCGAATACTGCATTGATGGGGATGAGGCGGCCCGGGCTAAGATGGCCCAGCGATCGCAGGGTCGCCGCAGCCTGCCTCAAATTTTCATCAACAATCAACACATTGGGGGATGCGATGATATTTATGCCCTGAATGCTAAAGGTCAGCTAGATCCTTTGTTGGTCGGTTAGCAGATCAGGGCTGCCCACCGTCATTAGGATAGTCCCGTGAAATTTGCATTTATTATTGACCCGGTGGAGCGTCTTGATCCGGGGCGCGATACCAGCGTGGCTTTGATGGAAGCCGCTCAAGAGTCAGGCCATGAAGTTTGGGTGACCCAGGCCCACCAGCTAGGGGTCGTCGATGGCAAGGCCACCGCTTTGTTACAGCCGATCCACCTGACCGCAGAACAACTGCGGGAAGGTGGTTGGGTCATGGGAACGCCCTGGTTTGAACTGGGGGATAGGGAACTGCGGCCTCTGGCCACGATGGACGCCGTCTTCATGCGGACGGATCCACCCGTGACGGTGCCCTATCTCTACGCCACCTATATTCTGGATTACATTGACCCGACTCAGACACGGGTGATCAATGCCCCTGCGGGGATTCGGGCTGCCAATGAGAAAATGTACGCCTTACAATTTAGCGGCGCGATTCCGGAAACCATTGTTAGCCAGAATAAACAGGTGATTCGCCAGTTTGTTGAGCACAACCAATCTGCTGTGTTGAAACCTTTAGGGGGGAAAGCCGGAGAAGGAATTTTGTTTCTCCATGCCGGCGATCGCAACCTCAACTCCCTAGTAGAAATCAGCACCCACCAGGGCCAGGTGCCTGTGATGGTGCAAACTTACTTACCAGCCGCAAAGGAGGGCGATAAGCGCATTATCCTCTTGAATGGAGAACCGATCGGGGCTGTGAATCGCATCCCTACTGGTAACGAATTTCGCGGCAATATGGCTGTTGGGGGCAGGGTGGCTCAAACCGAAATCACCGATCGGGAACGGGATATATGTGCCCAACTGGCACCTACACTGCAGCGAGATGGCTTGGTCTTTGTCGGGATTGATATCATCGGGGGCTATCTAACTGAGGTGAATGTCACCAGCCCAACGGGAGTGCGAGAAATCGATCGACTGAGCGGTACCCGCCTCGGCATGCAAGTTGTTAAGTGGCTTGAGGCTACCAAACACGGATTCAACAATAGGTAAAGCGGACAGTCAAAAGCCCCCCGACTGTCCGCTCTCCATTTAGGAGTGGGAATTACACAACCCATCTGTATTCAGAGTAGCCTTTCATAACCGCGGTCAGGTGAAGCTGAGGTAAAAACCCTGTGAGGCTTAGACAAAGAAGCAACGTAACGACTCAGCCCGCCCCCCTATGTGCCAACATTGCAAGACCCACGGGCCGATCGCCCAGTTAACCTAGATGAACGAATCGCATACGGTGAAGTTGTGCGGCGGCGGACAAGCTTGAATTTTCATCGACACCCTCTGTACCGTCCGCCTCAGGGACTATGTTAGCTTGCCGGAGCTTCAGCTACCCTAAATGAACAGCCTCCTGATACCTTAGAGGTGGGAGTTAGTTTACTCGTCCTAATTCATGGCTCGGATCAAGCTGCTAGATACACGCACTACCAGTTTCGGTGACTTAATTGGTAATGGCAAGATTTACCGAGTACCATCTTTTCAGCGTGATTACTCTTGGAATGAAGAAAATTGGGAAGATCTTTGGCAGGATATTTTGGTGCTGCACACCAATCCTGATTCCAGTCACTATATGGGAGCACTTGTTCTACAAAGCTCTAGTGCTTCAGATAAAGAGTTTACAATCATTGATGGACAACAACGGCTAGCCACTCTCAGTATTATTGCGATCGCCGTGATCGAGAAAATTCAAAACTTAGTAGCGCGGGAAGAACAAAAGGAAGCTAACCAGGATCGACAAGAAATTTTAAGACGCACTTATCTTAGTGATAGAGATCCTCGCTCTCTTCGTTATTCAAGCAAGATTATTTTGAATGAAAATAATAATGATTTCTATCAGAGTAATTTGATTAATCTTAGAAGACCTCTGAACATCCGATCCCTCTCAAAATCTAATCAATTGCTCTGGCAGGCTTTTCAGTATTTTTCAAACCATTTAGCAGAACTTGAAGATGTTATTCGGAGTGGCGAGAAACTAACTGAGTTTTTAACAGATACCATTGCTCAAAGACTGCTTTTTATTCAGATTAATGTTGAAGACGAATTAAATGCTTATACTGTATTTGAAACTTTAAATGCTAGAGGCATAGAACTCAGTTCAACAGATCTATTGAAGAATTACTTATTTTCTCTCTTTCAAGGCCCAGATGATTTACAGGAAGCGCAAAGGCAGTGGAGAAGAATTATTAATACAGTTCAAATGGAGAAGTTTCCTGAATTTCTCCGTTATTATTTTAGCCTTAAACAAGCTAGGGTAAGACGAGAAAGATTATTCAAAATAGTTCGTGAATCTGTAAAGAGTGGTCAACAAGCATTTGAATTACTTGATCAACTTGAAAATTACGGCAGTCTCTTTATTGCTCTCAGTAATTCTAATGATGAATTCTGGCGAGATGCTCCAGAAAACCGCCCATATATCCGTGAACTTGAGTTATTTCGAGTAAAGCAAGCTTATCCGACTTTATTTACTGCATACGAGAGGTTCTCCCCTGAAAACTTTACACGTCTGTTAAAGCTTGTATGTGTGCTTTCTTTTCGCTACACCGTTGTTAGTAGCCTAAATCCTAATGAATTAGAGACGCTTTACAATAGGGTTGCAATTTCGATCACTAATGGTGAAATAACCAACCCCAAACAAGTGTTTGATAATCTTCGATCAGTATATGTTTCAGATGAGAAGTTCTTACAGGACTTTTCTTTACTTTCAATTTCCACAAAAGGGCAGAAAAAGAAATTAGTCCGCTATGTTTTATGCAAGCTTGAGGCAGATACATCACATATCAAGGTGAATGAAGATAGTTTTTCTATTGAACATATCTTGCCTGAGTCACCCAATAGTGAATGGAGGCAAAACTTTACTGATACGCAAATAGAAGAAATGGTGTATCGCATTGGGAATTTGACACCCTTAGAACCTCATCTCAATCGTCAAGTTGGAAATGAGCTTTATCCAGTAAAGCGGGAAGTTTATCAACAGAGTGTGTATAAGCTGACACAAAATATATTAGCTGAAGAGTGGACTCCAAATATACTCACTACGCGGCAGAGAAACTTGGCACAGAGAGCCACTCATATTTGGAGATCTGATTTCCCTCTATGAGTTTTGACTAAAACTGATTTGTACTTTTTCAGGGGGTCTCAGGCGACAGAGGGAAGTAAATTGACAGCTATGGCGGTGTTCGGTAGCAACGATGGAAGTGGTTTTCCTTGGCGCTTGGCTCGACAGGCTTCCGTCAGATAATCCAGCACATTTCGTCCTTGCAAGCGGAGGGTGGTGACGACCGTCAACATCCGCCCCACAAATAGACTTCCAGTGGCACTTTGGGACCCCAAACTACTGTGCCGCCAAAGAACAACCGGTCGCAATTATCGTTGCAAGCCGAGACACATCTGGAACAAGAGCGGTTAGAACTAGATAAATTATGGCAGCAACGAGTAGAGAGAGCAGATTTTGAAGCTCAAAGAGCAGGCAGACATTATCGCTTAGTTGAACCTGAAAATCGTTTGGTTGCACGACAATTAGCACAAGAGTGGGAAGCAAAACTAAAAGATTATCAGCAACTTCAAGAGGAATACAAAAGATTCTCTCATCAACAACCTAAATCATTCTCTGAGCAAGAGAAACAGATGATTCGTCAACTCGCTGAAAATCTGCCCACACTGTGGTATTCTCCCAGCACCACCCCAGTGCAACGTAAAGAGATCATTCGACAAGTCATTCATCAAATTCGAGTCGATGTCCAAGGGGAAAGTGAATTGGTTCAGGTCACGATAGAATGGGTGGGTGGAACAGTGACTCAAGCTCAAATCATTCGCCCAGTGGCACGGTGGACACAACTGAGCAACTATCCTCAACTGTGTCAACGCTTAGAACAATTAGCTCATGCGCAATTGAGCGGTGAAGAAATTACCAATTGCTTAATTGCAGAAGGATTTTATCCACCGAAGCGACTGACAACCTTGAAGCCTGCGGAGGTTCAGACGCTGATGCGACGGTTGGGATTAGGCACTCGTCGAGCCGCTTCCACCCGGGAACCTTTAGCAGCGCATGAGTGGTGGTTGCCCGATTTAGCGCTTGCTTTAGACATGCCAATGGTGACGCTGTACAATTGGATGCGTCGGGGATGGGTGAAAGCCCGACAGCAACCCCAGCCTCCGTGTCACTGGATCATCTGGGCAGATGCCTCTGAATTCGAGCGCCTTAAAACTTATCGGCAGTATCCACCTGGTCAAATCCAACGGCAACGCTGGCAAGGTGAAGTGCCCGCAATTACGATGCCACCCACTGAAACTGCCCCTTCCTGATTCCCTTAAACTGTTGCAAGGAGTGTTCTGATGTCCCCCCAAAAACAGTCAACGCCGAAACTGCCTCATCATCAATCGATTGGGGCACTGAGGCTGGAAGATCTCGATTTGGAACCTCAGTGAGTAATAGTCTATGAGTTTGTCATAAGACAATTCTAGGTCGCTGGAGAATAAAATGACGTGGAGTTGCTGCTGGGTTTTGAGATGAGTTTTCAGAATGACGACCACGTTGAGCGGGCATCCAAAAGAAGGGTTGAGGGCAGTTAGTTGATAAATATCGGTGCGGATGCCGTCCTCAATGGAGGAGGCTACCCGATACTCTGGAGGCATTTGTCTGGGATTCAGGCGTTCTGCATATTTGCGCCGACTGTCGGGCCCCTGATAAGGGAGGAACAGTTGGATATCATAGCGGAGCTTCGAAATCAGGTGCAGATAACACTGGCGCGCCATTTGCAGGGCATGATTGTTGCCAAATTGCCCATCTAGGAGGAGGTAGCGAATCGGCAGAAGTCCCGCTATCAGGCTCAGTAATGCCAAGATCGCCCCCTTGATCAACCGCAGTTCTGCATTTAGACAGACCTCGGTTTTGGCTTTATTTTTGGAGCCTTTGGGGCGGCCTGGCTTGCGCTTGGATGGCGCGGGTTTGGCATCAGTGCTTGTCCCTGTAGATCCCAACGCTTTGTCCCCTGGCTTGGCTTTGGCCTCAGGGCGAATCAGTTGTTCAAGTCGAACTGGATGGGATTGCCGCTGCTCGACACTGACGAGTGATAAGCAAAAGAAGGCCAATCCCGCCACTGGATGATCATACAAACTCGAAAAGAAGCGGCCCAATCCATAGGTTTTTTTTCCCGTTTTCGTGACTCAGCATATAAGACAGGGCTTGAGGAATTCCCAAACTTTGAAGTAGACCCAATCGATTGGACAATTCTGAGGGATCTCTAAGCTCTAAAACGAGAGATCTTCATGTCCATTTCCCTGTGTGCCAAAACGGGCTTAAAAAATCAAGGTTTTCAGTAACCTGCGTCCGCAGGCTTGCTCTGTATGGCCGTGACCTCAGTCGTCAGAGTGACAGGCATTTCAAACAGCCTCTGCCTGGAAACAGCCCAAGGCTAGTTTTAATCAGGCAGCTTATACTGGCTGACAATGCGTTTGGCATAGGCTGGTACGTGGGCTTCCAGCTTTTCGGGGTAGTTGCGTTCGACATAGAGGTAATTGCGAGTGAAGTGGGAGTCGATCGAAAAGCGGGCATACTCCAACCCCTTGGGGCCAATCTTGTCAATCACCACCCCCATTAGTCGCGCTGCCCACATGGGCAGGGTCACTGCCTTGTCATAGGCGGGAATGCTCTGTTGCACCGCTGCTTTGCGATCGCCTTGAGTCATCACCGGTTGGGTGTCAATCTGATCCTGCACCAGATTTAGCATTTCGCGGCCGCGATCGTTGCGTACTACGATCCACTGCCAGCCAAAGGGTGCCCCCATATAGCCCACCACCAAATCAGCCAGGGAGTTAACGTAGTCAAAGCAGGTCATGCAGGAAGGAGCAAACACATCTTTCAGTTGGTTCGTCTTTAACCCAAAGAAAGGGACGGTCTCTTCTGAACCATCTTCATGTTTGAAGTGCACCCGAAAATCCTGCATGAATTCGTAGTGCACCACAGTTTCTGGCGATCGGCTGGTGGTTTCTAAAAACTTTTGTAAGCCAGCGCGAGTGACGTTATCGACACAGGGGGTGCCCAGCACGTAGAGTTTTTCCAACCCCAGTTGCTTCTCCACGGTCCGCAATGCCTGAATCTGGCAACCCACACCAATCACCAGCAAGCGTTTCAGGCCAGATTGTTCTACCTGTTCCAGGACAGATAGGTTGGGCGACAGGGTGGGCTTATTTACCCGGGCCGCCAGAATCTCTGCCGGGGTGCGAGCCAGCACTGGCTTGGGTTGAAACCGATCGTCCTCACTGTTTTGGACGCAGATGACCCCCTCCACCACCCCCTGGTTCAGCATCTCGCAGGCGATGGTGCTGACGATACCAGTCCACTGGGCACCTGGGATTGGCTCCTGCTTGCGCGCAGCCATCATCTCTTGATGTACCCCAAAATAGCAGTCATCCGAGTTTTGCAAATCCCGACTACGCCCATGGGCCTCTGCTTCTAATTCGGCAATATGCTGAGTCATAAAGGCACAGGCTTGCTTCACGTAGTGAATGTAATAGGTATCGCAGAGGCCACATTCACTACACAGCTCTTTAGCAGGGCGACGGCTGGTCGGTTTCAGTGCTTTGGCTTTTTTATGGGCAGGAGCGGCGAAGGTCATGGTAAATCAAATTACTTTAAAAAATTTCTCGTACGATAGGTTGACCATCCTTAATTTCGCCGACCATAATCCGGCTGGCGACCCCAATAAACAGGCCATTTTCCAGAACACCAGGAATATTGTTTAAGGTCATTTCCAACTCGGCGGGGTGATCAATGCCGTCATCAAACTTGACGTCGATCACCAGATTGCCTTGATCGGTCACAACTGGCCCGGCTTTTTTCACGCCCATGCGCAATTCGGGCTTGCCCCCCAGTTGGACGATCGCTTGCATCACCGGCACTGCTGCCATGGGAATCACCTCCACTGGCAACAAAAAAGTGGTACCCAGCTTATTCACCAGTTTGCCGCCATCCACAACCACAATAAACTGATCTGCCATACTATCCACGATCTTTTCCTGGGTATGGGCCGCACCGCCGCCTTTAATCAGGTTCTTGTTGGGATCGACTTCATCGGCACCATCAATCGCAATGTCAATCCGCCCGATTTCATCCAGACTCACCAGCGGAATTTGGTTTTGGCGGGCCAGCACAATCGCTTGAAATGAAGTGGGTACCCCCTGAATATCTCTCAGGTTCCCCGCTTTCAAGCGATCGCCCAAGGCCTGAATGGCAAAGGCGGTTGTTGACCCGGTACCCAACCCTACAATCGATCCAGATTGGACGAGTGCCGCCGCTGCCGTTCCAACCTGTTGTTTCATCAAATTCACTGGGTCAATGCCTGCTGTCATAACCGGTTGTCTCGTGTTCTAGTATGTTACTCTTTCGTCAGTCTACTATCTTGAGGGTATCCGCGTGACATCCTCCAGTCACCGACCCTAATGGGTGCAGTGCTGGCTTCCCAAGATCGCTCCTGAGGGTTTCCTGCTTCGTCCGTCCTTCTTAGAATGTTGGGGTATGCTCTTAAAGCGGGACAGATTAAACATAGTTCCTTTTTGTCTTGCCTTGCGGTGGTAGCTAAGTGTTGCCATTCTCCTGCTCTAAATTGAGGTGCGCTTTGCTGCCAATTGTTGTTCCTGTCGAGCTTTGATTTCCAGTAATTGGGGAACTGTAACAAACTGATAGCCTTGGCGCTTTAACGCTGTGAGGATTTGGGGGAGCGCCTCTACAGTGGCCATTCGATCCCCCCCTCCATCATGCAGCAAT
Source organism: Leptolyngbyaceae cyanobacterium (assembly GCA_046080785.1). Taxonomy (GTDB): domain Bacteria; phylum Cyanobacteriota; class Cyanobacteriia; order Leptolyngbyales; family Leptolyngbyaceae; genus JBJTUO01. The sequence continues at coordinate 67,680 of JBJTUO010000008.1, read as the reverse complement.
ACAATACCACCCGGCTTTACATCTTTTAAGACATTATCAATGATCAGAGGTGCTGAGGCAAAATAGTCTTGTGAATCAGCAGACCACAGCAGCGTCGCATAATTGCTCCGTTGAGCATAGGGCACCAGTTCCCCTGAGAGATTGCCGCCTGGCGGTCGAAATAAATGGGTGCGCACACCCGTAGCCTCGTAGATTAGACGGGCCCCATTGTTAATTTCTTCTACGGCGGTTAGCTGATCTAAATTCTCTAATCGATGGCGCCAGGTGTGATTACCAATGGCATGACCCGCTGTTGCTACTTTTTGAGCAATGTCAGGGTGGTTTTGCACATGCAGACCGACCATAAAAAAAGTGGCTTTGACATTAAATTGGCTGAGAATCTCTAAAACTTTTTCTGTGGTTTCTGGCCAAGGGCCATCATCAAAGGTGAGCGCCACCAGTTTTTCGGAATGGGCCAGCGCTACCTGCCGCAAAACTTTACCCTGAAACAGTTCGGGCGGCATGACGTTAGCGGATGGATTCGCAGGAAAATCCAGATTGCCTGTAACAGCAGCGTCTGGCTGAAAGTTCAGGGCATGGGTCAGGGGGATATTGCCCATGGGTTGACTACCAGTGAGAACCGCCCGGTCAGCCCCAGCATGATGCGCTGAGGACCCTGATGCTTCGACCGGGGGCTCTAGTGTTGGACGCCCTGAAATTTGCAAGTATATAGCCCAATAACTTAAGAAAAAGCCCGCGATCGCGACTTGATTGACAAACAACGACCGCACCAACTGAAACATCAGTTGAGCTAGTTCTCGCTGCCGGGGTGCAGGAGGGGGGCGACGAACTCGCTTAGTGATCGCGGGGGTGTTAATCCGAACGGACTGTTGCCAGAGGATATCTGCTTCCCCTGCCATACGAGCCACAATCCGCACATGGTAAATCGACCCAGAATTGAGAGTCCAGAGGCGATAGCAGATGAAGCGCACCAGTCGATGGCGCAAACGATCGGTAAATCGCCTCATCGGCAAGGGCCGACGAAAGTTAAGCCAGAGGGTCAAGCGGCCTGATCGACTCTTTGTGGCACTGACACTAATTCCATAGGGGCTGAGCGACGTGCTGATCCAAAGCGCGATCGCACGAAAGTTTCCCGCCTGGGCTTGCTCCAGCAGGGATGGGCGATACCGAATACTTGATGAAGTCATTCCTGGCAAAGGCGTATCAAATCTGCGCTATATCAATGAAACAATGCTTGAACCGAGAGAAATTTTCTATCAGTGCAAACAAAGTTGATACAGCTTACCTTAAGCAGGCTGATTTGACACAGTTTTTTAGGGGGCATATTCCTCAAGGCGAATGCATTATCAGTTGCAGTCAAGGAAGATCATATTGGAGATACAACCCAATAGCTGAAGCCAACCCATCATAACCAGCCGATCCCGAATCTAATGGGAATAACACTTGACTAACGTTTACAGGAAAAACGTAAGATGGGCTCTGCCCCATGATTCCCCCACTCAAACCATTCCTATTAAACAGGGGCGATCTCAAAGTATTGTTGAAATTGGGAATCAGGGGCTGCCCCTGTACCGTGAGACAAATATCTTCATTACCGACCTGGCAAAGGTTTTGGGCCGATCGCGGGGTAACCGCTGCCAGTCGTGTTGCGCCTAACCGATGGACGCTGCGATCGCTGGGATTAACCCGTCTCGATCGAGCAGCAGGCAATGGATTGGCTGCTTGCTGCACAAAGGTAGGCTTCGCCATCAATGAATGGGCAGAATTAGATGAATGGGCAGAATTAGGTGAGGCCTGCTGTGCAGTAACAGTCTGCTCAATCCCTATGCTAACCCCAAGCGCAAGTAGAACCGACACTAATCGTTTCATTTGAGACCCCCTGCTTCCCCAGAGCCATGAGGAACTATAGTTTAAGAACGGCTTTCATTAAAATCAATTACACCAAACCTCACCCCTACAGGCTAATAGGCGAGCCCAGGCTACACCCTTAACCATCTTCTTTTATTGTGCCAGTACTTCATCTGACACCCGCATTTTTGTAATAAGTTCTTAAACCAGTGTAATTACCTACGACTTACTGGATCTCAACTCGAAAGCGATAAGCATATCCCTTATAGTTGGAGTCAAGTTGGATAGAGTAGGCACCAGTTTGCGGCAGAGTCTGACTCCAGTTGGGCTGATTGTCATCCGATAAGGGCCGAAGCAAGGTACCATCCGGAGCTGCCACCGATGGAAAGGGCCCCGAAAGACGGGTAATCGTTATTACCTGCCCCTTGTCGGCTTGAAATTTGTAAGAATGGCTCCCCGTCCCAATAAACCGGTCTTGGATCAGGCTTGACTGGGACTGGGGCTCAAACTGAATGCGTTCGACCTTCTCGTTACACCTGCTTTCAGTCCGTTGCTTGGCGATCCACCCCGTTTGAGGAGATGAAATTTTATACCAACCATTTTGCTCAGCCTCGATCATCACCATTGTCCCATTCTGCAACTGACCTACGACCTGACCGGTTTCGATTGAAGGAGCAGATCGCACGTTTAACGGGGGTTCCGGGTCTGCCACGATTGCCATATTGGTCTCACAAACCTCGACTGTCCGAGTTTCAGATGAACTGGCGTCTGGTGGGCGGGATGACTGCGACTGAGGGAGGGATGTCGCCCCTGGGCCAGCCAGCGGAGGAGCCGTAGGCTGAGGCGATGGAGTGGCTTCTGGTGAAGTCGAAGGGATGGCAGAGGGACTGAGAAGCCCAGCGGGGGGGGTGGGGGGAGATTGGGGCCTTTGCATCATGGCAGTGGTAATACCCACTGCCGCAGCGATCGACACTGCCCCACCAACGATCCAAACAGAAGCATTTGGTTTCATAGGAGATTTAAGGAATAATAGCTTCCATTAATCGCTACAGGAGTTTGAATATCATTTACAGAAAACAAACTATTAGTATGCATTTTTTTCCTAGCCCTATTCTAAGCAACAGCGACTTGGGATGTCAGCCCTCAGGATAAAACCTGTTTTCTTTAGCAAATAGCCACTCTAAACCGACTGCCTTGAAGGGTGGGTAAATTTAGTAAGATTACGGCATGAAGAACGATCAGACTTTGCTACCCTGTTTTTATAAGGATTTGTGCCAGATTCACACCATCCTGGCATGAGAGTTTAGCTGCATCCTGAATTCATGGCAAATTCCTTTCCAGCATGGGTTAACTTATTCACTTATTTAGTTACTAAATTATGAGAATTCTTGTCACAGGCGGCGCTGGTTTTATCGGTTCCCATCTGATCGATCGCCTCATGTTAGAAGGTCATGAAGTTATTTGCTTAGACAACTTTTATACCGGGCATAAGCGCAACGTTCTGAAATGGCTTGATCATCCTTACTTCGAGTTAATCCGTCACGATATCACAGAGCCGATTCGACTCGAAGTAGACCAAATCTACCATCTGGCTTGCCCCGCCTCCCCTGTGCATTATCAACACAACCCGGTCAAAACGATTAAAACAAACGTCATGGGTACCCTCAATATGCTGGGGTTGGCCAAGCGCATCAAGGCCAGGTTTTTATTGGCATCCACCTCTGAAGTCTATGGTGATCCGGAAGTGCATCCCCAACCAGAAGAGTATCGGGGGAATGTGAATACAATCGGAATCCGCAGTTGCTATGACGAAGGTAAGCGAGTTGCTGAAACCTTAGCCTTTGACTACCACCGACAAAACGACGTTGAAATTAGGGTCGCCCGCATTTTTAATACCTACGGGCCTCGTATGCTAGAAAACGATGGCAGGGTCGTCAGTAATTTTGTCGCCCAAGCATTACGGGGTAAGCCGCTGACAGTTTACGGCCAGGGTTCCCAGACTCGCAGTTTTTGTTACGTCTCCGATCTGGTTGATGGCCTAATGCGACTGATGAATGGTGATCAAATCGGCCCAGTCAATCTGGGTAACCCAGAAGAGTACACGATTCTGGAATTGGCTCAGTTAATCCAGCAAATGATTGACCCCAGTTTGGAAATTAAATTTGAACCCTTGCCCCAGGATGACCCCCGTCGGCGTCGGCCAGATATTACCAGGGCTCGGGAATGGCTAGGCTGGCAGCCAACTATTCCGGTTAAAGAGGGGGTGCAGAGAACTATTGAAGATTTTAGGGCACGCTTAACAGGGGTAGAGCCCCCCTTAGTGGTGAGCGAACGTCCCTAATCTGGGTTGGGCAATTGTCCCTAACAGGGTTGCAGGCTACTTCAATTTGACTGCTTGTCATTAGTCATCTAGCAAGTCAACTGTTTACTTACTCATAGAGGAAAGTGTTATGCGAGTTTGTGTAATCGGCACCGGTTATGTGGGATTGGTTACGGGGGCCTGTCTGGCTCACGCCGGCCACCACGTCATCTGTGTTGACAATAACGAAGAAAAAGTCAAATTAATGCAATCGGGGCAATCTCCTATTTTTGAACCCGGTTTGACGGAAATCTTAAAGTCTGCCATCGCCGCTAACCGGATTGAATTTACTGCTGACCTGCAAGCAGGCGTCAAACACGGGCAAATTTTGTTTATCGCTGTTGGCACACCGGCCCTACCGACTGGAGAAAGTGATACCCGCTATGTAGAGGCGGTTGCCCGTGGCATCGGCTCTCACTTGAATGGTGAGTACAAAGTCATTGTGAATAAGTCAACAGTGCCAATTGGTTCAGGCGATTGGGTAAGGATGCTGGTACTGGATGGCTATGCAGAACAGCAGGCAGCAGTGGCTAGCCCGGTTCTGGTAGGAGTCGGCGCAGGATCCCTAAGCGATCGACGTGCAACTCTGCCCTCTGAACCCCAATTTGATGTCGTCAGTAATCCGGAATTTTTGCGGGAAGGCTCAGCCATTTACGACACGTTTAACCCCGATCGGATTGTACTCGGCAGCAGCAGCCAGAAGGCAATTGCCCTGATGCAGGAGCTCTATACCCCGATCGTGAATCGACAGTTTGCTGAGGATCCAACCCTGGCTCCAGTTCCGATGCTGGTTACGGATCTCAGTTCTGCTGAGATGATTAAGTATGCGGCTAATGCCTTCTTAGCCACCAAAATTAGCTTTATTAATGAAGTTGCCAATATCTGCGATCGGGTTGGGGCAGATGTGGTTCAGGTTGCTAAGGGCATTGGTCTCGACTCCCGCATTGGTAATAAGTTCTTGCAAGCTGGGATTGGCTGGGGAGGCTCTTGTTTCCCGAAAGATGTCTCTGCCCTGGTGCATACAGCAGATGACTACGGCTATGAAGCCCAACTCTTAAAATCTGCTATCAGCGTCAACCAACGCCAGCGCATGATTCTGGTTGAGAAGCTGCAACAGGTACTCAAAATTTTGAAAGGCAAGACCGTTGGCCTGTTGGGTCTTACCTTTAAGCCTGATACTGATGACCTGCGAGATGCACCAGCCCTCTTTCTCATTGAGCAGTTAAGTCGATTGGGCACAAAAGTTAAAGCTTACGATCCACTTGTTTCTCAGAGCGGTCTGCGCCATGGATTGTCTGACGTAATTGTGGAAACCGATCCTGAACGGTTAGCAGATGGTTGTGATGCCCTAGTTCTGGTGACAGACTGGCAGCAATTTCAAGAGTTAAATTACAGCAAAATGGCCAGCCTCATGAATACCCCTGTCATGATTGATGGCCGTAACTTCCTCGATCAATCGGCATTAGAAGCTGCGGGCTTCCGCTATTTGGGAGTTGGTCGTAGTTAGTCTAGTTTTCTCAACGACAGGCCACCCCCGTCAACACTATTCCTAGTGTTTCTTGGGTGGCCTTTATCCAATTTTGGGTAGGGTTGTGAAAGTTCCGCAGGCATCGGGTATTAATTGCCAGACGTAGAGAACGGCATCTAAATTCAATGGGCCGTAAATATGGGGAAAAAAGTCATCATCTGCTGCGTCATCCCGAATGATAGCCCCTATCAGCTTGGGGTCAATACCCAGTAAAACAAGACCTATCTGGTGTTGAAAGAAACGGTTGGCAGTTAACAGTACTTGTTGCCGAGTCGAGCAGTGAATAAATCCCTCAGACTGCAAGCTAGGAGGTCGGTAATCTCCTAGTTGTTGGGCTTGCTGCCACTGCGATTGGGAAGTGATATGGTATAACATCATGTCTGATCAGTCCCTGTTAAAGCTGGCTTAGAAAAATATCCCAACCAGTCTTTCAGCACTGCTGGCGTTACTGTTTCACTGATTCCCCGGCCTAGAAGGGCAAATAACACCAACATGCCTTGAATCACACCGGCTAGAGACGACTCTAAGTCAAGGGAAAGGGGTAGCTGCAAACTGCCAATATTGAGAGCACTGAAGAATAGGGTTACAGGTAAAATCAACCAAGTGTTTGCTCCTACCAGCATTGCTATCAGTAAGGCTAGAAATCCTAAACTACTGGAAATACTGGGAATCAATCGATGAAACAGGGCCATTACCTGTAATGCTCCGACCATGCCTGCAAAGCCACCGCAGATGGCAAAGGCACTCAACAGTCGATGCACAGATGGAATGCCCAATACATAGGCCGCCCTTAAATTGCCGCCGACAGCTCGTAACTGGAGCCCAAACTGAGTGCCTCTGATCACAATCAGAGTGGCCACCAGGCCCATCAAGGCAATGGTCAGAGAAATTGGACTGACTTCCGTATTCCCGATAGTCGGGAGCCATAACCCATGATTAATTTGCTCTGTGCCGCTCATGGAGGCAACACCTGGCCGTTTCCAGGGCCCAAAAACCAGATAGAGTGCCATTCCATCTGCCATAAAGTTTAGCCCCAACCCCGCAAAAATTTCGTTGACTCGACCATAGACCTTGAGCCAGCCCGCCAACAATCCCCAGAGAATGCCGCCAGTTGTACCAGCCACCAGAGCCATCAGCATCACCAGCGGAGCGGGCAAATTGTCTTGAAACAGACGAATGGGGATCATGCTGGCCACCGCCCCAGCCGTAATCTGGCCTTCGATTCCCAGGTTGTAAAGCCCAGCCGTAAAGGTAAACCGTAGCCCACAGGTACAGAGAATCAGGGGCACCATCGTTGCTACGACCCGGGCAAACTGGCCTGGTGTGCCAAATGCTCCCTGGGCCATACTAATCATGACAACAAAGGGGGAAGCGCCTGCTAGCCCAATGATGAAAGTAATCACCAGTAACGCCAGAATCAACGCTACCAATTGGTAGTAAGCTGTACGGGTCATAGGCACTAACGGGTAACCGACGAAAATTGGGGGATCCTATTCACCTGGCCTCCGATCAGATGTCCCAGCCGCTCAGCAGTCAGATCAGTGACATCAATGGGTTTAGATAGCTGCCCCCCACTAAAGACGATCACCCGATCGCTGTACTTCACAATTTCATCCAAATCAGAGGAGGTAAAGAGAATGGCCGTCCCTCCTTCACAACGAGCAATCAACTGCTGCCAGACCCAGAGTACAGATTCAATATCCAGACCGCGGGTGGGATGTTCCATCAACAGGAGGTTAAGGGGAACCGGAAGCAGAGCCAGTTGGGTGCGCTGTTGATTGCCCCCTGACAATCGCTCTACTTTAGTCTGGGGTTTGCCCCGAATATTAAAGAGTGCAATCGCCTGCAGGGTTTTTTCCAGGGTTTGCTTCCAATTGACAAACCAACTACGGGGAGAGGTTTTTAAGGCTACATGCTCATGAATGGAGAGCCCCGGAATCAGCCCATCTCGCAGGCGATCGGCGGGAGAGTAACCAATGCCCTGTTTTAGATACTCCCGATAAGGACAGCGGGTCATCTCTTCCCCATTCACAAATAACTGCCCCGACTCTGGCGATAACAACCCAGCACAGGCCAATAACACTAATTCCTGGCCACTGCCCTCTAACCCAGCCAGACCGACGACCTCCCCTTCACAAATTTCCAGGTGTTCAATTTGCAGAGACAGGCGATTGCTGCGGAGACAAAGATTTTCCAGGCGCAGGATGGGTTTTGTCTGGCAGGTAGGGGGCTTAACAGACTGAACCAACTCTCGCCCAAACATCAGCCCCACCAGTTCCCGATCAGGGCAGGGTAATTCCACGTTGCCAACAATCTGGCCCTGACGCAGGACGCTTACCCGATCGCAGAGATAGTTAACATCATCTAGTTTATGAGAAACAAAAATAACAGACTTTCCCTGATTGGCCAATTTGCGGGCGGAGTCAAACAGGGCTTGTTTTTGAGAGGCGGAAATTCCAGTGGTCGGCTCATCCAAAATTAAGGTATTGATACCAAGAAACAACAACCGCAAAATCTCTAATTGTTGTCGTTCTCCCACCGTCAGATGATCAACTCTGACTCGGCTATCTAGTCGAAAGTTAAACTGGTTAGCTAATTGGTTAAATTGCTGGGTGGCCTGTCCCCAATGTAACCATAGAGATCCGGGTTTACCAGCCAGAAAATTGTCTAGGACAGTCAGGTGGGGAAAATCTAAAGGATCTTGATGCAACATGCCGATGCCGCAACGAATAGCATCAGATGGTGTGGAAATAACTACAGGTTTACCATTCACCAAAATAGTGCCCCGATCGCGGCTAAGAAAGCCACTCAAAATTTTAACCAGGGTGCTTTTACCAGCGCCATTTTCTCCCAGAAGACCGTGAATACTTCCCGCTTCGACTGTCAAAGAAACCCGATCATTGGCCTTTACCGGGCCAAACTGTTTGTCAACATCCACCAGTTCAATTTTCATTGGTTCAATTTATTGGGGATCCCTTCACAACCACCGGGAATAGTCAGTCGGGTTCTGGTTCCCCCCCAAGCACAACAGTAGTAGCGCTGGTCGGGAGATAATTGCTTCACTGCGGTAAGATCCGCCCCTTCAATCACTGCCCCAGTATGGGGGCCAGTCTGATAGTCGGGAGGTTCCATTTGACTGCGGGGAGTTGCTGCTTCAGGCTGCCCATAAAACAGGCGAGCCCCCTTCAAGTCTGCTCCCGTCAGATTGGCATCTACCAGGATGGTGCGGCTCAGATTACATCGCACCAAGTCTGCTTGACTTAAATCGGCCCGAATCAAGTTAGCTTCACTCAGGTCGGTCCAGCGTAGATCAGTACCCGCTAGATTCGCACCTGCCAGCATAATCCCCAAATCTACCACCCGCACTCCTTGCTGACGATCTTCAGCGTAGCCACCCGTACCATCCAAAATTACCCGCCCCAGGCGCTGGTCACGTTTTAAGGGGGTTAATAGATGAGCCCGACTGAGAAACCGAATGATTTTGGCCTTACCATCTGCATCCACACTGCTCAAAATAGCAGCCGTTCTGGCTTCAGCGATCGCCCGCTCCTGGGGCCAATCTTCCAATAACCCTTCCCCGTCCAGCACCAGTTCAGAAATCCCCTGGAAATAGCTGTCGATCGTCTGCTGTTGAGTAATCAGGTTTTGCCGCAGAGTCAAATCTCGCTCAATTACGTACTGTCGCCATGCCACATAGAGCGCCAAGACTGCAATCAAGATCTGACCTATGGCACCAAAGACTTCACCAAGCGCCCCAACAGCATCCCAATTAATCAGAGCCGTGATATCAGCAATTAGCTTGCCGCCACCCATCACCCACAAAACCCCCCACAGTGCTACCAGAGCTGCAACAATCGCTGCCCCAATCATGCTAAGCTGCAACCACTTGGAAGGCAACCGACTCCCAAAAATGGGAAGGGTCATTAGCTTAGGAAGATTGCTAGAGGATCGATGCTTGAGTCAGGCAGGCTCCACCAAACCTTGGTAAATGGCCTAACTCATCACAGTCTGAACAATTGTTTCTGCGTGAGTGACGACAGGATACCTTTGTGGAGGTAGAGTAAACCGGCTGGGGTCATTTTCATACTCCTGCAACAGTTGCTTATCAGCTTCGCTTAAATCAGGGTCACGATCGTTATCCATTTCATCAACGGTGGCCTCTACCAATTCTATCTGTTGTTCAGCTTCAGTAAGAGTTTCTTGAACTTCTGACTGGAGTAAGGCTTCTAGCGGCTGCAAGGTATGGTATTGAGCCGTTAACGACTGCAGTTGAGCTTCCAGTATTTGAATGCGCTGATGAGTACCAGCTAGCTCAGTCAATTGAGCCTTTAGGGCTAAATTTTCTTCGCTCAGTTGATCAATTGTCACTCGATGGGCCTTAACCGCCCTGAGTAGGGGTACGACCTTACCCCTCAGAGCCATGTGCTCTACATCAAGCTTGTGAAACTTGTCAGCCAGCTTGATATAGGCACGACTCAGCCGGACATAACGCTCAGCTAGATTATCCATCACGAAAAGCTACAATATCCAATGAAGTAAGTAAAACGAATGACGCAACCAAAAGTAACACTCTGACAGCGTTCAAATGCCTTTTATACTACCTGGAAGTATCCAGTCGATGCTGTAGCCAACGTAACCTTTATTTCCCTTAATCTAAATTAGGGTCAGGCGATCGCTTATTAGGAATCTGCTCTGCTTCCGGACATTCGTCAGCCACAGCGGGCTCCACATTGCCTTTAGGCACTGAAGCTAGCTTTTGAGTGACGGCCCCAATACTTTCTAGTCGCACCATCTCCTCCCAAGAGCAGGTCTCATCCTCTTCTTCAGTTTCATAGCGCAGGGTAACCAAATCACCCTCGATGTCCAGAATGCGAGCGCGTTCGATCCAGCGTTGCTGATCCCGCAAGAAAATCCAGACTTCACGCCCATCAGAACAGAGTTGATAAATCTTGCGGTGTAGCATATTTGCTGCTCCTACACAATAAACTTCAAGCTCGTACAAGACAGGAAATACTGCCTTGAAAAGAGGACTGCACCAATTGGGAGCCAACCATCCCACTCTATGATTAATGGTTGCTTCCCGTTGACAGGACTGATATTAGAGTACCCTCCCAATGAATCAATTAGATACATTAGTTGTCGCTCCAAACGGAAGCTTTACATCAGACTCAGAACTCCTGCATAAAGCCTCAGCAGGAAGGTACCTGTCAGGCTGTCGATGTAAAAAGCTTGAAATCAATTGGAACATTACTCGAAGCAACAGTCGGTAAAAATCAGGAAAAACTCTTCAGAGTGGCTCAGCACAAAACAAAGCTTTATTTAACATGGCGGCAATCTGAAGTAGAACTAAATCACATGTAGAACTAGATTACATCGTAGGAACTGAGAGACAATACCGTAGGGCGCAAGATGAAATAAAGAACCAGTCATACACCTCAGTACTATCTCATACTGCTTACCATAGTTATAGCAAATTTCAAAACTATAGGAACCAAAGAAACTTCATTAGCAAGAGCCTTAAAGCCTATCCGGAAACTGCTTCACAATTTCTACAACTCGGGTAGGGTGGGGCATTGCCCACCCTACAGTTTAGGTATTCGGATAGACTCTTAGCCATCCTTGCCGAGATCGATCATTAATGAAAACCACTCAAGGTTGGTCATCAAGGCTCAAAGCTAGAAATGTAGAGATTATTGTAGCGCTTGTTAAGCAGTTCAGGGAATAATACTGACAAGCCTGGTCAAGCCAGCACACCGCAGCGCTTTTGGTGGCTTGACAGAGAATTTATATCCCGATTTTGGTGATTCAGACTATAATTTGAAGGTTGCCATTCGATAATGCCTGTGTTTTCTGCCACCCGCACTCCTGCTCAATCACAGTTGCCAGTTGACCTGTTTGGCCAAATCGATTGCCTAAAACGGGCGTTAAATGCCGTGATTTTAGCCCATTACTACCAGGATCCAGACATTCAGGATGTGGCCGACTATATTGGAGATTCTCTGGGCTTATCCCAACAGGCAGCCACTACTAACGCTCAGGTCATTGTATTCGCTGGGGTTCACTTTATGGCAGAAACCGCCAAGATTCTGAACCCCCATAAACAGGTATTACTACCCGATTTGGCAGCAGGCTGTTCTTTAGCAGATAGTTGCCCTGCCGATGCCTTTGCCCGATTTAAGGCGCAGTACCCAGATCATTTGGTTATTTCTTACATCAATTGCACGGCAGACATCAAAGCCCTGAGTGACATTATTTGTACAAGCTCTAACGCGGTTCAAATTGTGCGCCAGATCCCACCTGAACAGCCCATTATTTTTGCGCCCGATCGCAATCTAGGTCGATATGTGATGCAGCAGACCGGCAGGGAGCTGGTGCTTTGGCAGGGAAGTTGCATCGTGCATGAGACCTTTTCTGAGAAAAAAATGGTGCAACTGAAGCTGCAATACCCAGAAGCTGAGGCAATTGCTCACCCAGAATGTGAGCCAGAGGTGTTGCGCCATGCCAGCTTTATTGGCTCGACGACGGCTTTACTAAATTACGTCCAACAAAGCTCTACTCAGACCTTTATTGTGGCGACCGAACCGGGAATTTTACACCAGATGCAAAAAGTGTCGCCTCAAAAGTATTTCATCCCCGCTCCCCCGATGAACAATTGCGCCTGCAATGAGTGCCCCCATATGCGGCTTAACACCTTAGAAAAGCTCTATACCTGCATGGTTAACCGCTCCCCCGAAATTACGGTGCCAGAAGCAACCCGGCTGGCGGCTATCAAGCCCATTCAAAGAATGTTAGAAATGAGCGGATAGTCACCAGAGTTACCGCCAGATTTACTGACCAGGTGAATTGCTTCAATTTGAATCGATTTTTCCAAAGCTTTTGCCATGTCGTAGAGTGTCAGGGCTGCGATCGAGACAGCGGTCAGGGCTTCCATCTCCACACCTGTTTCTGCCTTAGTTTTCACCGTTGCCTGGATCTGATAGCCCGGAAGCATCAAATCTGGGGTAATTTGTACCTCTACACTGTGTAACGGCAATGGGTGACAGAGCGGAATCAGACAGGCCGTTTGTTTTGCTGCCATGATGCCAGCCAGACGAGCAGTGGCAACCACATCTCCTTTAGGCGCATTACCAGCCGCGATCGCGGCTAAAGTATCAGGCTGCATCCGGACTCGACCTGCTGCTGTTGCCTGCCGAACCGTCGGCGCTTTCATCGAAACATCAACCATGTGGGCCTGTCCCTGGTGATCCAGATGAGTCAATGGGGGTGCTTCAGTACCAGAAAGATTAGGGGATTGCGTCATGGCGAAACTATGTTAATATGGAAGTCTTGCAAGGGCTTGTAGCTCAGTGGACTAGAGCACGTGGCTACGGACCACGGTGTCGGGGGTTCGAATCCCTCCTAGCCCGTTTTAACGGCATTTTCCATGAAGTTAACTACCCGTGGCCATTATAGCGTTAAGGCCTTGTTGGATTTGAGCTTCCAGCCCGGTTATGGGCCTGTCTCAGTCAATGTGATTGCCCAGCGGCAAGATTTACCAGCCCCTTACCTAGAAAAGCTATTAATTGAATTGCGTCGGGCCGGGTTGGTGCGATCGCTGCGGGGGGTGCAGGGTGGTTATCAACTGGCACAACCTCCTCGTCAAATCTCCCTGGGCCAAATTTTAGAAGCGGTAGGTGAAACCATTGATCCGCTGCCCCACTACAGCCCAGACAACAGTCAAGCAGAAGATTGGGTGACCTTTACCCTCTGGAACCGACTGCATCAAAAACTCAAGGAAGCTCTTTACAGCATATCCCTGGAAGACCTGTACTACGATGCTCGCAGTTGGCAGGCCGCCCAGGGTCAGGAAAGCAGTTTTATTGTTTAATGGGTTTGGGTTCGTTGCGCCTCAGCCTGGTTGCCATTGCCATTGGTAAGCGGGTTGGGTTCTGACTTTTGAGGATAGGAACATTTGACGGTAATCTTTAAATTACTCTGAGCTTTGCCACTGGCGATGTAGGGAATCCCGGCATCAGCACTGAGATTAATCCCAAATTCCAGGGTCACTTCATCCACATTGGCAGACCCCATATTCTTGAAAGCATTCAAGGAGTAAAGAGTATAGGTGCGAATCGTACTTTGCACCATATGCATCGACTGGGCCATGGTGGTTTGCATCGATTGGCCCATATTGCCAATGCCTTTCTGACCACCCCGTCGTTGTTCCTCATTTCCTGTGGGGGCAAGCTGGATCGGTGGAGTATTTACCGCTTCAGCGTCTTCCTGAGCTTCGATGTAGAGAATTGCGCCATCCTCTAGTTCAACGGGTATCAGTTTTGTCATGATTGTTTTCTGTTACTAATCAGTAAATGCTTTAGTAGTGTTCCCCCCAGTCACAACAAGCCATCAGGGGTATGACCCCCCATTTTGAATGATGCTTATTTCCCAACCTGCCCTGATTTTAGGATTGTCTGCCCTGCTAGACTATGGCCTGGGTGACCCCTGGCACTGGTGGCACCCGGTGCAGGTCATGGGCTGGATCATTGCGAATTACACCCGTTGGGCGTTGGCCTCCCTTAAGCATCCCGTAGCCCTCCGGTTAGCAGGGGTTGGCCTGGGGCTAGGGCTGATTTTAGCCAGTGGCCTGGTGGGCTGGGGCTTGATTGCGATCGCCAAGGCGATTCATCCCTGGGCTGGTATGGTTGTGGCGGTCATTTTACTGGCGAGTTGTTTTGCAGGTCGCAGCCTACGAGTGGCGGCAGAAGATGTTTTACATCCTTTAGAGCAGGGTAATCTGGTGGAGGCCCGCTTTCGCCTCAGTCGCTATGTAGGACGGGATACGGAAACCTTGTCGGAAGCGGAGGTGTTACGGGCTGTGTTAGAGACTGTGACAGAGAATGGTACAGATGGGGTGATGGCGCCTTTGTTTTATGCGATCGCCGGGGCGATGATGCCCGCTGTTGGCAGTGTGCCTCTGAGCCTGGCCTATAAAGCCGCCAGTACCTTAGACTCAATGGTTGGGTATCGCAAAGCTCCTTACACCGATCTGGGCTGGTTTAGTGCCCGCCTGGAGGATGGCCTTACTTGGTTGCCCTGTCGGTTGCTGGTTGTGACGCTGGCTTTAATCTCTGGGCGTCCTTGCCATATCTGGCGACTGTGCCAACGAGATGCAGTAAAAGACCCCAGTCCTAATTCTGGCTGGAGTGAATGTGCTTACGCAGCAGTACTGGGAGTGCAGGTGGGGGGGCTTAATTACTACCAGGGCATGGCCAGTCCCAAGCCATTATTGGGAGATTCACGGCAATCAATTACGCCAGCGGTTGTCCGTCAGGCACTTAATCTAACTCGTTGGAGTTTCTTAATCTGGTTGGGGATTGGTAGCGGGGTCTTAGCCTTGGGACTTCTGTCAGTAACTGCTCAGGCCTGACGCAGGCTATCCAAGCTATCCAACAAAGGCGTACCCGTTCTTACCAGCCTGCTTAGCCTGATACATGGCTATATCTGCCTGATTCAGTAACTCATCGGCTGTTTGCCCATCTTGGGGATACAGACTGATGCCAATGCTGGCTGTAATAGCCACAGTTTTGCCCTCTATGACAAAAGGTTGAGCTAGAGTAGACAACAGTTTTTCTGCAACCCGTGTGGCTTCCTGTTTTCCAGGAATTGCTGGCAGAATGACCGTGAATTCATCTCCACCCAAGCGCGCAATCGTATCACTGCTGCGCAGGCACCCAGTCAAATGACAGGAGATCATCTGCAGTAAACCATCCCCAACCCGATGCCCCTGAGTATCGTTAATTTGTTTGAACCCATCTAAATCAATGAATAGAATAGCTAAGACTTGTCGATTGCTCCTGGCCCACACGATAGCTTGCTCCAGCCGCTGGCCAAATAGCTGACGATTCGGCAGACCCGTAAGGGAATCATGATTAGCCAAGTGTTGTAATTGATGGGCCGATCGCTGGAGCTCTGCATTCGTATGAGCTAATTCTGTAGCAGTCCGTTTCAGGTCTTCTTCCATCCGTTTGCGTTCTGTAATGTCACGCATCACACCGATCAGAAACAAGTTCCCTGCTGCATCCCGGTGTAAAGTACGTTTGGTCGCAATTTGGTAGGTGTGACCTGCTTGATCCGTCAGGGTCTCTTCTGATTCCAACTCTTGCCCATTGATCAGCACAGTTTGATCTCGTAACTGTAGCTTATCTGCTTCAGTTAGAGAAAACACATCATGGTCAGTCTGTTCTAAGAGGGTTTCCATGGGGTAACCTAGCAATCGACAAAAGGCTTGATTGACCACAATCCAACGATGGTTTTGGTCTTTAACAAAAACGGGATCGGGGATCGCGTTAATCACTGTGTTGAGAAACTCTTTTGACCGCTTCAGTTCTTCCTGTAAATAGGCCAGATAGAGAGTGATCACGAGGGCAGAGGTACTCAGAGCCAATAGAGGGGGCACAACTGGTAGCCACCAACCCCATAGGAAAGCAAGGTAACTCATTGTGATCAAGCCACCTCCGGCCAGCAGCAGCAGGGGGGAAGCGGTGAGCAACGATCGTTGATACCAAATAATCCAGACGCCTAATCCAGACCAGAGCAAAATCCAAACCCACTCGATAGGCTCTGGCCAGACGTTTAACAAAGGTCGGTTGTCCACAGCACTGCTGATAATTTGGCTCACCAGGTTAGCCTGAAGCTCCACACCCGACATGCCCTCGGCATGCCCAAACAGAAGAGAATTATAAGAGGTGGGAAAAAAGTCCTTTAAGCTAACAGCGGTGGAGCCAATCATGACGATGCGATCGCGCATCAGGTGAGAAGGAATTTGGCCCGCTAGGACTTGAGTCACTGAAATCTGCTGAAATCGACGAGCTGGCCCCCTTAAATTGGCAAGAAACTGGTAACCCTTATCATCAGCCCGAACGTAAGCCCCGTCATTAGCCTGAAATTGGGGAAAGATGGCTTTACCTAACTTGAGATGGGGGAGATTGGAAGTAGCGCTTTGTTCAGTAATGCCTTCAACTTGTAAGTATTTGAGGGCGATCGCCAGAGCGAAACTCTTATAGGGCTGGTCGTTCACCGTCCAATACAATATCCCCCGCCGCACTTTACCATCCTGGTCATAGACGAGATTGTTGAACCCGATCTGTCCTCGGTTTGCCAAAACAGGAGGCGGTAAAATTTCTTGAGAGGTGTTATCTGCTAGTCTATGAATTCCGATCAGATTAGGCAGGCTTGTAAACAATTGGGTCAGTGCTTGATGCCCTGGTTCAACGGCGAGGTCTCGATAAATATCTAACCCAATGACCCGGGGCTGTTGCCTTTGAATCTGTTTTAATAAGTCGGCCATCACCTGGTCTGAAATTGGCCATTGCCCCACACGACGCAAGTCAGTTTCGTCTAGCGTCACCAGAACAATCCGATTGTCCACTGGCTCAAGGGCCCGTAACCGGATGAACTGATCCAGGGCAGCCCACTCCAATATTTGTAAAAGGCCCGTTAGTCGCAGAACGATTACGCACCCCCCTACTCCCAGGGCTGCCAGACCGAGACGACCAGAGCGCAGTAGCTTCCGTGGAGTCATTTTTGAGGTAAAGGGGGTAGCATAACGGCACTCAAAGCGATAGGGAGGGAAAAGCGGGAATACTTATCTATCTTAAGCATTCCCCAAACCTCTCTGAAGTTGAATAGCAGTGACAGCAAGAAGCTAAAAAAACTCCAGGACTTGATATGGGAGAGTCTTATGAGATCAAAAAAATCATGCCCTACCCAACCACTGCTAGTGTGGCATGAATAAACTCTGCAGCTATCCCAGAAAAAACGCTCTTAGCCCTGAAACCCTTACCAGACGGAAGCAGATGGCTTTACCCCTCAAAACAGTCTTGACAAATCACCAGGGGACATCATAGCAGCAGTCGAGATCACCTCAATTACCCGGATGAGGCTTAAACTGGTTAAGGCTGATATTTCCGAAAAGCCAGCGTTACATTGTGCCCCCCAAAGCCGAAGGAGTTAGACAAAGCCACTTCAACTTTTTGCTCACGGCTCTGATGCGGTACGTAATCCAGATCGCACTCCGGATCGGGCTGTTCCAAATTAATGGTAGGTGGTACTCGATCGTGGGCGATCGCCATTACTGTTGCTACCGCCTCTATTCCACCAGAGCCACCTAACAGGTGACCTGTCATGGACTTGGTGGAACTGACTGCCACCTGATAGGCATGGTCACCCAGGGCTTTTTTAATTGCAGTAGACTCTGTGGAGTCATTAGCCAGTGTACTGGTGCCGTGGGCATTGATATAGTTGACCTGCTCTGGACTCAAGTTGCCATCTTTCAATGCCAGAGAGATTGCCCGCGCTGCCCCATCTCCACCAGGTACTGGGGAGGTCATGTGATAAGCATCACAGGTCATGCCGTAGCCGACAATCTCGGCATAGATACGGGCACCCCGTGCCAGAGCATGCTCCAACTCTTCCAGAATTAGAATGCCAACCCCTTCACCCATCACAAACCCATCCCGGCCTTGATCAAAGGGGCGACAGGCATGGGCCGGGTCATCATTGCGGGTAGACAGGGCACGGGCAGAAGCGAAGCCAGCCAGGGATAAAGGGGTGACAGCGGCTTCTGTGCCTCCACAGATCATGGCCTGGGCGTAGCCCCGTTGCACAAAGCGAAAGGCATCGCCGATCGCGTTAGAGCCAGCAGCACAGGCAGTTACCGAGCAGGAATTTGGGCCTTTGGCACCGACATGAATGGCGGTTAACCCGGCGGCCATATTAGCAATCATCATAGGAATCATAAAAGGGCTGCACCGATCTGGCCCCTTGGTCAAATAGACCTCTTCTTGTTCTTCCAAAACCTTGAGGCCACCGATGCCTGTCCCAATCATGACTCCGACCTGTTCCGCATTCAGGTCGTTAATTACAAAATTGGCATCAGCTAGGGCTTGCTTACTGGCGGCCACGGCAAATTGGGCAAACCGATCCATGCGTTTGGCATCCTTCCGATCCATAAACTCATGGGGGTCAAACCCTTTGACTTCTCCAGCTATACGGCAGGCGTGACGAGACGCATCAAATAAAGTAATTGGCCCAATACCATTACGACCGCTCATCAACCCATTCCAATAATCGGTGAGGGTGTTTCCGATAGGAGTAATGGCACCTAGCCCGGTTACAACAACCCGTTTCAGCTCTGCCTGTGTCATGGTAGTTCGTTAAAAATCTAATACTGATAATGCGACTGCTGTGCCAGTAAAGAGAGCTAAGTCTTGAGCTTATCTGCTATTAGTGCAACTCAAGACCCAGTATTCTTTAGAAGCCAATTAAGCAGATGCTTTTAATTTTTCGCTGATGTAATCAACGGCGGATTGGACAGTGGCAATCTGCTCAGCGGCCTCATCTGGAATCTCAATATCAAATTCTTCTTCCAGAGCCATTACCAATTCGACAGTATCGAGAGAATCGGCACCCAGGTCGGTAGCGAAACTGGCCTCAGGCTTTACATCTCCGGCATCAACACTCAGTTGTTCTGCCACGATCGACCGGACTTGTTCAAAAATGTGTTCTTGGGACATAAGCTCTCTCAATTTGATGCATTAGGGGTGTAAAAGGGCGAGTACACGATGTTCCATTGCCCTGACCGACAGTCGTTTAACCCGTAACAGCAGAGCACCGTTACGCAGATTCTCTGATCTTACTTGAAAGCGCGATCGTAGAATCACTCATGGTCGCTTTCCTGACTGACTCCCCTGACACCCTAAAAGGAAAGCTAAGAAATAGCGGGGGGGCTACCGTTGATCGGTGATGATGGAAAAGGAAGCGCCTGGACAAAATCTCTATGACCCCTTCATCTCTAAAATACGCTTACTTTCCCGGCTGTGTGGCTCAAGGTGCCTGCCGCGAGTTATACCAATCAACAGCAGTGTTAACCGAAGCTTTGGGAATTGAGCTGATTGAGCTTAAAAAAGCCTCCTGCTGTGGTTCTGGCACCTTCAAGGAAGATTCTAAACTGCTGGAAGATACGGTGAATGCCCGGAATATCGCCCTAGCGGAAGAGCTCAACCTGCCTCTGCTAACTCATTGCAGTACCTGCCAGGGGGTGCTGGGGCAGGTCAACCAGCGGCTACAATCAGCGCAACAAAATAACCCACCTTATCTGGAGCAGGTTAATGGTCTGCTGGCTAAAGAGCATTGCTCCCCCTATCAAGGCACTACTGAGGTTAAACATCTACTCTGGGCTTTAGTCGGTGATTATGGGCTGGAAGCGCTACAACAAAAAGTAACCCACTCCCTCTCTGGCCTCAAATGCGCGGCCTTTTATGGTTGTTACCTGTTGCGAGCCCAGGAAAGCTTGCCCTTTGACGATCCTTACAACCCCCAATCAATGGAGCAGGTATTTCGGACAATCGGGGCCGAGCCCATCTATTATCAGGGACGCACTCAGTGCTGCGGTTGGCCGCTCTCCAGCTATGCGACAGAGCAATCTTTCCAGATGGCGGGTCGCCATCTCAGGCAGGCGATCGCGGCTGGGGCTGACTGCATTGTAACGCCCTGCCCCCTCTGTCACTTACAATTAGACGCTCGCCAACTAGAGATTGAAAAAGTAACGGGTATCCCCCTGGGATTGCCCATTCTCCACCTGCCTCAATTGGTGGCGCTAGCGCTGGGGATTGCCCCCCAACAGTTGGGATTAGACCGTCACATGGTTTCGACTCGGCCAGTATTAGAGAGGCTAAGTCGTGTCTAGGACACACCACTTGAAAAGTTGTGCGCCCCAGCAACTGTAACGTTCTTTAAAGTTTTGTCGCTCTCTGCTGAGTCGGCCTCGGCCAATGCGGTAGACTAAACGGTGATTCTGAAGCGTTAGTAGTCGTAGTACCTATTACTCGTAGTACTATCTATTACTCGTAGTAGCTACTATCTATAGATAATTGTGCTGGCTATTAATTGTGCTGGCCAGTTGATACCAACGCTCCTGGTTAGTGACTAAATTCGTTGCGATTTCGTAACAGAGATTAGTTCTGCCATGGGTTTCGTTGTAAAGTGTCAAGCAATTGTTTGGAGCTTTTCATAACATGTCTCATAAAGTCAAAATCTATGACACTTGCATTGGGTGTACCCAGTGCGTTCGTGCCTGCCCTACAGATGTCTTGGAGATGGTTCCCTGGGATGGGTGTAAGGCTGCACAAATTGCTTCTTCTCCTAGAACTAAAGACTGTGTTGGTTGTAAGCGTTGTGAAACCGCTTGCCCAACTGACTTCCTTAGTATCCGGGTCTACCTGGGGCCTGAAACGACCCAGAGTATGGGTCTGGCTTATTAGAAAGCGCCATCATACGCATTCGTTTTTATCCATCCATGTGGGTTCAATTGTAGGGGGAGCATTCGTTCCCTCTTTTTTATGAGATTTATGAAATTCTCTAAGGTAATTGATCCCAGGCATGGGCTACAATTTCGCTCAAACGATGACGCTGTTGCAAGTCTAATAACGCATCGTCTGCCAAAACCTCTGCTTTCAGATCTTCAAGAGATTGCCCGCGAGAACGGGCGATCGAGACCACTCCCACAATGGCTGCTGCAACTAACTCTTCATCAACAGATTTTTGCCGAAGGTCAGTGATTTCTTGGGAATTAAATGGAATGGGGTAGGGCATAACGGTCAGACGTATACTAATTTTTTGAAAAAGTGCGATTTCTGAGAGAATATGAAACGTTTTGTAAAGTTTCTTAAGCATGTGTATTGCAGTGTAGCGCAAATTACGAGATTGTTAACCTTGACTTTGGATGGATTTCATTGATTTTAATCAAACCTATGAAACAAATTCTCTATATTGAAGTGCCAACCCCTGCAACGGAGTCAGTTAAACACTGGCTGCAACAGGAGTTTGACCCTTTGGTGGGTGAGAAAACCATGACTCCAAGCGGAATTCGACTGGGGTTGCAACAGACTACAGGTCAAGAATCGCTGATTTCCGATCGCCCCCAGAACGAGGGTGTAGAATTGGCGATTTTTGTCTGGTCAGTCCAGCGCACCACTTACCTGAAGGTATTTCGCTGGGCGGCCCTAGCCTTTCCCCAGGAAGGGCGATTACTGCATCAATTAGAAGTAGACATCCGTCAAAAGTTTCCTAACCGCTACCCGGCCCCACCAGCGATTGACCTATCCCAACAATCTATCTTTGACGCCCTGGCGCAAGACTACCCCCTTACGGTTCACTATTTCAAACGTATGCCCAATGGGGAATATGACTTGAAGCGAGCCTACTGGTGGGAGCAACGCTGGCGGGACAGTGTACGCAATCCGCAGCAATCCCAGCCAGTGCTGGTGACCCAAGTCAGCAACACGACCCTACCCCATGGAGAGCCCCGTCCCACCTACGACTTGATCTATGTGGGAGGTTCTTTGGGGGTGATTCATGCAGCGGCAATGGCCCGGTTGGGTTATCGAGTGTTATTAATTGAACGGTTGCCCTTTGGTCGGATGAACCGGGAATGGAACATTTCTCGCAGTGAGTTTCAAAGTCTAATTGACCTGGGACTGTTTACCCCTAGCGAATTTGAGGCGGTAATTGCCAGAGAATACATTGATGGATTTAGCAAATTTTTTGATGCCAACAATCCTCCCCAGGCAAAAGCACCCATTCTGCATACTCCCACGGTTTTAAATGTGGGAATTGACGCAGAAAAACTCTTACGCCTCTGTGGAGATAAGTTGCGACAGGGCGGCGGCGAAATCTGGGATGAGACTGAATTTATAGCGGCAGAGGTGGGAGTCAACCAAGTTACCCTGCAGACCCGCGGGCTCGTAACCCAGGAACGGCGGCAGGCAACCGGGCGTTTACTGATTGATGCGATGGGAACGGCCTCTCCTATTGCTTGGCAGTTAAATGGAGGTCGGGCCTTTGATAGTGTGTGCCCAACGGTGGGTGCGGTCATCCGTAGTGGCTTTGAACCGGGAGTGTGGAATGCCTGCTACGGGGATGTGCTCAATAGCCACGGGGACATTTCCCGTGGACGACAATTGATTTGGGAACTGTTTCCCGCTGAGGGAGAGGAACTCACTTTCTATCTGTTTCACTATCACCAGGTAGATCCTGACAATCCTGGTTCTCTCCTGGAAATGTATGAGGACTTTTTTACGATTCTGCCCGAGTACCGCCGCTGTGACATGGAACAACTGGTGTGGAAGAAGCCGACCTTTGGCTATATTCCCGGTCACTTCACGGTTAACAGCGGCGATCGCCGGGTCGGGTTCGATCGGGTCATGGCGATCGGGGATGCGGCCTCTCTCCAATCTCCTTTGATCTTTACCGGGTTTGGCTCCCTGGTGAGAAATTTGCCCCGCCTGACTCACCTGTTGGATACCGCTCTAAAACATGATTTACTCCAGGCAAAATATTTGAACCAGATTCGAGCCTACCAGAGTAATGTTGCTGTCACTTGGCTTTTCTCTAAGGGTATGATGGTGCCCACGGGGCGCAACTTGCCGCCAGAGCGGGTTAATGCTATGCTCAATACCTTTTTTGGCATCCTGGCGGCCCAGCCCCCGACGATCGCAGAAGCTTTTATTAAAGACCGGGTAGACTGGCTCTCCTTTAACCGCATGGCAATCCAAGCAGCCTGGCAAAACCCTAAACTACTACTCTGGATTTGGGAAATGGCAGGCCCAATAGACCTACTGCGTTGGTTGGGCAGCTACGTCAGTTTTAGCCTGACTGCTTTTTGGGTCGCCCTGATTGGTAGTTGGTTTCCTGGTTTGATCAGGCAACTACAACCATGGCTTGAGCCCAAATTTCCCCGACTCTGGTTTTGGCTGTTAACCCGCAGTTACATCTATACCAATGGCGTGGGCAAACCTCAAGCAGCACCACCGTTCTTATTACCCCCAGAGCCAGTTGTTCTAACAAAAACAGCAAGGAGTTAAGCGTTTCTGGCAGTTTCCGTGTTTTCAGGACGGAGAAACATGGGTAGGTCAACGGCTGCCAGAGAGGGGATTTTTTTAGTTGACCGGGTAGGGTAAACCACTGGGGCAGGCCATGCCGTCGTACCCATAGAAACGGTCGCGATCTCCTGTTTAAAAGGGGATTTAGCATCCGATGCATCAGTTGCAGCCTCAGTAACCGTCTGAGCGGCTACTTCAGCCGAACCGCTGGCCGTTTCTGCTGATAAAGCCGTCTGCTCTCTAATGCTGTCGACACTGGTTTCTACTTCCTCAATCAGGCGGGCCAGGTCTCGCCAGAGGGGATCGTCGTCCAGATTATTTTCTATAGCGTGAGCATTAGATTGATCGGGTTCAGGATCGCCAACGGCTGTTTGTGTGTTCTCGGGGCCAGTTACGATCGCGGCATTGACCTCGCCAGCCTTAATAAAGGGCTCCAGGTCAAAGATGGGATTGGTGACGCTTGCTCTTGTTGGTTGCAACGGCTCTGAAGTTACCATCTCTTCCATGCCGGGTAGTTGAATCGAGGCTCCGTTTCCGTTAAGTAATTTACTTAAGGGATTAACGGCTGGCGACCGACTCTCATGATTGCCATAGGCCGCCGACCAGGGCTGCACAGGTGGGTTTTGCAAATTAATCAACTCAGTCAGGCGGTTGACTCGCTGTTCCTCCGACTTCTGTGCCCTATTTCCTGGACTGCCCGTTTCTGCTTCAATCTCCACTACAGGAGTGGCGGAAGTGGACATTTCCAGGCTTTTTTCTAGGGCCACCTTAAACTGGAGCGTTTGCTGTTGCTGACGATGCAGGCGAGTGCGCAAGTCACGGCACTGAGCCTCACTTTGCAACAATTGTTGCACCTGCTCGCTATATTTTTCTTGGATCAAGGCACATTCCCGCTCTAACTGGGCATTGCGTTCTTGACTACTCTCCAGTTGTTTAGACAGGGTATCAACTAAAATTTCCTGGCGTTGGTTGGCTTGTTGGGCTAGCTCTAATTCTTGGGTCTGCTGGCGGAACTGCTTTTGTAAATCGGTTAACTCTGCCTCCAGGCTTGAAGCGTCCACAGTTTGTCGCCCATACTCTGCCAAATTAGACTGTACCAATTGACGCTCGATCTGCTCCTGTCCTAAGTCTTGGGTCATCTGGGCCACCTGACTCCTCAATTCTTGATTTTCTCGCTGGAGCTGGATCAGCAAGAAACCTGGATCGGTGACTGTCTCGTCTTTTATGGCACAGGGCTGCTGACTCAAAGCTTCAGGCACAGAGGTGTCTAAGGGAATTTTTTGAATGGGTTTTGCTCCCGGAAAATTTACTGTTTCCCAGCCATCCGGGTCTGGGGAGTTAACGAGTTGAGCGACCGACCGGGGGGCTACCTCTTTTCCACCCTCGTTGACAGGGATGGATTCGTTAACAGGACTGACTTCTACTGGATCAACAGCTTGATGTTTGCTCGGACGCTCAACTTCGCTCATGGCTCTGTCTTGAAGTAAAAACCGTATGTAATTGGATCTTGACGCTATCTATGATATACCCGGTCTTGAAAATTGAGGCTTGATTGCAAACGAAAGGGATAAATTAAAAGCAGGTACACTAGATGTAGTGCCAACTAAATCACAGCAACAATGTCCTAAATGTTGTACCACAAAAACGAAAAAATCCCACATTTTTTATGGCTTTAGTCAAATGGGGGAACTGCAATCCGTTTAAGCCAGAGTTTTGGCCAGAACCTGGTGTAATAGTTGCTGATGTAAACGTGCCTGATGAATCATTGAAGAGCGGATTGTATGGGGTGGAGGTACTTGTTGCCTGTACTGAGCTAGCCACTCCTGGGAAATGACTACTGCCTCGTTGGGTAGCGCTGCCAGTTCCCATCCCGGTATGGCAGCCTGTTGCATCAATTGACTGACCTTCGGGTCATAGCTGAGTGCAGTACACTGACACCCCTCAGCGGCAGCCATAATTAAGCCGTGAAGCCGCATCGAAATCAACATCTTGACCTGCCGAAACACTCCCTTCAGTTCCTGGGGATCATTGTAGGAGAGAATCTGGCTCGATCCTAGTAGCCGGGATTGCACCAACTGGGCGATCGCCAGATCCTGGCTTTGTTGAAAGGGTAACAGTAGAATGCTGGCCTGGGTTGTGGCCTGGAGTTGCCTCAGCGCTTGAATCAGAGTTTCCAGTCGAGGGCCGGTCAGTAGGGGATGGCGACGCAAATTGACTGCAATGCGGGGAGGGGGAAGAGCCTCGATATTAACGGATCGAGCTGCCATTGCCCAGACCGGATCAGGCGCCAGCAGGCCTTTAAGACCCCAGGAATTGAGCAACGCCATAGAACCCGGATCCCGCACACTAATTGCAGTGCATCCCGCAAAAGTCTGACGGGCGATCCAACGGGTGATGGCTCGATTGAGCGGGCCAATGCCCTGGGCCCAGGCGATCGTAGTTAACCCCATCCACTGGGCTAGCTTCATCAGCCCGGCATAGTAGGCAGCACTGGCCAGACTGGTGGAATCTTGCATGAGGCTCCCACCCCCCCAGATAAACACCTGGGATTTGCGTAAGCTGAACCAGATGGCCTGCCAGTCTTTGCGATTAACCGCTTCAACCCCATAGCGATCGCGGGTAAGGTCGGGGTTACCCGATAAAACGACCGGTGTCACCTGATCGGGCAACATCTGTAGTAAAGAGGCCAGTAATGCTTCATCCCCCCCATTGCCCATACCGTAATAGCCACACAAAACTGCGCGCAAGTGGCCCTTCCTTTGTTTATGCTAGGCTTTGCGCTATGAGTTTACAGCATTGAGCGTAAAGCCTACTCTTTTAGGGGTGGGGATATAAGCGACGTTATTTGCGAAGTTGTCATGACAGTTCTATCGATCCCAACCTGGTTTATTCATGTCTCAAGTGTAATTGAGTGGGGGGTAGCAATTTGGTTTATCTGGATCTACGGCGAACTCAGCCAAAATCGAGCCTGGTGGGTCTTATCCCTTGCCATGCTGCCTGCGCTTAGCAGTGGCATGTGTGCCTGCATCTGGCACTTTTTTGACAATGATTCTAGTCTGGAATGGTTGGTCACGACCCAAGCCAGCCTGACAGTCGTTGGCAACATTACTCTCCTGATTGCAGGTTGGTGGCTGTGGCGATCAGCTCAAATTCTTGATTAAAGGCCTATCCGGAAACTGCTTCACACCGAACTAGGAAAACTCTGGGAAATTTACCGCCGTCGGGCTTTGCTTACCATTTTGCGAGATAGGCGCAGGTTCAGGGCATGGCTTTCGGCCCAGTCTTGCAAGAGGCGGAAGAAGATCTGGCGGTCTTCTGATGTGAGTACGGCAGTCTGGTCAGCAGTTTCGATCGCATAGGGGTAACCACCCCCGATAATAATTTCGCCCCGCACCCAATCTAGTACTGTCTCGTGTAGCCCTGCTTCGTAGAGCCAGAGGGGCAGCTCCAGTCGCACTGGCGGGCCACTGTGAGCCTTGAGGTAAGTGAAGGCAATTTTTTGACCAACAGAGGAAGGATACTGGCTGAGAATTCCCGATCGCCGACAGAGAAACAAGGGCGTACGATCGCCCCACTGCATCCCCCGCCCCAGCAATGGCGCATCGTGGAGTGAGGGGGCTTCTTCTAGGTCTAAGAGGCGTTGTAACATCACCACCAGATCCCGCGCATAGGTGGTATCAATGTAGCTCACTAGCGGCACTTTACAGCGTTCGCTGGCTTGTACCAGCCTGCTTACCCATTGCAGGTAAAAGCGGCGGGTTTCTTCATCAAACACTTCAGCAAAAGTGACCACCAGAGAGCCATCAAAGAAGGCCAGACAGGTAGAGCATCCGGCCCGTTCTTCCAAATATTGAATCAAGCGCCGCACTTCCATGGCAAACCGGTGCATATTGACCCGTCGATCAACCGGTTCTCCGCTACCATTCACCCTTAAATCCAGTGGCGTCATCACCTCACAGTCTATGTCTTTGCTATACTGTCCGTCCTGATGGGAGTTTTCAAACCAGCCCACCTGCACCAGCGCCACTGGAATTGACAGATCTTTACCTGGATAAATTTGGGAACCATCCACCGCAAAGGTAGACACCCCGCTCAATCGATCGCGCACCCAGGCATAGCTCTCCTCTCGATTTTGCCAGCCTAACCCGGAGGAAATTACCCAGTCAGGCCAGGTACCCAGGGGTTCTAGGGGTTCTGCCCCCCGATCAAAGCGGCTAAAGGTTTTTAATCTCTCTTGCAAAATGGTTTCTGGCTCCTGAGCCGTTTGACTAAGGGCCGCCTGATAGGTGCGCAATGCCCGCAATGCTGATTGGTCAAAGGCTTCAAAATGCTTTGATTTTTGATTCAGGTTGTTCAGAATTTGACTGGGCTTGAGTGACATAAGCAATGATTGCCTGTGAGAAACCAGACAGGCGATCAATTGTACTTCTTTTTTCTAAAAAAAGATCACTATATTGCACATGGCTACGGTTATAGAATCATCGTAAAACTCAAAACAAACCAGAGGATGTCCGATGTTGCCTGCCAAGCTATCAGCAAAGCTGCTCCCCCCTTGGTTTTATTGCACTGCTGGGGGAATCTGGTTATTCTCACTGGTAATCCGGTTCTGGGGGCTGGGGCGGTTTAATACCCTGGTTTTTGATGAGGTCTACTTCGTCAAGTTTGCCCATAATTATTTGACCCAGACCCCCTTCTTTGATGCACATCCACCGTTAAGTAAGTACCTGATTGCGATCGGCATGTGGATTGGCAATCAATTGCCTTTGGGCCAGGATGCCGTCAATAGTCTGACGGGTACGCCCTACAGTACCTGGAGCTATCGCTGGCTCAATGCCCTGACAGGTTCCTTGGTTCCCCTGGTGGTCATGGGCCTGGCCTACCAACTTACCCGTCGTCTCAGTTATGTGCTAATCAGTGGCTGGTTTATAGCCCTGGATGGTCTGTTTTTAGTAGAGTCTCGTTACGGCCTGAATAACGTCTATCTGGTGCTATTTGGCCTGCTGGGAGGGTGGTTTTTTTTGTTGGCGCTGGGCAGAGAAGCTCCGGGGAAGCGGCGATTTTGGCTGGCCATGGCTGGCGTGGCCTTTGCGGCTTCAGCCTCGGTTAAATGGAACGGTCTCTGGTTTCTCCTAGGTATCTATGGTCTCTTAACGGTTGGTTGGTTGCTGTGCTGGGCCGACAGGCGGGGCGTTGGCAGACCATTTCAAACCCGCTCGTCAGCAGGTAGCCCGCTACAACGGCTCACCCAATTGCCTTTATGGGAAGTAGGGTTGGGGCTCGGAATTTTGCCTGCGATCGTCTATGGTTTGGTCTGGATTCCCCATCTAAAACTGAATGCCAAGGTAGGTTTCTGGTCAGACTTCTGGGAATTACAACGACAGATGCTGACCTACCATCAGCAAGTGGGCAGCGGCCCAAATGTTCACCCCTACTGTTCAAGTTGGCCGAGTTGGCTTTGGATGGTGCGCCCAGTTGCCTATTTTTATCAGAACACTAATCCTGGCGATCCCTTACCGACTGGGCAATCAACTCTGCCGCTGGGCCCCAATCAACTGATCTATGATGTTCATGCCATGGGAAATCCCCTGCTCTGGTGGTCAGGCACGATCGCCATGGGGTTGGTCTTGATCAGTCTGATCGGGATTCTTTTCCGCTGGCTATGCCCTACGGCTCAAGCCTCATTCCTTTCCCGCGTCCCTCAGTTATCAGCCACTGACCGCTGGTTGTTGGGGTTTCTGGCCATCAACTACCTGGCTAATTTACTGCCCTGGACGCGGGTGACTCGTTGCACCTTCTTGTATCACTACATGGGGGCCTCTGTGTTTGCCACCATGGCCATCGCCTGGGTTGTGGATCGCTGGCTAGGCAGCCCCCAGACTAATTTACGCAGAATGGGAATTGCCATAGTGGCTGCGATCGGGTTGGGGTTTCTTTTCTGGCTGCCAATTTATTGGGGGTTACCGCTGTCGATTTCTGCGTTTCGGGCACGCATCTGGTTTGCAAATTGGATTTAAAGATCCTGTATATCCCGCTAGTCAACAGTCTGACTTGGGTTAGAATGCAGCAAAAGCTTGCCTCTAGAGCGTCAAATGGTCAATCGTAACTTGACTGAGCCCTGGTTTTATTACTTTGCCTATGGCTCTTGCATGTGTCCGGTAGATTTAAAGCGCACCCTGGGTGAAAACATGATTCCCTTTGTGGTCGGTCATGCTACCTTGCAGGGCTATCGCCTGGGGTTTTACCGCCGATCGCTGCGGCGTAATTGCGGAGCGCTGGATGTGGTTCAAGACCCTAATTCCCGCGTAGAAGGTGTACTCTACCAGTTACCCTGTCGCTTTAGCAATCAACTGGATGAGCGAGAAGAAGTGCCCCACGGTGGGTATCGCCATGAAACGATCAAGGTGATCTGTCGGGGAAAGCCTATCTCCAACGTGCGAACCTACGTGGTAGTAGACAAGCTGGTAGAAGAGTTAGCTCCCAACGATTGGTATTTCAGTGTGGTGATGCGGGGGGCGGTTACCTGTGGTCTGCCAGAGCAATACTGCTGGCAGCTATTTCACCACATGCATTGCTTGCAACGGAATCAATTGACTGATGGGAGTTGGCCTAAAACTGCTTGACAGTCGGGCAATCTAACCGATCTTGCCCCTGCTGAGACGAGATTTCAGACAAGATTTCAGGCGAGATAATCTACCCACTGCTCTAGTAGGCCTGGCGAGCCGTACCAACGGCGACGACCCCGGGGTGAATGGCTGGCACCCTGCACCACCAGGTTCTCAGCCCCAGCCAAATGGGCCGCATCAATCGGAGTAATGCCATCTCCCCAGCAGTTGCCCTGCCCACAGGTGAGCTTGTAGCTGCTATGGGCCAACCAGTTCTTCCAGCGATCGCCGTAGATGGCCTTACCCGCCACACAGACATAGCGCACCTCCGGATAAAAAGCACCGGGGTAAGTCTGATTCACAAATTCCAGATTCTTACGAGTCCACCGCTCCTGGCTGACATGGGGAGTGCCCAGGGTAAGCAGGGTGGCGATCGTCGCGCGACGGTGCCAGAGGGTTGTGTCTGAGTCAGTGGGGTGAATAGCGTAGGGTTTTTCTCCCAGATAAATGCGGGCCAACCACCCCCCGGCAGAATGGCCAATCAGATTAATCTGGTCACTGCCAAACTGCTGCAAAACCTGTTCTACTGTACTATCCAGTTGTCGCAAGATGGGGGTAACCGATCGGCCTCCCAGGGTGGGCACCCAATCTTGCCAACGCAGGGGCACAGTCACTGTTAAAATACCTCGCTGATTTAAATCATCTTCTAAAGCACGGTATTCCACTGCTCCAGCGAAGTATCCCGGCAAAATCACCGTTGGTAAAACCATGTCAATTCAGTGTAATAACTCGTAATGTTATCTCTCTACTTTAGAATCAAAAAGCACCGCATCAAAACAGGTTGTTCTTGTGATTGGCACTCTCTATGGTATCAGTGTCGGGCCGGGTGACCCGGAGTTAATCACCCTCAAAGGGTTACGACGGCTCAAACAGGTTTCTGTGATTACCTTTCCAGCTGGAGTGGCAGATCAACCAGGTCTAGCAGAACAAATCGTAGCAGAGTGGATCGCCCCCCAGCAAAAAACGCTGCCATTGCATTTTCCCTATGTGCAAGACCGGGTACAACTGACCCAGGCCTGGGAAACAGCGGCTCACCAAGTCTGGCCTTTTTTAGCACAAGGGCAGGATGTGGCCTTTGTTTGCGTCGGCGATGTCAGCTTCTACAGTACCTTTACGTACCTGGCTCAGACCTTGATGCAGCAGCACCCAGAAGCTGTAATTCAATGGATACCAGGGGTATGTTCTCCTTTAGCCGCTGCTGCTGCATTGGGGCTGCCTTTAGCCCAGCAGGGGCAAAAACTAGCCGTTCTACCGGCCCTCTACACCCTGTCGGAGTTGGTGGCGGTTTTGACCTGGGCGGATGTGGTTGTGCTGTTAAAGGTTGGCTCAGTCTACCCACAAGTCTGGCAACTGTTACAGCAAAAGGGGTTGCTGGAGTGCAGCACTGTCGTGGAGTGGGCCACCTTTCCCCAACAGGTGATTCATCAAGATCTGCGAGATAAACCCAATTTGGTGTTGCCCTATTTCTCCCTGCTCATGATTTTCAGAGGTCTAGAAACCCTTGGAGTGGCAAACTCAAACCCTGGGAACTTTCCGGGGGGTTAGGTCGTCATCGGGAAAATGACAGCGTTAAGATAATTAAAAGCTAACCATATCTCCTCCAGAAGCCGTCATGTCTGAGTCGATGTTCAAAAAGTTACCAGACGCTTTGAGTCAAATCAGTTGGCCCCAGGTGCAGCAGACCCTTAGTCAACCCTTTACCCTGGCCTTGTTGGCATCCCTCGGCATTCATGGGCTGTTGGCAGTGACGCTGCCTCTGTGGTCGGCGGCTCGCGATTCAGAATCAGCGGATGATGCCAAATCGGTGGAAGTGGTCACGCTCAACCCTTTAGAGCAGATGCGGTTACCAGAAAACCAGACAACTCCATGGGGTGCCACACCCTTGCCAGCCCCTTCTAATCCTGCTTTTTTGCAGCCCCTCAAACCAGAAGCTAAAGCCACTGGTAAAGCCACCTCACCCCTATGGGCGGCCCCCCCCTTATTGAATGACCCCTCCCTGTATAACATTCCAGTTTTACCGCCGCCCCCCGTCACGGTCTTACCACCTTTAGGGTTACCTCCCCTGCCCAAATTAGATCTTCCAGATACCTCCCCCCGCAGACCTGTATCCACAGCCGCTTCACCTGCAAAGTTGGCAGAGGTGCTGGCAAAATTGTCAAAGCCACCGGCGGTGCCCACGGCCAGCCCAACCCCTGCTACGAGCCCATCTGTTGTCCCATCCCCGACCGCAACCGAAGAGGCCCGCCCACAAACGATTCCAGCAGCGGCGATCGCCGCCCTGCGAGAGCGGCGAGAACAACTGCGACAGCAGCAGAATAATGGCTTGTATAGCTTTAATAAAGCCAACACCACCGAAGGTGAATTCAATCAAAATATCACTCAACTCACGGAGACGGCGAAGGAGATTGCCCAGGACAATATTGATAGCGAGTGGAATCGTCAAAAAGAAATTACGGACTTGTATCCTAGGGATGCCTGCCCCTCTAAGGCAAAGGGGGTAACCTGGATCGGTGCCATCTTTAACCCGGAAGGCAAACTGGAGAAAAAACCGGCCCTGCTCCTCTCCTCTGGTTACGCTGGGTTGGATCAGGCAGCTTTGCAGTATGTGGAGCAACAGAGCTTTAAATCTAGTGAAAAATACCAGGCGGTCATCTTTCCCTTTAAGTTTGAGTATTCTGAATCGGTTTGTGCAGCTGAGCCCCCCGCCAGTCCCCCTAGTTCCGGCCCAGGTTAAAGCCATTTAAGGTTCAATAATGGCGCTCCGATCAAGCAGTAATAGATCCCGTAGTTGATTGGTATTCAATTCTGTTAACCAGTTTTCTCCAGCACTCACAATCTGCTCTGCCAGAGCTTTTTTGCTTTCGATCAAATCGTGGATTTTTTCTTCCAGGGTGCCGCTACAGACAAACTTGTGTACTTGTACATTGCGAGTTTGCCCAATCCGAAAAACCCGATCGGTGGCCTGGTTTTCCACGGCGGGGTTCCACCAGCGATCAAAGTGGAAGACATGGTTGGCCCGTGTCAGGTTGAGGCCAACCCCACCAGCCTTGAGGGATAAAATGAAAATGCGGGGAGCCTGGGGGTCGTGCTGGAATCGATCCACCATCTCTTCTCGTCGCTTCTTGGGTGTGCTGCCATAGAGGAACAGAATTTCTTGCTTAAAGTGCTGGTTTAAATGGGCTTGCAGCAGTTTCCCCCACTCTGCAAACTGGGTGAAAATTAAGGCCCGATCGCCCTCTGCCAGCAATTCCTCCAGCATTTCTTCCAGCCGCAGAAGTTTGCCAGAGCGGGTATCAAAGGCTGATTGGGTTGTTGCTTTGGTAGATTCTGCCGACTTTAAAAAAAGATCGGGATGGTTGCAGATTTGTTTTAACTTCACCAGCAGCGCCAAAATCAGGCCTCGCCGCTGAATGCCCTCCGCTGCTTCCAATTCGGAGAGGGAGGTATCAACCATAGACTGGTACAGGGCGGCCTGCTCAGTCGTCAACCCACAAAATTCTGTGTTCTCCTGCTTATTGGGCAGGTCTTGAATAATGTCCCGATCGGTTTTCAACCGCCGTAGGATAAAAGGCTGCACCAGTGATCGCAGCGTTTGCAAGGAAGCAGTATCACCGTAACGTTCGATCGGGGTGGCAAAGCGCCGCTGAAAGAAGTTACGCGGCCCCAGATAACCAGGGTTGAGAAAATCCATGATTGACCATAGCTCTGATAGGCGATTTTCCACAGGAGTACCTGTCAGGGCAATCCGAAAATCAGCTTCCAGCTCACGGGCTGCCTGGGATTGTTTGGCCTCTGGATTTTTAATATTTTGGGCTTCATCCAACACCAACCCCTGCCAGGAGACAGCCTGTAAGTCCTTTAAGTCTCGATATACCAGGGCATAGCTGGTAATCGTCAGGTGGTAACTGGCGGCGGTTTTAGCAAACGCCTTGCCCTTTAATCGTTGGTCACCGTGATGTAGCAGTACTTTCAAACTGGGGCCAAATTTTTTGACTTCCCGTTCCCAATTGCCCAAGACGGAGGTGGGGCAGATGAGGAGAGTGGGGTTTGTCAGGGTGCCTTTCTCCTGGAGATGCAACAGAAAGGCGATGAACTGAATGGTTTTACCGAGACCCATATCATCTGCCAAACAGGCTCCCAGCCCCCATTGCTCTAGAAATGCCAGCCAACCGACGCCACGGGATTGGTAGGGGCGCAACTGGCCGCGAAATTTTTCTGGGGCGTTGACTGGCTCCAGGCTGCGATTGCCCGTCAGGGTTGTAATCAGTTCTTGCAGGGGCCCAGAGGCTTCAAAACTAACGACGGGCAGTTTTTCAAGCATCTGGGTATCGCCAGTGCTAATGCGCAGGGCGTCTTCCAGAGAGAGTGACGTCTGATCTTTGCGACTGGCAAAAAAAGTCTGGGCCGCTCGAATGTCCTGGGGCCGCAGCTCTACCCATTCCCCATTGATCTCGACCAGGGGGGTGTTGAGGGCTACTAATCGCTCAAATTCTTGTTTGGAGAGAGTTTGGCCACCAATAGTCAACTCCCAGCGGAAGTTGAGTAGATTTTGCAATCCTAGTCGCTGTCCCTGCTTAAGCTTGCCGGTATTGGCCTGAATTTTGAGGCCTAAACGATTGGCCCAACCACCGCGAGTGGCCAGACTGGGAGGAATGGCTACTCCTAAGCCGCTATCTTGCAGTCGCCAAGCCGTATTTTTAAGAAATTCGTAGGCTTGCATGGCATTTAACACACAGGCACGAGGCTGGGCTTCTTGCAGACTGGGTTCGATCGGGGGATAAAGACGGGAAGCCAGCCCCAACCCCATGAGAAAGGTTTCTTGCGGTTGCAAAATAGTGCGAGTGACAGAACGACCATCCCTGCGATATTGCAATTGCTCCACAGGGTTTTCCCAAATGGTGTCTGCATCTATGATTAGCTCTGGATCATCGATCGCCTGGAGTCCGTATTCGAGAATCCATGGAGTTTCGCTGGCTTTGGGGGGATGCAGCCTGAGGCAGGTACGAAACAGGCTATCTCCCCGGCGATACTGCAACGGTGCAGTCCAATTATTTAGGGCCAGGGCTAACTGCTCCAGGTCTGCCCCAGAGAGAATCGGAAATTCTCCACTCAACCCATGCAACCAGTTTTCGAGCGGAGAATCTGCAACTCCTGTGGAGTGATGCACAGCACGAATACTAGCATCTACTGCATGGCTGAGAAAATCCTGTAATAGCTGCTGGGCGTCGAGCGGCAGGGCGATGGCCAGGGGAGAATGGGGTGACGGTTCTGCAAACTGGTAGAAGCGACAGGAGATCGGCATCCGCTGCACAAAATGGAGTTGCCGCACCTGATCCACTTCACTATCTAGCAGGGGCTGCCAGCAGGCCAAAAATTGTTGGCCGTTATCGCCGTCATCAGATCTGGCAGGCAGCGGCTTTAAATCAGGCAGATACTTGCCCCGTGCCATTAAATCCAGGCTCCAGCGGGCGACGTGAGACCAATAGCGTAGATCACTGCCCACCACCGAGTCGTTATCACCGGACGCTCGCAAGGGTAGGGCTCGCAGCAGGGCGATCGCTGTCGTAACGGGTAAGCAAATCCCCTCTATTAACCAGGGGTAAAGAAAAAGGGCCTGTTCTGCTGCAGTATCGGCAGAGAGTTGGGGCATAATCGATGCCCCCCCTGCCGCTGTCAACTGCCCTTGAGCCAGGTAGGAGGGCACTGCCAGATTCAGGGTCTTCCAGGTGAGGGAGGTGGTATAAGCAACGGCTGATGCTGTCACTGTGGTGGCACGACTGGCAGAGCGGGCAGTAGATAATTTCTGAGTAGGGATGACAGCGGGAGCAGGTAGTTGGGTGAGATCATCGGGTAAGGCCAGTTGGTAATCAGACCTCAGGCTCTGAAAAAAGGACAGCAACTCTTCAGCGGTCATCGCAAAGGGATGGAGAAGGGCTGCGTCGGCTCTGTCAGTTAATGGGGGTAACAGTTCAGGAGGACGATGCCGCCAGGTTTCTCCCCACACAAACAGGCAACTGCTGGATGGCAACAAAAGGGTTGCGGCTGAAGGACTTGGAAGTAACCAGCTACCGTGTAAAACAGCCATTGGATCAATACTTTTGAAGTGGCATCGGATGGATCAGGGAGGCTTGGCAGGAGCAATGTAATGGGCAATTCTGAGGCAAATCGCTAAAGAAATAAAATACTTGGCTTTAACCCTGGCAACCGTGCGGGACGAGTTTGTTGTAGCGTGCCCAGGTTAAACCCAATGGCTTACCTCATCTTAGGTGATTGTAGCTTGTAAAACCATAATTCTAGGATCGCGTCGTTACCGATTTGTCAAAACGGTTAGTCCACCAGCGCAAGGCGGGACAAAAATGAACGCAGGTCTTTTGGGCAAGCCTGTCGGGCAGGTTACAGCGTTCAATGCTAGGATCGCGACAGGAAACAAAAGAGCAGAGAAGAAAGGATAGCACATTACATGGAAGAATTTGAGAAGTCGATATCCTTTGATGGTAGGGATATCCGCCTCAAAGTAGGTTTGTTTGCTCCTCAGTCGGGTGGGGCCGTTCTGATTCAATCTGAAGATACCGCAGTTTTGGTTTCTGCAACACGAGCATCTGCCAGACAGGGCATTGATTTTTTACCATTACTCGTTGATTACGAAGAGCGTATGTATGCCGCAGGCCGCATTCCAGGCGGGTTTCTGCGACGAGAAGGTCGCCCTCCCGAAAAGGCTGTGTTAACCAGCCGTTTAATTGATCGTCCGTTGCGTCCCCTATTTCCAGGTTGGCTGCGGGATGACATTCAGGTGGTGGCCACCACCTTATCCATGGATGAGCGGGTTCCACCGGATGTGTTGGCAGTAACTGGCGCTTCCATTGCAGTTCTATTAGCTAAAATCCCCTTTAATGGGCCAATGGCGGCGGTGCGGGTGGGGTTGGTTGGAGATGACTTTCTCATCAATCCTACCTATAGGGAGATTGAAGAAGGAGATCTGGATCTGGTGGTGGCTGGTTCACCTGACGGCATCATTATGGTGGAGGCAGGTGCTAATCAGTTGCCGGAGCAAGACATGATCGAGGCGATCGACTTTGGCTATGAGGCGGTGCGCGATTTGATTCAGGCTCAGCGCGAGTTAATCGCTGAAATGGGGATTGAGATTACGCAAGAAGACGCTCCTGAAATCGACACGACCCTGGAAACCTTCATTCGGGATCAAGCCACGGCCTCCGTCAAAGAGATCCTGGCTCGCTTTGAAACGGATAAAAAGGTGAGAGATGGGGCACTGGATCAAGTGAAAGAAGCCATCGCCGCCACGATTGCAGAGCAACCCGATGAGGATCCCGTCAAGGTCGCCGCATCGGAAGATGAAAAAGCCCTTGATAACGTGTTTAAGGATGTCACTAAAAAACTGATGCGCCGCCAGATTGTGGAAGAGGGGGTGCGGGTCGATGGTCGTAAGTTAGACGAAGTGCGCTCGATTTCTTGTCGAGTGGGGGTTTTACCGCGCCGAGTACACGGCAGCGGCTTGTTTAACCGGGGGCTGACTCAAGTGTTGTCAGTCGCCACCCTGGGTACCCCTGGTGAGGCCCAGGAACTGGATGATCTCCATCCCGATGAGCAAAAGCGCTACCTACACCACTACAATATGCCGCCTTACTCTGTGGGCGAGACGCGCCCCATGCGATCACCGGGGCGTCGCGAGATCGG
Source organism: Leptolyngbyaceae cyanobacterium (assembly GCA_046080785.1). GTDB lineage: Bacteria > Cyanobacteriota > Cyanobacteriia > Leptolyngbyales > Leptolyngbyaceae > JBJTUO01. The sequence continues at coordinate 29,673 of JBJTUO010000008.1, read as the reverse complement.
GCACGGTGCCCTAGCAGAACGAGCCTTAGTGCCAGTGCTACCACCAAAGGAACAATTTCCCTACGTCATTCGGGTTGTCTCAGAGGTACTCTCCTCCAACGGTTCTACCTCGATGGGGTCGGTCTCCGGCTCAACCCTGGCCCTAATGGATGCAGGGGTGCCCATTATCAAGCCCGTTAGTGGGGCTGCGATGGGCTTAATCAAAGAAGGGGAAGAGATTCGGATTCTCACGGATATTCAGGGAATTGAAGACTTTCTGGGAGACATGGACTTCAAGGTCGCAGGTACAGATAGTGGCATCACCGCCCTGCAACTGGATATGAAGATTACAGGCTTACCCGTAGCCCTGATTGCTCAGGCGATCAATCAGGCTAAACCTGCCCGTCTTCATATTCTGAGCAAAATGCTGGAGGCGATTAACCAGCCTCGTAAGGAAATGTCTCCCTTTGCTCCAAGGCTGATGACCATCAAGATCGACCCTGACCTGATTGGAATGATTATTGGGCCTGGCGGTAAGACAATCAAGGGTATTACTGAAGAAACAGGCGCCAAGATCGACATCGACGATGACGGAACGGTAACCATCTCCTCCATTGATGCAGATCAGGCTAAAAAAGCCCGTGCCATCATCCAGGGCATGACCCGCAAACTGAATACTGGTGATGTCTACGCTGGTAAGGTGACCCGCATTATCCCGATCGGAGCCTTTGTCGAATTTCTCCCCGGGAAAGAGGGGATGATTCATATTTCCCAACTGGCTGACTACCGGGTTGGCAAAGTGGAAGATGAGGTCACCGTTGGTGACGAGGTAATTGTCAAGGTGCGAGAGATCGATAATCGCGGCCGTGTCAACCTCACCCGCCTTGGCATCCACCCCGACGAAGCCGCTACTGCCCGTGAGGCGGCAAGTGCCAGTTAATCACTGATCTTCACCAGCTACCACTGCAAAGCGGGCCAAGAAGGAACTGAGCTCCTTCTGGCAACCTCTTGTCCCCACGAAAGTGGGGATTAATCTGTTAATAGCTGGTATTTCAGTGATTTCCCTCCCTCAGAGGGCTGGCCAAAGATCGGGATGAAACCAGTCAACAGCGATCGCCGCAGTTGGAATCGATCGCTGTTTTTGCTTGATTTTACGAGACACTGGTAAAGCGGTAGATAGCAGATCCGGGCATGGCAACGATTTGGGAACTTGATTTTTACTCCCGTCCACTTCTGGACGAAAACAAGAAAAAAATTTGGGAACTTGCGGTTTGCGAAGCTCCCCTCCAGGTAGACAGCCAGTTGGAGTCGCTGTTTCGCTATGCTGAGTTTTGTCCGAATAGTGAGGTCAACTCAGCTTGGTTAAAACAGGCGATTGCAGATGCGATCGCCCGGTCTCCCAAGCCACCCGATAAAATCCGTTTTTTTCGGCAGGCAATGAATAACATGATCATGAAGGCCTGTACTGACTTGGGCATTCCTGCTCAACTGAGTCGGCGCACCCTTGCCTTAAACCAATGGTTAAATCAACGTCTGGCAGAAGTTTACCCCACCATGGCAGGGTTTCAAGCTGGTAGCAGCCCCTCTGTTAGTTTTGCTACGATTCCCCCCCAGCCCTTACCGGATGCCCTGCGGGGCCAAAAGTGGGCCTTTGTTGGGCTAGATGCCCAGGTTTTGCAGGAGATGAATCAGTGGGAAATTGGTTTTGGTGAGGCCTTTCCCTTAGCCCTGACCCGTCTGGCACCTGAAGCCCCCGTTCCAGGCCTGATTATTTTTTCATCGCGGGCTCTACCCCTGGCAGCCTGGATGTCAGGCCTGGAACTGGCTTTTTTGAAACTCGATCCTGGCCCGCCAACCCGTCTACTTCTAGAAACAGGGATCAACGATCGCTGGGTTCTTGCCGCCCTCTCGACTCCCGATCTGCGACAAGAGGCTGAGAACTTTGAAACGGCAAAACAAAAAGCAGAAGGGGTACATTTTTTGGCGGTGCAACCTGACCCAGGTAGTCAAGCTTTTGCTGGGTTTTGGTTATTACAAGAGACCGTTTTAGCGTAAGCTTGGTTGTGGTTAGGAAATGTGTCGTTGCTGAAAAGCAGGATGTTTGAAATGTTGTTTCAGTTCATCCTGCGTCCTTTTCATCCCTGGAATCAGCAATGCTGGAAATATTGGGTGATTGTAAAATTTCTCAGTCTAATTTAATTTTCACTGGCAAAAATACTGAATATAAAACAGGTATGGAGTCTGACGAATCGCACTACGATTCTCTCGCTGAGCAATTGCTCAATCTATCAGCCCAAGCTGGGGCAGAAGCGGCGGAAGTATTTCTATCCCAATCTCTGGCTCGGCCTGTTTTTTTTGAAGCCAATCGCTTGAAGCAGCTTGAAAGTGCACAGTCAGAGGGCGTAGCCCTGCGACTCTGGTGCCATGGTCAGCCCGGTCTGGCGGTTGCCTATGGCCCCGTTGAACCTCAAGCCCTGGTGGATCGGGCGATTGCCTTGAGTGCGCTGAATGAACCTGAAACCATTGAATTGGCAGGGCCTACCGAATCTTACTACCCTGACCTGGGTGAAGGGGTGCCTGTAGAACAATTAGTGGAATGGGGAAAGCAGGCGATTGCCCTGATCCGTGAATCTTATTCTGAAACCCTTTGTGTCGCAGAATGGGAGTGTGAAGCAGAAACGACCCGATTGCTCAATTCTCGTGGGTTAGATTGCGGCTACACCGACACCACTTTGAGTTGCTATCTAGCAGCTGAGTGGATCCGGGGGGACGATTTTCTGAGTGTGGCAGATGGTCAGACAGAACGAGGCACATTAGACCCGATCAAATTGGCACAGCAAGTTTTGCAACGGCTAGATTGGGCTAAGGAAAATACCCAGCCTCCCGTAGGGCATGTTCCTGTGCTGTTTACCTCCAAGGCTGCAGATATGCTGTGGGGGACAGTTCAGGCAGCCCTCAATGGCAAACAAGTGATTGAAGGTGCCTCTCCCTGGAGCGATCGCTTGAATCAACTCGTTATCTCTACTGACCTCACGCTCTCCCAACAGGCCAATCAAGGCCCGTTTAGCTGTCCTTTTGATGATGAAGGTACTCCCACCCGACCGATTACCTTGATTGAAAAGGGGGTGCTTAAATTATTTTATGCCGATCGCACCACGGGCCGTGCTTTAGGAAGTGGGACTACGGGCAATGGCTTTCGCCCCAGCTTGGGCAGTTATCCTACCCCCGGTATGTTTAACCTGGTGGTGAATCAAGGCCAGCACTCTTTGAGTGAACTGATTGCCAGCCTGGAGGATGGGCTGATCATTGACCAGATGTTGGGGGGTGGTGCGGGCATTTCTGGTGATTTCTCAATTAATGTAGATCTGGGTTATCGAGTACAGAAAGGCCAGGTGATTGGTCGGGTCAAAGATACTATGGTCTATGGCAATGTCTATACGGCCTTGAAGCAGGTGATTGAGTTGGGTAATGATGCTGACTGGAATGGCTCCTGCTATACCCCTTCCCTTATGGTGGATGGGTTATCAGTTACTGGGGCAGCCTGAATCAACAAGCTTGCAATCGCTTCTGGCTGCATGGGCTTGGCAAACAAATAGCCCTGGCCATATTCACAACCCAGCGTTTTGAGAGAGTCCAGTTGTTGGGGCGTCTCAATCCCCTCCGCGATTGTCTCCATGCCTAAACTATGGGCCAGTCGAATGATTGTTTGTACGACTTCCAAATTTTTGCTCTGGTCTTGAATGTGCATGACAAAGGAGCGATCGACCTTCAACATATCGATAGGAAATGAATGGAGGTGACTCAGGGATGAGTAACCTGTGCCAAAGTCGTCGATGCTCAAACGAATCTGACGCGCTTTCAACTGCTCCAGGATCTTGATGACTCGCTGCGCATTTTCCATCGCAGCAGATTCTGTAATCTCCAGTTTGAGCAGGCAGGCAGGCAGGCCCGTCTGCCACAAAATTTCATCAATCTGGCGTAATAAATCTGGCTGGCTCAGTTGAATGACCGATAAATTGACACTTACAAACAGCAACTCATGCCCTGGAAACTGTCTTTGCCAGTCCATCAGTTGTTGACAGGCCTGCCGCAAGACCCAGTTACCCAGAGGCACAATCAAGCCAGTTTCTTCTGCTAGGGGAATAAACTCTGCTGGGGAAACCATGCCCCTTGCTGGATGCTGCCAACGAACTAAAGCTTCAACCCCAACCATTTGATGATTGGACAGAGACAAAATGGGCTGATAATGAACCTGAAACTCATGGCGTTGTAAAGCCCGCCGCAGATCAGCATCCAGATGGAGTCGCTGCACTGCCTGAGTCTGCATCGTGTCATCAAACACCACACAGCGATTGGTGCTAGATATTTTAGCCTGGTGCATGGCGATGTCAGCAGCCTGTAACATCTCTTTTGCATCCCGGCACCTGGCAGTGTCAAATGCAATGCCAACGCTGGTATCGGTAAAAATACGATGGCCATTGAGGTCAAAGGGTGAAGTTAACTTTTTTTGAATGTGGCGGGCAAATCTTAAAACGCTCTCTATGTCCTTAACCTGCTTTAATAGGATGGCAAATTCATCAGATTCAGTGCGGGCCATGATGGAGGAAGCTGGCAAACAAGACATGAGCCGACGGGTAGCAGCAAGTAAAAGTTGCTCTCCAACAGAGTGCCCAAAACTATATTTCACTGCTTCAAACCGATGCAACTTAAAGTAAAGTAGGGCAAACTGCCCAGAGATTCTACTTTCCTGAAACGGTTTTTCCAATTCCTGGAGCAACATTGTCCGATTCGGTAGCCCGGTTAAGGAATCGTAGAACGCATACTGGCGCAATTGCTCACGAGTTCGCTCCCGCTCGCTCATGTCCCGCCCCAGAGCCACGATCAATCGAGTCCCTGCTAGATCAACCGCACTCAAACGCATTTCGACAGGAAAGGTCGTGCCATTCCGTCGTTGATGCACACTGTTGACCGTAATCGGATGTCCAGGAACTAAGGCTTGCCAAAGATCCGGCAGGATGTCATTGACATCAATATCCGAAATAGATAGGGTCAATAGATCATCCCGGCTGTAGCCTAGATGGTCGCAGGCCCACTGATTGACATCAATAATTTGACCCTCCACGTCATGCAGTAAAAAAGCATCAGCCGCACCCTCGACCAAACAGCGAAATCGTTCTTCACTCTCATTTAAGGCAGATTGAGCTAAACGTCTTTCCAGAATGTCGTGGACAAAAGCGCAACCGTAGGAATTGCCGTTAAATTCCAGGTAAGTTATGGTCATTTCAACCGGTAACAATGCTCCACCGCAGGTTTGATGGCGAGACTCCAGTGAAATGGAGTGACGCTGTTGCAGGGTTTGCCAGTAATCCGCCCAGCGGTCGCTGCTTAAAGTTTGATCAATATCAAACAGGGTCATCTCGAGAAACTCTTCCCGCGAGTATCCCAAAATTCGACAAGCGGCTTCATTGGCGTAAACCAGCTGGGCATCTGCCGCCAGCCAGAAGATGGCATCTGCCGCACAATCGATCGATAGCTGGGCTAGTCGAATCCCTTCGTCGATTTGCTGGTCACAAAGGAGCTTGTTGATCATGATTAACACCCATCGATTGCCGTTCAATGCTGTTACCTGGTGGGGCAAAATTGAGTTGGCTACTTCCTAGCATGCCCTGTTTTTTGACAAAGTAGAACGTCTAATTTACAAGTCAAGAAGTTACCGCCCCCTTTCGGGGCATCAAGAGATTTGGTATCATTAAATACGGAAGTGTTGACTACAGGTATGGATGAGAAATCACTATGATTTAATTTCTTTAGAGCAAAAACAGAAGTAGGATCTGAATCCATAAAATCGGGACATTGGCTTACCATTAGCCTTGAATTGCATTAAGGTCTTGCACTTTCTGCATTTGACCCAATGGATTTATCGTCTAGCCGGCTGGTCAAGATGCGGTTTTTGCGTCAAAGTAAATAAGAGGGATCAATATTTATCATTAGGAGATATTATGACAACTAAAGCAAAGCAGGGGCAGGTCAGCACTACAGTACCTGGTAACGCCGTCTTAACTGAGTTTAATTTTGAACTTTGGGTCAAGCAGGTCAGGCCGCAGCTATTAGCTTCCCTGCAAAAGCGGGGGGTTCGCTAATCAGGTCTTATATCCCTCTAGGGCGGGTATGGGCCTACTATGCTGTTCACCCTTGGATGGGCATCGGGTAGCAATTGCTGTGGAAATTTACGTAAGTCTTCGGAGGTAAATTTTCGCTAAAGTAAATTTAATAAATTTATTAGTCTGTTAGAGTTATTTTGAGTAGGTAAGATTTCCTTAAACCATCTCAGAGTGGTTTTTGTGGGTTTGATCTATCCCTCAACTTTATTCTGTCAGGCTACTGGTTGTAACTATGTTGATTGCAAGACTGGGGAGTATCCAGCGTGAGCTACTGCACAGGGCACTACAATCGACTTATTAGTCCGGATGAGCAGCGACTGTATGATCATTTGTTGCAATTGTCGCAGATAGAGTCACCAGAGCAACTGATCGAACGCTTTCGCTGGTTATTTGTCGAAGGCGTAGGCTATCCAGATTCTCAGATTCAAGCGGCCGTTGATCGTCTGGTAACTGCCGACACAGCCGATGCTGAATTCAAGTTTATTCTGAACCGATGCTGTCATATTTTAATAAACCGCTGGCAGATTTACCGCCGACTTCATGGAGATATCGATGAATTGGTGAACTTGTTTCAGCGATCGCCGTCAAATTTGACCTATTCCCGCTCCACCCGTCGTTTGCGAGAGTTGGTTCGGTGCTTCACTCAATCTGAGCAATACGCAATCTTACGACGGTATAGCCATGTTTTGCGACAAGATCTGGAAGCCAAAGGCTCTCAAGTTAAGCCCTTAGGAACTTATATTCGTCGGTATCCCTACTTGTTTGAGCACTGTTTATTAATGGAAGATAGTGGCAATGAGCAGCGGCAGATCGTGCAACAAATGAAAATCCGGGTGCAGCGAGAGTTTGAGCGAGACCTCTCTCAATATATTACCTATCGAGTGATCCGGGCTGCATCCACTCAAGGGCAACTGGCTGCTTCGGCCAAAAACCCTACGCTTTTGAGTGATCGGGATTTAATTTTGGCGGTCAGACGATTTGCTGGCAAGGTCGATGGGCGCAATACAGAACGTGACTTGGCCCGTCAATTTTTGATCTATAGCAGTCATACCCGCACCTACGGCGACTTTAAGGCTGATTTGTATCGTTACTTGGCCGGGGCTGTTGATCCGGGCTACGGTCGCCACCAGTTTTATAAAAGCTTGACTCACTATCTGCGGGAGACAATGCCAGCGCACGATCACCAACCGCCAAACGAGTTTTTGGCCATGCGCACTTACAGCAAATTGTTTAATTTCTTAGTGGTTGACAGTCCTCAGCAGGCCAATCATTCTGTGTTTCTGGATCTGATCATGAATGTCGGTGCCACTGTAGCCATTTCACTCTTGCTCAGGCTTGTGCTGCTCTGCCAAAAGGTTAAACCCCACTTAGAAAAACGCTTTTCTGTGCTTTTTAGTCACTATGAGGGGCATACCAAGGAGAATGGCATTGGCTGGCTAATTGATGCTTTAGAACAGCTTAATATTGCTTTTGCTACTAATTTTGGCACCGTCAAATTGTTCGGGATTTGAGTTGTTTTTCAATGGGACGGGTTTCAATTGGCAGGATAATGGGCATAACAGCTGTGTTCTATTGAGAGAGGCACTATGGCCCGACCTAAAATTATTGTTTTAGATGATGATCCAACAGGTTCTCAGACAGTTCATAGCTGTTTATTACTGATGCAATGGGATGTGGAGACCCTTCAAATTGGTTTGCAGGATGAATCGTCTATCTTTTTTGTCTTAACCAATACCCGTGCCCTCACACCGGAGAAAGCGGTTGCTGTTACCCAACAGGTTTGTCGTAATCTGAAGCAGGCGATCGCTGCCGCAGGCATCTCTGACTTTTTGGTTGTGAGTCGCTCGGATTCAACGCTGCGGGGCCATTACCCGCTGGAGACAGATATCATAGCCGAAGAGTTAGGCCCCTTTGATGCCCACTTTCTCACTCCGGCCTTTTTTGAAGGGGGACGGGTAACACGGGACAGTGTACATTACCTGAAAGTGAATGGCGTCGATACCCCGGTGCATGAGACAGAATTTGCCCGAGACTCGGTGTTTGCCTACCACCACAGTTACTTGCCAGACTATGTGGCAGAAAAAACCCGTGGCCGCCTTCCAGCCAGCCAGGTAGAACGGTTTTTGTTGGCAGATATTCGGGCAGGGGTTCAGTCCCGACTGCTTGGCCTCCACAACAACCAGTGTTGCGTGGTAGATGCCGAAACTCAGGAAGACCTGAACCGTTTTGCAACCGATGTTTTGGCAGCCGCTGCCCAGGGCAAACGCTTTCTGTTTCGGAGTGCGGCCAGTCTGTTAACAGCACTGGCGGCCTTACCCCCCCAACCGATCGCCCCTGATGAAATGGCCCGCTATGTCCGGAACGGCAAGCCGGGAGCGGTGATTGTGGGTTCCCATGTTAAAAAAACAACGGAGCAACTGGAACGTTTACTGCAACAACCCGCTGTGGTCGGGGTTGCAGTGGATGTCTCCCAATTAGTGGACGATCGGGAAGCAGGGCGGCTTAATTTACTAACCGAAATCAGCGATCGGATTGCCACGATTCATGCAGAGGGCAAAACCCCTGTAATCTATACCAGCCGCCAGGAACTCACCTTTGACAGGGTGCAAACTCGGTTGGATTTTGGTGAAGCGGTCTCTGCGCTGCTGATGGATATCATTCGTAATCTGCCTTCAGATCTTGGCTTTTTAATCAGCAAAGGTGGCATTACTTCCAATGATACCCTGAGCCGGGGTCTTGCCCTCAGGACGGCTCGCCTACTGGGCCAGGTGATTCCGGGCGTCTCAATGGTGCGCACTCCCTCCACCCACCCCCAGTTTCCTGAGCTACCTGTGGTGTTGTTTCCTGGCAATGTGGGGGATAGTACAGCGCTAGCCACAGTTTATCAACGCCTCAGCCAACATTTTTAGCATTGCTGAAAAGCAGATTGGAAAAACAGCAATTTGCTACAGTGAAGGTTAGACGGTAGTTTTAAGGACTGGCAGATGGTTAGAGCATACTCGCCCCCAACTCAACCCGATTATGGACAAACGGTTCCTCCCCTGCAAAGTGGTGATCGGTTGACATGCCATGAATTTGAGCGGCGGTATGCAGCGGTTCCCCACATTAAAAAAGCAGAACTGGTTGAAGGCATTGTTTACGTGGCATCTCCTTTACGTTTCGATCAACATGCAGAACCTCATAGCCGTATCCACGGCTGGCTCTGGACTTATCAAACTTTAACCCCAGGATTGCGTTTGGGGATTGAGCCCACCGTTCGTTTGGATTGGGATAATGACTTACAACCTGATATTGTCTTGCTGCTGGATGAAGCAGTGGGCGGACGGGCCAAACTAACGGAAGATGGCTATCTGGAAGGTGTTCCTGAGTTAGTGGTGGAGGTTGCTGCCAGTAGTGCCGCTATTGATGGCGGCAGCAAAAAGCATGTATATCGCCGCAATGGGGTATTGGAGTATGTAATCTGGCAATCCTATGAAAATCGGATTGTATGGTTTTGCTTGATCGATGGAGCGTATCAACTGCTCTCTGCTGACTCGGATGGCATCATTCGCAGTCAAACATTTCCAGGTTTGTGGTTAGCGGTAGATTCACTGCTGAATAATCAAATGATCAGGGTGCTGGAGGTGTTGCAAGCGGGGTTACGATCGCAGGAATACCAGACATTTGCTGCAGGTTTGCAGCAGATGGGTTAACCTGTTTAGCTTTCAGGATGCCATGATTGATGATTTATTGAAAGGAGTCAGCCTTTATTTGGTTGGCATGATGGGGGCAGGCAAAACTACTGTTGGTCAGCGATTGGCTCAACAGCTAAATTACCGCTTTGTCGATACCGATGCGGTGATCGAGCAACTGGTAGGAAAACCGATTCGCGACTTTTTTGCCGAGTCGGGGGAAGCAGCCTTTCGCCAATTAGAGACGCAGGTGCTGGCAGAAATCGCTCCTTACACCCGGATGGTAATTTCTACGGGCGGGGGGATTGTCGCCCAACGGCAAAACTGGAGCTATTTGCATCAAGGCATTGTGCTGTGGTTGGATGTACCGGTCGATACCCTACTGAACCGACTCAAGGGCGACCCCAATCGACCGCTACTCCAGACGCCAGACCCCAGAGCTACCCTGGAATCTCTACTGACGCAGCGATCGCCTCTCTACGCCCAGGCCGATGTGCGGGTAGTTTGTGAACCAGGGGATGATCATGACCAGACTGCAGAAAAGGTTCTAACGGCTCTCAAGTCAAGCATTCGTAAGCCTCTAGAGCCCCCCTCCTCGATTGAGTTTAACTAATTGAGTGGCAGTTCTGCTGTGGGGCCGCTAGGATACAAGAGATTTCCTTCAGCATGCCTATGCCCGCCTACCCTGGAATTTCAAGCGAAGCCTTTCGCCATCCCCTCGATCGTCAGGCAGAGCAAGCCCTCCGTAGCGTTCCTGGCTTTGATCTGGTGGCCCGCAGATTTGTGGAGTTTCTTTCTGAGCGGCCCCAGTATGTTTTTTTCATGGGTAATGGGATTCAAGTGGGGCCACGACAATATGCCAACATTTACCAGATGTTCCGCGAGAGCGTTAGAGATCTGGATATTTCCCCGGAACCGCTCCTGTTTGTCACCCAATCTGCTTCAGCTAACGCCTTCTCTTTAGGGCAAAACCACCCCTGCATCGTGCTCAACTCTGGTCTGCTGGATTTACTGAACGCCGTAGAACTCCGCACTGTCATTGCCCATGAGTTAGGTCATATCAAATGCGGTCATACGACCCTCAGCCAGATGGCGATCTGGGTGACTCAACTGATCTCGGGTCTAGCCGATCGTACGTTTGGCCTCAGTATGCTGGTGACCACGGGGTTATTGGCTGCTTTCGCCGAGTGGCGACGCAAGGCAGAACTCTCTGCTGACCGGGCAGCCCTGCTGGTAATGGATGACCTCAATCCCGTATTGCAAACCATTATGCAGATTGCAGGGGGCAGCCAAAAGCACGCCCATGAACTCAGCTTGGAAGAATTTTTGCGCCAGTCAGAGAGATACCAGGCCCTGGATCAAGATGGGTTAAACCAGGTTTATAAATTTTTGTTGTATAACGACCTCTCAACTGGTATTTTTCTCTCCCATCCCTTTACGATAGAACGGGCGCACTATCTGCGTCAGTGGTCTACTTCTCAAGAGTTTAGCCAGATTCGGGCCGGCGACTACCTGAGAGTCGGTGCTCCGGGGGCCGTGGATGTTACGGCAACACCTCCCTCCAGTTCAGAATCCAGGTCTGCCAGCCAGCCAGAAGAGGTGGAAGCCCTGCGCCGCCAAATTGAGGAGTTACAGCGAGAAATTGACCAACTTAACCGATCGGAATAAAACCTATGGCTCGTTTTTTGCACCTAGCGGATGTGCATCTAGGATTTGACCGCTACGACAATAAGGAGCGCACCAAAGATTTCTTTTTAGCATTTCAAGATGCCCTACACCGGTATGCGCTCGCTGAGCGGGTAGACTTTGTTGTGATTGCGGGAGACTTGTTTGAACACCGCATGATCCAACCCCATGTTCTGAATCAGGCCCAGGTCTGTTTACAAGATCTCCAAGCTGCCGGAATTCCTGTCGTAGCGATTGAGGGCAATCACGACAATCGGCCCTATGGCAGCAAAACCAGTTGGTTGCGCTACCTGGCTGACTGGGGATTATTAATTCTTCTAGAGCCTGGTAACCCGACTAATGGGGAGCCGCTCTACGAGCCGTGGGATGCAGATGTGAGGCGGGGGGGATATGTTGATTTAAACTGTGATGTGAGGGTTGTCGGTTCCTTCTGGTACGGAGCGTCTGCCCCCAAGGCGATCGCGACACTGGCAGATGGGATTCAGGCGCTTCCGTCTGGCCCTGCTCATACGGTGATGTTGTTTCATCATGGGCTGGAAGGTCAGATCGCTCGCTACCAGGGTGCCCTGCGCTACGCTGACCTGCTTCCGCTCAAGCAAGCGGGGGTAGACTATCTGGCTCTGGGGCACATTCATAAGAACTATGCCGTCGAGGGCTGGATTTTTAACCCCGGTTCCTTAGAGGCTAACAGTATTGAAGAAAGTGCCTATGAGCGGGGCGTCTATCTGGTGCAATTTGACCCCGACGGCATTCAAGCTGAGCTAAAGCGAGACTACTACCAACGCCCTGTTGTTCGATTACGGATTAGCCTCCGGGGACAGGAGAGCCTTGAGGAGGTAGAACAACTAGCTGAACAGCAGGTGAAAACAGCGATTCAGACCCAAAAACTGCGACCGGAACAGCAGCCGATCGTAGAGCTGCGGATTGAAGGACAGGTGGGCTTCGATCGCCTGGAGTTAGACATCCGCAAACTGCAGCAGAGTTTGCAATGCCTGAGTCAGGCTCTTATCTTTTTACTGCGATATGACGCCGATACAGTGGCGTATCAAACCCCTTTACCTGAAGAGGCTGGCCGATTCCAGGTTGAGCGTGAGGTCTTTACTGACCTGCTGGCCGCTAATGCCACCTACCGCAAGCAAGCAGATAACCTGGTTAATACATTAATCGATTTGAAAGATTTGTCTTTACAGGAACAGCCAGAAACCGACTTATACAATTTTGTATACCATTTACTAAATTCTACCAGGGAGTAATTTCTGGGTTTTATGAAGTTAACGTAAACCAAAAGTATCGGCGCTTTGTGATGCCCTCATTCCAGGATCCAGACTTCCAAAAAAATCAATCTACCTAAACCTTGACAGCAATAAAATCTCTAGATATGGCAATCCTAAATAATTCGTGAACGCCTGGATGGTGAAAGGAGTTTGCGAGAAGGACCTCCTCTTCAAACCCTGATTGACTGACAAAAGATCTGATATAAGTTGGTGTTGAGCAATGCGAAACCCAACACCAGAAGTAGTTTCGCTGGGTTACGCGAAAGCTAACCCAGCCTAGGGCAGAATCAGGGTTTCAAGAGTTTTGTCAGTCAACCAGCCTCAAACCTTTCACAATCTTGATTGGGTCGCTATAGTAGGCCATCCAGTTGGGCAGCAAGAATAATAACTGATTTATAAACATCCTGTGAATTTTGTCTGTCTTTTACCTAACAATCAGGGCTATCTGCTTAAGCGGGCGTTTAAAAAGTATCCGGCGGTTAAAACCGCTGTTACACCAACAAAGCCCACCGACGCGGACTCAATAAAACCAAGCTTTGCAGTAACCTGCATCGACGATTTTCTCTGTATAGCCGCGACTTTAGTCGCCAGGGTGACAGATTTATTCCGTTTCGCAGTGGTAGTAACAATAAGCACTAGGAATTTTAATCAGATTGGCTTTAAGCAGTCAATTTTTTGTCAACTGTAAAGCTTGCTACCAAGCTGATCGACGATCGGGAAAGAGTAGGTTATAGTGTCTATGTCTGATAAAGCTAACAATTCCTGATAAATCAGTTGCATTGTGTTGTAAACTTATCAGTTTTTCTCAACAATCCTTATTTAAACTGACTGAGTAGTTGAGAAAGAGCAAGGGGTGTTATAGCCGTCGCCATGAGTGCCATGGTGAAAGTCAGTCAGAGCGCCTATCCAAGTTTGGCATTTAACCGACCAAGCTTGCCTTAAGTGTTTTGACCTAAGCGATGTGTAACGACCGAAAGTGATTTATTGGCAAAGTTGTTTGTTTATGGAGTGGGTAGCTTAGTTTAGGTTCATAATACTTGGCCTGCGCTAAGTATTATGACTTAAAGCGGAGGAACCATTTTTTGGGGCTAATCTCAACTTGATGAGAGAGACACCTTCCAGTCTTAGCCCGTCAGCTAACTCCGTCGGCAATGGGAGGAGCACTCAAGACTAAGGCTTTTTAGCAGTGGTCCACGTAGTCTCCTAACGGTGGTTTACTGAATTTGCAAGTGACTGCCGTTTCCTGACCCACCTCTCGTTTACTCTAGTTGTTGAGAGGTTTTAAATCGTGAATATTTTAGCCATGCTTGCGCGTCTAGGAGCTGCACTGGGGCATTCTAGCCTGTCTCGCCAGATGATGCTCTTGCCAGATGCAGCGCTGTCTGACACCACAGGGCTATCAGATATTAATCTTGTTGTTGCCTATAATGGCTCTCCGCGCAGTCAAACGGCTTTAGATTTGACTTTGTGGATTGCCCACCAAACTCGTCTGGCCAATAGTAAACCAGTCAACGTCCAGGTTGTTTATGTGGTTAGTGCTGAGCCACTAAAAAAGAGTAATCGGCCTCAATTTCTTAACCTGCCCTCACAAAAGCAAAACCGTCGCCCAAAAACTATTACCGCAGAAGAGAGAGGAAAGGTATCTCTATCTCGTTGTCTATACACCGGCACAGCTATTGCTGACGCTGGTGCGCCCAATCTAGCAACTTCAACTTGCCAGATTGAGCAATTTGAACGGGCCGATCATATTCTGTGGCAAGCTCGAACACTGGCTGAAGAATGGCGCGGTTCACTTAAAACCCATCTGCGCTTTGGCTCGATCTCTCAGGAGTTGCATCAGGTTATTACCTCAGAAGCAGCGTCCCTGCTGGTTGTTGGCTGTGAATCTATGGATCATCCTTTAATTGATCAACTGCAAGCCAAACTGACCTGTCCAGTGTTAGGGATCCCGCCAGTTAGTCAACTGGCCAACTAATTATTGAGCTTTAACGGCAAGCACTTCTGGGCTCTATCCTGACGGGTAGGCATCGGAAAGAAAATCGCTAAAAAAAACTTGTCTCCTGAGGAAAGCACATCACTGGTCAGGAACCCCATTCGCAAGTACTTGGGCCTAGTCAAAGACAAGTCAGACAAGTCGAAGGCTGAGTTCTCTACCCATGCGGTTGATGGCTTAGCCTTGGCCTGCTCCCACTTTGTCGAGACCCGACACGGCTACCGCAAGGGGGATCTGGTGCGGGCAGAGATGGGTGGCAAGGTGCATCTTGGTTGGGTGAGCGGCGACACCCAGAAGCAGATCAGCGTGTCTGACTGCAATTGGAAACGCTTAGGGCAATTCGCCATCAGCAAGGTTTCTCTGATTGCCCGCAGCACAAACTTGGTGGTCTTGCGACCACCGCTCCTATCCCTCTCCATGCCTAAAGGCAGGGGTTTCTCGGAGGAATTTTGATGAAAAGCTGAACATCCTGAACATCAAAGAAACTGTGAAAAGCAAACTCACAAAAGCAAGTGTTGCTGAAAAGCAGGATGCTTGAAACTTCGGTTTAATTCATCCTGCATCCTTTTCATCACTGGAAGCAGCAATGCCTAAATCAACCCATAATGCTGAATGGGGACAATTCCTGTAAGGTCTATCAATCTATGCGACAACATGAGCAGCGGGAGTATGTCACGTCTGAAGGTAGAATGAAAGTCAGGCACTTCATTAAGATGGCGTATTACTCGGCAGATGGAACTGTATGGATGATTTTGCAATCTTTTTGTCAGGCCGAATTTTAAGTTCGACTACCGGCGGTGATTTACTGGAAGAAATTAGCCGCAGTCTTAGGGATGGCCAAAAAACGATTTTGATTAATCTCCAAAATACCTTGTTTATGGACAGTACGGGGCTCTCTGCCCTAGTTACGGCTTACAAGCGGGTGCGCGATGTTAGAGGTCGGTTTGCTCTGTGCAGCTTGAATGCACAGGCTCGTATGTTAATTGAGCAGACCGGGATGGAAAAGTTCTTTGAAGTCTATGCTTCGCCAGAGGAGTTTAGTGCCACGATTGCGGCCAAGCAGGATTAACTACCTAATTTCATGGCACAAAAGCAAAAGTTTCCCCATCTACTGGGCTCAAAATGGACTGCTTGCCAGCAGGTTGATGGGTGGCGTCACTTTGAGGTTGTCAATCGCAAAAATCAAGGCCGCTGGGTCTTTGCTGAACTGGTGGCGGCCTGTGACCCAACCGTTCGATTTTGGATCAATGCCCAACTTTTGCAGCAGCGATCGCTCTGGCAAGCAGGTTGGCGCTCCCTCGGTGAATAATCTGAACGTAAAGATTCATTCCCCCCTCCTATCAGTCCCATAAGTTCCAGATTTTTTAAGCCCTGTGGGGGGCGTATATTTAAGGCGGGAAGCCTGACGGGGAAATGATTCTAACCCAACGTCAGTTCGACGAATTTAAAAGATAGCAGGGGGTAGAGCAGATAAGCCTTTCATGTTCAGATCCAATGCTAGTTTCTTTTCCTGGTAGGTATATGCCACCAGGCCTGCCAGTAAGTTGACCAAGAAGCAGGCAGTTGCGGCTGTTGCTGCCAATAGTGCTCAAATTGTTGGCAGAAGTCATCCACGTCACAGAAGATCTGGGTGATATCGAGGTGGGATACGATAGTGTTCATGGCTGAAGTTTGGTTGATTGATTAAATCCAGTTTCAGCCTTTTTTACGGATTTTTCTAGTCCGTCGAACTCACGTTAATGAAAGAGAAAATATGCGATATCCTTCTTGCTTGCTGTGCCCGCTTTTGTGCAGTGATATTTCGTACCAGAATCAGCCCTTCGTTGTTAGAGATGGGAAACATTCTCACCTCTTCAAAATACAACTGACCATACTTTTCAAGTGGATGTTCAAATACTTGCACCGATCGATGGAGGAGAGCCTGCTCCAGTTGCTGTAAAAACGGCTGCAGCAAATGAGACGGCAACACCTCACGGATATGACTCACGATGGGAAGAAAGACAGCCGATTGGGGGGCCTTGGGAGAAATGCACTCCAGACAGGTGCCATCGGCTTGAACGCGCAGGACGAGATCGGGAATCGTATTGAGAAATGCCTGGTAATTAAACTCAGTCTGTGGCGAGAAAGTCTGTTCTTCCAATTCATCTGAGAGTTGCTGCGGTAAGGGAGGTGCAGCTTGACTTGAGAGGATTGGATCATTGAGGACTGGATGTCTAGTTAAGCCTGATTGAGATCGATGAGTCTCCCCCTGGGACTGGATCCACCCTCGAATCAATTCAGCAGGGGCTTGACCAGTCTGCTGGCACTGCCTTGCCAGAAGATCCAACTCTGCTTCGGAGAGTTGAATGGTCAGTTGCAACTCACTACGCGCCATATTAAAGAAAAAATCCTATATTAATAGCCTGTAAGGATTAAAAAATGATCTATTTCTGCACTCCTCTAACTATAGTTGAATCACCAATTGTGACTTCAGACAAATGGGCGAAGTTTATTTTTATTCACTTTTGATATATCGGTTTTTCAACGGATCAAATAGGATTGACCCTTGACTGGTAAGGGGTTCAGGGCAGAAAGTCTGCTGAGATCGACCGAAAACCGCCATAGCCCTTTTGAGGCACTTTAGCAAGTGACTTTGCTTGCCACAGTCAGTCAGCATCCGAAGTTAAGAGCCCTGGTCTACGAAATCTTCAGCGACGAGCAGGCGGGGGTGTCCTTGTGATTAAACACACGATGTGTCAGTAAATATTTTGATCAGAACCCAAGATTTGGTAAGCTGACCCCACACTCACTTAAAATTCCTATTTCCTTTGATTATGTCCCTAGGTCAGGCTTTATACGAAGGCAAAGCTAAAATTCTGTATGCTACAGACGATCCCAATATTTTGGTAACTTTCTTTAAAGACGATGCTACTGCTTTTAATGCGCAAAAGCGAGGCAGTATTTCAGGCAAAGGGGCAATTAACTGTGCCATTTCCAGTCACTTATTTGAGTTACTCGAATCTCAGGGCATTCCGACCCATTTCATCGATCGCAGCAGTGATCATGAAATGCGCGTCAAACCGGTACAGATTATCCCCATTGAGGTAGTGGTGAGAAACATTGCCGCCGGTAGCCTTGCTCGTGAAACGGGCTTACCCGTTGGCACTACGATTCAGCCGCCACTGGTGGAGTTTTACTACAAAAATGATGCACTGGGTGATCCGTTGTTGACTCCCGATCGCCTACAGTTACTAAACCTTGCCACCCCTGAACAGGTCGAGCAACTACAACGGATGGCGCTTCGTATCAATGAGGTCCTGACTCAGTTTTTTCAAAAATGTGGTATTACCCTGGTTGACTTCAAGCTTGAATTTGGCCTTAATCGCAGCCAGCAGTTGATTTTGGCAGATGAAATTAGCCCCGATACCTGCCGTCTCTGGGATCAGGCAGAAACAGATGCCACCCGTCGAGTGATGGATAAGGATCGGTTTCGCCATGATCTGGGCAATGTAGAAGCCGCTTATCAACAGGTGATGGAACGGGTACTGTCACATTTTTAAGTATCTGTACCCACGAATGGGGTAAAATTTCACAGTTTGTCATATTTGAGTTTTCTGATTTGAAATTTCCGAAGAAATCTGCGATTTGGCAGAACGTGGGGTGTGGGCGTGAACGATAATTTCAATTGGTTAAGGTTTTCTCCAGTAGTCGTTGCAATGCTGGCAACCTCTTCTGGTTTGGGCATCTCCAGCGCCGCTCAGGGGAAGACGCTGAATCAGGTGTCACTTCAGTTTTCAGAAAAGCTGGTGACCAGTGCTTCTCTTTCTGCGATCGCGGCTGGTGCTTCGCTGCAGGCTCCCAATCCAACAACTGAGATGGCCCAGGTCACGCAGGAGCAGCCCGATCGCCTGGAAATTGGGCCAATTCTAGCCCCCCCCTCAGAACCGCGGCCTCAGCCATCGGTGCCCTCCACAATTACGCCAACAGCTCCAACAGAGCCATCCAGGCCATCTCTCGAAACAGCCCCGATACAACCACAGGGAACTCCCCTACCTGCTCTAGAGACTGCCCCTCCATCGCCAGCTTCAGAAACAGGAACCCCAACTGCGCCAACCCAGCCCCAGCCCAGTGTTCCTGGTGAAACTCCGGCTCCTGGGGGTATAGACCAACCCTCAGAAACCCAGCCTGGGACAGATTCTGGCACAACGACTCCGCCACAACAAACCACTGAGCCGGAACCAGAACCAAGAGTGTTGGTGGCAGAGGTAGCAGTTGAAGGGGCAGAAGGGAAGTTGCTCGATGAAGTCTACCGGGTCATTCGCACTCAACCTGGCCGGACGGCTACACGCTCCCAAATTCAAGAAGATATCAACGCTATCTTTGCAACTGGCTATTTTTCCAATGTTCGAGCTACCCCAGAAGATACCCCCCTGGGGGTGAGAGTGACCTTTGAAGTTACAGTCAACCCAGTCTTGCAATCAGTCAAAGTAGAAGGCACCAAAGTATTACCTGAACCCATTGTAGAATCGGCCTTCAAAGATCAGTACGGGGAAACCCTGAATCTGGTACGCCTGCAAGAGGGGATTAAGCAGCTCAACAAGTGGTATCAGGATAATGGTTATGTTTTGGCTCAGGTGATTGGCTCACCTAAGGTCTCGCCAGATGGCGTCGTCACCCTGGAAATCGCAGAGGGGGTAGTCGAAAAAATCGAAGTTCGCTGCATCAATAAAGAGGGGAGCGATACGGATGCCAAGGGTAATCCCATTCGATGCCGCACCAGGCCCTTCATCGTGACTCGCGAAATGGAAATCAAGCCGGGGGATGTCTTCAATCGCAAGATTGTTGAACGAGACCTGCAACGGATTTTTGGCCTGGGTATTTTTGATGATGTCCGTCTGGCGCTCAATCCTGGGACTGATCCGCGGCAGGTCATCGTCGTTCCCAATGTGGTCGAAAAAAATGCTGGATCGATCGCGGCAGGCGCGGGGATTAGCTCTGCCAGCGGGTTATTTGGTACAGTCAGCTATCAACAAAATAATTTTGGCGGCAATAACCAGCGGTTAGGGGCCGAAATTCAAGTTGGCCAACGGGAACTGTTATTTGACTTAAGCTTTACCGATCCCTGGATTGCGGGAGATCCATTCCGCACCTCCTATACCCTCAATTTCTTCCGCCGCCGTACCATTAACCTCAACTTTGATGGCGGCAATAATGAAGTCAACCTTGCCAACGGTGATACGCCCCGTGTAGTTCGGACAGGAGGTGGTATTAGCTTTAGCCGCCAGTTAAACCCCTTTGTATTTATTAAACCGGAGTGGGTTGCGTCTTTAGGATTCCAATATCAGCAGGTACAGACAACAGATGCTGATGGCAGGGTATTCGCCAATGCGGTATATGGCAACCCCCGTCAATTTGAACCGCTAACCTGGAGCCGTACCGGCACAGACGATCTATTTTCGATCCAGTTTGGAGTCGTGCAAGATAAACGCAATGATCCTCTGCGCCCGACATCCGGATCTTTACTGCGGTTGGGTACTGAGCAATGGCTTCCGATTGGGGCGGGCAGCATTTTAGGGAATCGCTTACGAGGGGGATACAGTTTCTATATCCCCACTCAACTTGTCCGGTTTACTAAAGGCTGTCGAGCTGTGACACCTAAGCCAGCCGATTGCCCCCAAACCTTTGCATTTAACTTCCAGGCCGGCACGGTTTTAGGTGACCTGCCTCCCTACGAAGCCTTTTCTCTGGGGGGTGCTAACTCTGTACGGGGATATGGTGAAGGGGAGCTTGGTTCAGCCCGAACTTTTATTCAAGGGACGTTTGAGTATCGATTCCCGGTCTTTTCCATTATTTCCGGGGCACTCTTTTTTGATGGTGCCTATGACTTTGGCAGTCAGGGCCTTGTTTTAGGCAATCCAGGGGGTATCCGAGAAAAACCTGGAAGCGGCTTTGGTTACGGTCTGGGGGTGCGGATTCAATCACCGCTTGGCCCCATTCGGATTGACTGGGGCTTTAACAACGAAGGCGGCAACCAACTCAGCTTTGGCATTGGAGAACGCTTCTAATGGACTCAATGGTTGTTGTTAATCAAAGCGCCGAACTTCCTTTACAGGGGCACTTATCAACTGACTTGAAACAGCATACGTTGAAGCATGAAATTCGCTGTGAGGGGGTTGGCCTGCATAGCGGAGCGCAGGTACAGGTTAGGATCGTGCCCGCAGAGATTAACCGGGGTCGCTATTTCGTTAGGGCTGATTTACCAGGGCAACCCGAAATCACAGCCCAAATTGAGTCCGTTTCCCAAACGATGCTTTCAACCGAGTTAACTCAGGGATCTGCTCATGTCCGGACAGTCGAGCATTTGCTGGCGGCATTAACGGGAATGGGTATCGATAATGCCCGCATTGAAGTGACCGGGCCAGAGATTCCTTTATTGGATGGCTCAGCGCAAGTA
The DNA here is from genome assembly GCA_046080785.1 of Leptolyngbyaceae cyanobacterium. GTDB lineage: Bacteria > Cyanobacteriota > Cyanobacteriia > Leptolyngbyales > Leptolyngbyaceae > JBJTUO01. Next base: position 8,476 of record JBJTUO010000008.1, on the reverse strand, counting down.
TGGGTAACTGCGATCGCAGAGGCTGGCATCCTTGAGCAAGCAGCCCGGCGGCCAACCTGGCAGATCTTGGAACCAATTTGGGTCAGGGATCGGGATGCCTTTGTTGCGGCACTGCCAGCCCCAGAGTTGCGCTTTACCTACGGCATTGACTTTGACTTACCGGCGATCGGTAATCAATGGCACAGTTGGGCGGCGAGCGGCTCTGCAATCGAGGTAAGATCCAGCTTTACCAAAGAGATTGCCCCTGCTCGCACATTTGGGCTAGCTGATCAAATTGAGTCCTTGCGCAGTCAGGGACTGATTCGGGGTGGTAGTTTGGAAAATGCTTTGGTTTGTGGCCCAGGGGGATGGTTAAATCCACCTTTACGATTTCCAAATGAGCCAGTCCGTCATAAACTTTTAGACTTAGTAGGGGATTTGAGTTTGATCGGCACACTACCAACTGCTCATTTCTTGGCCTATAAAGCCAGCCACCAATTGCATACTCAATTTGTGCGATCGCTCGTTTCTGTGAGGAGCTAGATACTTTGAAGTCTTACTGGATGCTTACCCATGTCAACACTTACTGACGATACACTCTCAACCACTGCAAACCAAATGAGTTCAGATCCTAAGCAGTCTGATGCCCATCTAGTGAATGCAGCCTCCGATCTGACATTGGAAGATATTCATCGCCTATTGCCTCACCGTTACCCCTTTGCCCTGGTTGATCGAATTATCGAATATATTCCTGGTCGCCGGGCTGTTGGCATCAAAAATGTCACCTTTAACGAGCCTCATTTTCAAGGGCATTTTCCGGAACGCCCGATTATGCCTGGCGTTTTAATTGTTGAGGCAATGGCCCAGGTAGGGGGTATTGTACTGACCCAAATGGAGACGGTGGATCATGGCTTGTTTCTGTTTGCAGGGATTGATAAAGTGCGGTTTCGCCGTCCTGTTGTGCCTGGAGACCAGTTGATTATGACTGTAGAACTTATTTGTATTAAGCGACGACGGTTTGGCAAAATGCAAGGCCGAGCAGAAGTTGATGGGCGTTTAGTATCAGAAGGTGAGCTGATGTTCTCCCTGGTCGATTAATTTAGTTTTGAGTTTTGAGTGCTAAGTTGTGAGGTTAATACTCATAGCTCAACAAACTCACCCATCATTATGCTTGTGTCTCATGCATCGCTCATTACTCATTACTCATTACTCTATGGAACCCTTGATTCATCCCACTGCTGTCATCGCCTCCGGGGCTGAGTTACACCCAACGGTGAGAGTGGGCGCTTACGCCGTGATCGGAGAACGGGTGAAAATTGGGCCTGGCACAACAGTCGGCCCTCACGCGGTGTTGGATGGTTGGACGGAGATTGGCGCACGTAACCAAATTTATCCAGGGGCGGCGATCGGACTAGAACCCCAGGATTTAAAATATGACGGCTCCGAGAGTTTGGTTAAGATTGGCGATGATAACTGTTTTCGAGAGTATGTCACGATCAACCGACCGACTTTTGCTGGAGAGGTAACCTCGATTGGTAATGGTAATTTACTGATGGCCTACGCTCACGTAGGTCACAACTGCTTAATTGAAGATCAGGTGATTATCGCCAATTCCGTCGCCCTATCCGGCCATGTTCATATCGAATCAAAGGCCCGAATCAGCGGTGTTTTAGGGGTTCACCAATTTGTCCATATTGGTCGACTGTCAATGATTGGAGGAATGACCCGCATTAATCGAGATGTCCCTCCTTTTGTGATTGTGGAGGGCAACCCAGCCCGTGTTCGATCGCTAAATCTAGTGGGTCTCAAGCGATCTGGTATCTCGGAAGAAGCCAGTGGCCAGGGGTTACAATCTTTGAAAAAAGCCTTTCGGATTCTCTATCGATCTGGGTTACCCTTGAATCAAGCGATCGAAAAACTAGATATTTTGCCAGATAGTGAATACATCCAGCATTTGCGCCGCTTTTTACATCTCTCGCAGCAAGAGGGGCGTCGAGGCCTGACCCCCGGTCGGCGCTCAGTTTCACGCAATCAGGATAATGAATAGACCAGTCCGTATCTTTATCAGCACGGGAGAAGTCTCTGGCGATTTGCAAGCTGCCCTGTTAATCGAAGCGCTCTATCGCCAGGCACAGTTACTTGGCCTGAATCTAGATATTTTTGCTCTGGGTGGCGAGCGGATGGCGGCAGCGGGGGCCCAACTATTAGGGAATACCAGCGAGATTGGCTCAATCGGAATTCTGGAATCTCTGCCTTACGTGTTGCCAACTCTAGCCTTACAAAGGCGGGCAAGGGAACAATTGCAGCAAACTCCCCCTGATATTGCTGTGTTGGTTGATTATGTCAGCCCGAATGTAGCTTTTTGCGGCTACTTTAGCAAACACTTGCCAGCAGTGCCAGTGGTTTACTACATCGCTCCCCAGGAGTGGATCTGGTCGTTTAGTTCCTATAATACTAATCAAATTATTCGCGGTACGGATCGGATTCTGGCCATTTTTCCAGAGGAGGCTCGTTTTTTTGAGCAGAAGGGCGGCTCAGTCAGGTGGGTAGGGCATCCCTTAGTGGATCGGATGCAACAGGGGCCTACCCGTGAGCAAGCTCGTGCGGCTTTGCAAATTCCTCCTGATCAGGTTGCCATTGCCCTGTTACCAGCCTCCCGTCAACAAGAGGTGAAATATCTATTACCGATCATTGCTGAAGCTGCTCGCCAGATTCAGGCAAAGCTACCTCAGGTTCACTTCTGGATTCCCCTTTCACTGGAAAAGTATCGCGGCCCGATCGAACAAGCCATTCAGACCTATGGACTACAGGCAACTGTTTTAGCTGACCCCAATCAAAGTGTGCCGGCAGGGAGCTCGATGACGCTACAGGCGATCGCGGCAGCAGACCTGGCAATCACCAAATCTGGGACGGTTAACCTGGAGATTGCCCTGTTAAACGTGCCCCAGGTTGTTTTGTATAAGATCCATCCCGGTACAGCCTGGATTTTGGGCAACGTACTGAACTTTTCTGTACCGTTTGTCTCTCCGGTCAATTTAGTTGAGATGCAGCCAGTTGTACGGGAGTTTTTGCAAAAACAGGCAACCCCTGAAAATCTGGTGCAAGAATCGTTGGATCTGCTGTTGAATCAAGCACGACGCCAGACCATGCTAGCTGGGTATCAGTCGATGCAGCGGGCCATGGGGGAAGCGGGAGCTTGCGATCGGGCGGCCCAGGAGATTCTGCAACTGATTCTGGAACGACGAGACTGATCAGAGTTTTGTGAAGCTCGCATTTCTACTGTTTCCTGCCAAACTTAGCTTTCAAATCGTCTAGAGTGGCTGGTTTTGTGTGCTTTTCCCCGGTAGAACGATCGCTGGACGGTCTGGGCGTTGCAGCATGGCTGGCAGCATCCGATCGCATGGAAAGGCTGATGCGCTTCAGGGCTTCGTTGACTTCTAGTACTCGCACTTTGACAACCTGGCCTACTTTGACAATCTGCTTGGGGTCGCTGACAAAGCGATCGGCCAATTGAGAAATATGCACTAGACCGTCTTGATGGACACCAATATCCACAAAAGCGCCAAAGTTGGCGACGTTGGTGACGATCCCTTCCAGTTCCATGCCCACTCTCAGGTCTGAAACTTCGGTCACACCTTCCTTAAAGGAGGCGTATTTAAATTCAGCCCTGGGGTCTCGACCGGGTTTCTCTAGCTCACTGAGAATATCGCGCAGAGTAGGCTCGCCTACGGTGTCGGTGATGTAGCGCTGCAGGTCAGAAGATTTGAGCCGATCGGCTAGTTGAGTGACCTGGGCGAGGGGGATGTTGAAATCTTTGGCGATGGTGGCCACTAGGTTGTAGCGTTCTGGGTGAACGGCAGTATTATCCAGGGGGGTTTCTCCATCCCGAATCCGCAAAAAGCCTGCGGCCTGTTCAAAGGCCTTTGGCCCTAGTTTAGGCACTTTTAACAGTTGGCGGCGATTACGGAAGGCACCCTGCTCGTTACGGTAGGCCACGATGTTGTTGGCGATCGTGGGGGTAATGCCAGAAACGAAGGTGAGCAATTCTTTAGAAGCAGTATTCAAATCAACGCCGACGTAGTTGACACAGCTTTCTACCGTCTCATCCAGCTTTTTTTTCAGTAATTTCTGATCCACATCATGCTGATATTGCCCAACCCCAATGGATTTAGGGTCAATTTTGACCAGTTCTGCCAGGGGGTCTTGCAGGCGACGACCAATGCTGATGGCTCCTCGCACAGTCACATCCTGATCTGGAAATTCAGCGATCGCGACCGGGCTAGCAGAATAAACAGAGGCTCCTGCTTCGTTGACTATGACAACAACAGGTGCTTGATTCCAGGTGTTTAGCAGTTCTCGCACAAAAGTTTCGGTTTCCCGGCCGGCGGTGCCGTTGCCGATGGCGATCAACTGCACCTGATATTTTTGAATCAGGTCGGTCAGGGTCTTTGCTGCCCGTTGCCGTTGTTCTGCTGCTTGATGGGGAAAGATGGCATGGTACTCCAGAAATTTACCGGTCTGATCTAGGACGGCGACTTTACAGCCTGTCCGAAAGCCGGGGTCGATCGCCAGGGTGGGTTTCATGCCTGCGGGGGCCGCCAGCAACAGTTCTCGCAGGTTGGCTTCAAAGGTTTGAATGGAGGCAATGTCAGCCTCTAACTTTTTAGCGGTTCGCACTTCATTTAAGAGGGAGGGCTTAATCAAGCGATTAAAGGCATCTCTTAGCATCACCTGGTAAAAAGCCCGCAGTTGCGGCTGTTTACTGCGAATTTGATGGCGTTCTAAATCGCTCCATACCGTGTCTTCCGGGAAGGTGAATTGCAGGTCTAGAATGCCCTCTGCTTCACCGCGGTAGAGGGCCAGCAGGTTGTGGGGGGCAATTTTGGCAACGGGAGCTTGGTACTGGCGGTACATTTCAAATTTGGTGCTGCCTTCTGGATGGTCATCTTTGATGCGAGAGACCCAGCTTCCCGATCGCAACAAAAATTTGCGCAGGTCTGCCCGCAGGTCTGCCTGCTCGGCCACTTGCTCAGCCAGGATGTCAGATGCTCCCTGTAAGGCCTCTTCCACACTGGCAACCCCTTTTTCTACAGAAATATAAGTTTGGGCTTCAGTTTCCAGGTTGACACTGGCGACTCCTGGCGCATTAAGGGATTGAAGCCATTGGGCCAGCGGTTCTAACCCCTTGTCCCGGGCAATTGTGGCACGAGTGCGGCGTTTGGGGCGATAGGGGAGGTAGAGGTCTTCCAGCTCAGTTTTTTGCAGGCAGGCTTCAATTTGAGCCTTGAGTTCCTCAGTGAGCTTGCCCTGCTCTGTAATGGCAGCGAGAACTGTTTGCTTCCGCGCTTCTAACTCGGTCAGGTAGGCATGGCGATCGAATAACTCTCGTAATTGAGTTTCGGTCATTTCCCCTGTTCGCTCTTTGCGGTAGCGGGCAATGAAGGGAATGGTGGCTCCTTCTGCCCACAATTCCAGAGCGTTTTGAATTTGGTCAGGCCGGAGGGAGAGTTCGTCAGCCAGCAGTTGAGGAATCGAAAGCATAACCCGTGTTTTATCCAAACATCAGACAGTGGGATCGATTCTACCCCTTCTGGTCGAACCATCTAAAACCTTCAGTCTTGTTACAATCAAGAAAATTTCCAAGCCAATCGCCATGAGCCTTTCGTTTAAGCAACTGACAACCTACACGGCCCTACTGGCGATCGGGTGTGGAGCAGGCATGATTGGCAGCCACTACCTGATGCAACAAAATGGTGGGTCTACCAATTCATTAAACCTGCAGCCTCTGGTTCCCAATTCGTCAAACGTACCGGAGCAGACGATGGCAACGGCATCTCTACCGCCAGTAGATAAAAGCTTTATTGCTGAAGCTGTAGAACGGATTGGCCCAGCCGTTGTGCGAATTGATTCATCTCGTAGGGTGGCTGCTGACGTTCCTGAAATGCTGCAAAATCCCTTGTTCCGCCGCTTTTTTGGGGAAGAATTGCCGGTGCCCCAGGAACGGGTGGAGCGGGGCACTGGATCGGGCTTCATCGTCAGTCAGGATGGCAAGCTGTTGACAAATGCCCATGTGGTATCAGGTACGGATACCGTAGACGTTACCCTGAGGGATGGCCGCACCTTTGAGGGGCGGGTTGTAGGGCGCGATGCGCTTACGGATGTGGCAGTCGTGAAGATTGATGCCAGTCAGTTGCCGACGGTAAAGTTAGGGCGATCCGATCGCCTGCTACCAGGGCAGTGGGCGATCGCCATTGGCAACCCTTTAGGATTAGATAACACGGTAACAGCAGGAATTATCAGTGCGATTGGGCGGTCTAGCTCGCAGGTGGGCGTCCCTGATAAACGGGTTAGTTTTATTCAAACAGATGCAGCCATTAATCCTGGAAACTCCGGTGGCCCTTTGCTCAACGATCAGGGTGATGTAATCGGCATCAATACGGCGATTCGAGCAGACGCCCAGGGGTTGGGATTTGCCATCCCAATTGAGACGGCTCAGATCATTGCCAAGCAATTGTTGACGAAAGGCAAAGCCGATCATCCTTACTTAGGGATTCAGATGGTAGATTTGAGCCCGTCAATTCGACAAGAAATTAATCAAGATAGCAGCAGTGGATTAAAAATTAACCAGGATAAAGGGGTTCTGATTGTGCGGGTCATGGAGCGTTCACCCGCTAAGCAGGCAGGTTTGCAACAGGGGGATGTGATTCAGCGCATTAACGGCAAACCGGTGACTTCGTCTTCCGCAGTGCAGTCAATGGTGGAGGCCAGTGCGATTGGGACGGGCCTCAAGCTTGAAATTAATCGAGGGGGCCAAACCCAGACATTGACTGTCCGCCCTGCTGCTTTTCCAACCCGGTGACATCCTCATAGCTTTGGTCAGAGCGTTGTGGTTGGCCACAGATAAATCATGCCAGAAACCCAAGTCAGCCCAACGGAAACCCAAAATAAAATAACTCCCCAATGCTGGCCAGGTTCTGAAACGGGGGCAATCAAGAGGGCGATCGCGGCCATCTGGCTAATGGTTTTTAATTTACCCCACTGGTTCGCCCCCTGAATTGCATTGCCGCTCTGTAATGCTGGACTGACGCGCCATCCGGCGATCGTCAGTTCCCGTGCCAGAATCAAAAACACGCCCCAGGCTGGAACCGTACCCCGTTCAACCAATGCCAGTAGGGGGGCCATCACTAACAACTTGTCTACCAATGGGTCTAGAAACTTGCCCAGATCGGTAATCTGATTCAAACGGCGAGCCAGGTAACCATCTAACCAATCTGTTGCGGCAGCCAGCAAAAACACAACCAGGCTGATCCATTGCCAGACCTGACCGGATTGATGCAAGCCATACAAAATGATGGGCGCACCTAATAGCCGAGAAACTGTAATCCAAGTTGGCAGATTCATAGGATACCACCATTACATGCTGCTCTTAGCACAAGAGATTAAGGGACTTGCGTGAAAATAAAATCCCTATGGTGCATTACAACTACCGCTTAACCCATTCTACGGCGGATACATTATTTAATTGCAAATTCCTTACTGCTTTAGACTTTACACTTTTGGATCCTATAAAAGACCCCCTACCAGTCATCTAGCAGGGAGTCTATCGAAACTCAAGCAAGCATATCAAGATAGGATGTCTTAGCCAAATGTGCTGATAAACTGAGCCGCGCTGTAAGTAGCCCCGCTGACCAGGAATTGTTCAACTCCTTTAATTGTCTGAGTCCAGGCATTAGAGTTGCCATTGGCGTCAAGGAGATTACCGAGATTATCGGTTGTTCCACTAATCAAGATATCGCCACCGATACCTGCCCTGACAGTGATGTCAGAAGGCTTCACGCCACCGAGGAAATAGTCAATTTGAAGGGTATCGTAACCCCAGCCACCGTCTACTATGCCCTGGCCTCTCCCAACGTTGAAGGTATCATTGCCATTGTTGCCAGAAATCAGGCTATCTTTAATGCCGAAGTGAGTGCCAGAAATGGTGATGGTGTCATCGCCATTACCACCGTCTACTGAGGATTGATATACTCCAATGCCGGTTACAACATTGACTTCAGATGTACCAGAATATTCGACAAAGTAACCAGGAACGCTGTCGTTTAATTCAGTAGATGGAATATTAGGTAGATCGTTCCATGCAAAAGCGACATAACCATTACCGTATCGATGATTCCATACTGCGAAATCCTCTCCACCACCACTATTATTTGGCTCACCGGAGTTGTTATCCCAGTTTTCATAGACCCCATTAATAGGGCCTCCATCCCAGAATGCCAATCCTACTTCTGGGCCTGTTACCCATTTCCAAAGGCCTTCTTGCTCTGCATCACTTGCTCCGATCCATACATTAGCTAAGGTGTCAAAATTGCCATTAACAAGGGAGGCAAAGTTAGCTTGTAAGAAACCCTCTTCGGCTTGAGAAGTAATAGTTGCTAGGTAACCCTGAAGACCATTGAAAGTTCTTGACTCAGCCGCTGTTTTTGCAGATGTCCAGGTA
>JBJTUO010000007.1:0-5790 GCA_046080785.1 Leptolyngbyaceae cyanobacterium | reverse complement strand
CCGGGTTGTGCCGTTTTTGGAGATGTCGTGAGAACCACACGTTGGGCAGGTCATCTCGATTCTCATCTGCTCTACTCCCTTGAAATGACGTCCGTAATCCCTTCTTTATTCTCTATCATTTACATTAATGCACTACCGCTTAAACAAAGCCGTTATGCGGCTGCACGTCAAGGAAATCGGGCGAAAAAACAAACGAAACAATTGCGAACCTATCTTGGACGAGTCATTCGAGATATTGAACGCAAGTTATCTCCCTTTCCCACCGCTTTACAAACCCTCTTAGAGAGGGCCAAACAGATCTATCGTCAACAAAAACAAGACAGTCCTAAGTGTTACAGTGTCCATGCACCAGAAGTTGAATGTATTGCCAAAGGCAAAGTCCACAAGCGCTATGAGTTTGGTTGTAAAGTAGCGTTTGTCACCACCTTGACTAGCAACTGGATTGTGGGCATTGCGGCTCATCATGGCAATCCCGGTAGCGCATTTTAGTAAAGGACAGAGGAAAAGATAAACTTTCCTGTTTCTTCCATCTTCTGTCTGACGAGGCGATTGTATTCATGGATGAACATCCAGATTGCACCTATATGGTTCTCTAGCTTCTTTGAGAAGGACAGCGTCTTCCTGACCAGTCGAGAAATCCTCTGCCTCAGGGTGTTGTTCAGTCTCTCGATGTAACTGGTCAATCCGCTATCTTTGCCGACTGCAACGTGCCGTTTGCTCGGAATGACAGTGACGTAGGCTTCCCAGTAATCGGTGTAGACCTGGGCACATTGCCGGTACACAGCAGGAATGGACTGCCATAAGGCAATCGCCGAGTCCCTAGAGCGATCACCGATATGACAGCCGATGATTTCTCGGGTGTCTGTGTCCATTGCTAGCCATACCCACTGCTTGTTGCCTTTGTTGTCGACAAATGACCAGAGTTCATCCATCTGCACTTTCAGTTTGCCTTTGGCCTTGGGGACGACTGCTGCCGTTTTTGGCACCACCTCGTAACGAGCATTGACATAGCTTTGTAGCCAACTATCAGAAACCCCTGTGGCTCTAGCAATGCCCGCCAACGGAATCTTCTCCAACAACAACAGATTGACCAACGCCTGAGTGTCTTTATTTCTCGGCTTCCACTGTGGGTCTTCTACGAATTGACGCTTACAGTCTCGGCATTTGTAGTTTTGCTTACCGCGCCGGGTTGTGCCGTTTTTGGAGATGTCGTGAGAACCACACGTTGGGCAGGTCATCTCGATTCTCATCTGCTCTACTCCCTTGAAATGACGTCCGTAATCCCTTCTTTATTCTCTATCATTTACATTAATGCACTACCGCAATCCCTATGATGGAGCAACTCTCCCCTCTGCCTTAGACCAGGTCGAGCGTCTAACGGGGGTTAAACCCCAAACCGCCGTTGTAGACCAAGGGTTTCGCGGCAGTGACTATCATCCCGAAACGGTGGAGGTGATTGTCTGCAATCGTCAAGTCCCAACGGCCCTGAAACGACTGCTCAAACGTCGTAATGCGATTGAACCGGTGATTGGTCATACCAAGCAGGACCATGCTTTGGGTCGCAATTATCTGAAAGGTAAACAAGGGGATTCCATCAATGCCCTTTTGGCAGGCTGCGGCTTTAATCTGCGTAAACTCTCTCACTTCTTCACGTCTGACCCGATCGACCCTATTCCTTCCTCTGCTTAACGGCCACTTTTTCAGGGACGACTAGTGTTCAGTCAATTATTGATTGACGGGTAGAGACGCTTTAGCTTTACCCTGGCATCCGCAGTCGTAAAGCGCCAGTCAATCCAAGTTTCCTCATGATTGCGGTTGTCCTGCCAAGCTGCGACTTCCCGCTTGAGCGTATCCATATCAGGAAGGCGACGATCCAGACATTGACGGCTGAGAATACTCAATTCAATTTCTGCCATATTCAACCAACTCCCATGCCTGGGCGTGTGACAGAATTCCAAACGACTCAAGATTCGCTGCGCTTCGGTTGGCTCAAAGGCTTTGTAAAGGGAAGCGGGCGAATGGGTGTTGAGATTATCCGCAACGACAATCACTTTCTCTGCTTGGGCATAATCGTCATCGACTAAGGTTTTGAGTAAGTGGGCATAATCGAGGGCTGTGCGTTGCTTTGTCACCTCCACCCGTCGCCATCCCACCATCGGTTCACTCACCATAAACAAGTTCGCTGTGCCGTTGCGCTCATACTCATAATCGACTCGTTCTGGTTGTCCCGGCTCTGCTGGAATCGGAACGAGGGTTTCTTTGACTAATTGCTTGGTTGCCTCGTCAATGCAAATCACTGGGATGTTGGGGTTATAAGCGGTTTGATACACCTCCAATACGGCTTCCATCCGCCAGACAAACTCTGCGTTCTGTTCTGGGGGAATTACCCAACACTCTTGCCGCCACGGTTGCAGTTCGTTTTTTTCAGCACTTGTCGCACGCTTTCATGACTCAACTGTTCGACAAACCCGAGTTCAACCATTTGGTCTGCCAATAATCGTAACGTCCATCGTCCTTTGCCTTCTGGCATCTCACCACAGCGCAATGCGATCAAGTGGGCCTCACTTTCCCCATCCAACCTCCGTTTTCGTCCCCCACCAGGACGGCACCTGAGCGCAGCTTCTAACCCTTCTTCGACAAAGCGTTGCCGCACCCGCTCCACGGTTCGCAAACTAACATCAAAGGCCTCTTTGATATCCTCATCACGCCAACTCCCATTGACTTGATTTTGATCTGCTTTGAGGAGAATACGAGCATGATTGATTGTGTAGGCAGCCCGTTTGCCGGTCTTAACCAGTTGTTCGAGAGACTCCCGTTCTACTTCGCTTAAGCGAACGATATACTTTTTGACCATACCAGCACCTTGGAGGGATTGACTCAATCTTACTCCCTCTACTCGTCATCCTTTGATTGACTGAACACTAGTTATATTTATTTCTAGGGCATGATCTAAGGGAGCTTTAGGATCGTCTACCTTCATAAAAACTCCTCAGCAGGAAACTGAGGTCAATTAGAGTCCTGACTTTCACATTCGCTTGTACTATGGCTGGTTTACAAGATGATCCTAATGCACCTGACATAGGATGGCGAGTTGTAGGTGAGAGCAACCATGATGCTGATGATGACTCCTGCGAATGGTGTAAAACTAAGAAATTTCGGCATATCCTCTATACTGTAGAGAATATTGATTATTATCGACAAATTATAGTTGGCAGTAGTTGCAAAGACAAGATAACTAAGAATGCTACTAATTCTAGTTCTAATGATAGAACTAGAGAAAGGTTGGAAGATGGTCCTTCCAATGGAGGTGATCTTCCAACTGAAAAAACACTTCCTATACTTGAACTTATTTTTTTAGCAGGAATAAGCATGGTGCTGCTAAGGAACTTAGGTCGAATGGCACTGAAATAAGAGAATAAAAGGCTTTGAGGTTTGATATGAGAGAATCAAAGCCTCAAAGCCTCACAAAATCATTGCTCTACTATGCCAAATCGAGCCACGATTCTCAAGCAAAATTTCTACAACTGACCTTGCCCCGAAAAAGTGGACAGTTAGATTAAGCTGCTGTGGATTGTCTTTGGGATGCCCAATACTGCTCCTCAAACTGAACAGGGGGAAGATAGTGCAAAGTCGAATGTAATCGCTCTCGATTGTAAAATACCTCTATCCATTCCACTATCGTACTCTTTGCCTTTTCTGTTGTATCAAATACTCTTGACTTAATCAATTCTGTTTTCAGTGTACCAAAGAAACTCTCTGCCACTGCATTATCCCAGCAATTTCCCTTCCGGCTCATACTGCAACCAATTCCTGCCTTTTGCAGTGCTGCTCGATAATTACTACTGGCATATTGGCTACCCCGGTCCGAGTGAAACAATAGCCCTGATGTCGCAGGAACTCGATGCCCTAAAGCCGCTTCCAGGGCGTTGAGCACCAGCTCCACCCGCATATGGTCTGCCATTGACCAGCCCACAACTCGTCGCGAGAACAGGTCAATCACGACGGCCAGATACAGCCAGCCTTGCTGGGTTGGAATATAGGTGATGTCAGCTACCCAGGCTTGGTCTGGTTCTTGGGTTGTGAAGTTGCGATTGAGCACATTCTCGGCAGTCGGGAATGAGTGATTTGAATCAGTGGTCGTTTTGAATTTACGTTTTGGTTGCACGCAGATGCCCAGTTTAGACATCAGTCGGGCTACTCGATGCCGACCGACCTCGAAGCCCTCTTGTTTGAGCGCTGCATGAATACGGGGAGCACCATAGCTATTGCGGCTCTTTTGGTGGATCTCTTTGATCTGCTCTTTCAACTGTTGGTTCTCCTGAGTTCTAGTCGCAGGGGGTCGCTTTGACCAGGCATAGTAGCCACTTCTTGAGACTTCTAGCACCTCACACATCAATGCAACTGGGAAATTCGCCTTTTCTGCTTCGATTAGCTCATAAGATTTGAGGTCTCGGCGGCAAAAAAGGCTGCGGTCTTTTTTAGGAAATCTCGCTCCATCTGCAACCGTTTGACATCACGGCGTAGTCGATTCAACTCTTGGCGTTCCTCGCTGGTCAGAGCACCGTTTGGGGCTGCTATTTGGTCAATTTGAGCTTGTTTGACCCATTTGCGGAGGGCGCTCTCGGTCAAACCCAGCTCTTTAGCGGTAGTGGACTAGACCTGTGGAAATGAGAGAAACTAAGAGGTGCATTTGCCTAAAGTTTCTGCTATGGTGCTTGAACCAGTTCTTTGTCCCAGTTGTGGGAGTCGTGATGTCGTTAAACATGGACAATCGGGCGAGGGGAAACAACGATATAAATGTCGCAATTCCGAATGCTCCCGTTGCACCTTCATTCGAGAGTATGCCTATCGAGGGTATCTGCCCGAAGTGAAGCAACAGATTAGCGAGATGGCACTCAACGGCAGTGGGACTCGTGATACGGCACGGGTACTCAAAATTAGTCGAACAACCGTAACTGAGACATTAAAAAAAAGACCGTCATCTCAAAGCAGTCAATGAAGCACGGTTGGCCCAACTTGAACCCACTCAAACGATCGTTCATCTCTGTCAATGGCAAGACCTGGAGGCAGAAGCCGATGAGATGTGGAGTTATGTCGGTTCCAAGCAACAACAACGATGGCTATGGCACGCCGTTGACCATGCCACAGGCGAAGTGCTTGCCTATGTCCTCTCCAATCATCAAGACCAGGCTTTTCTACAACTCAAAGCCTTGTTAGCCCCCTTTGGCATCATGCAGTTCTACACCGATGATTGGGGAGCCTATGAACGACATATTGACCCAGCTTTCCATACGGTTGGTAAACGTCATACTCAGAAGATTGAACGCAAGCATTTGACCTTACGCACTCGGATTAAGCGTTTAGCCCGCAAAACGATTTGTTTTTCTAAGTCAATTTGGTTGCACGATGTGGTCATCGGTTTGTTCATCAACCGTTATGAGTTTGGTCTAGATGTCTGAACCCTATCCACAGGTCTAGTCCACTACCCTCTTTAGCAATCTGACTGATAGGTTTACCGGATTGGAGCACGATCTGAACCGCCTCAGCCTTCTGTTCGGGGGTAAATTGTCGTCTTGGTTTGTTACTCATGGACTCATTCTCCTTGGTTTTCGACTCTTTGAGAATGTCCACTTTCTTGGGGGAAGCTCAACGATCATCTCGTGCGTTGGCAAAGACCCAACCGTTGTCCAGTCTCAATGGATGCCACGGAATTTGCGGTCCTGCCGTTGGAGATGTCTGTGCGAGAAGTGCGCTTTGAGATTCGAGTGGCTGGATTTCGACCCAAAGGGA
>JBJTUO010000006.1:0-7918 GCA_046080785.1 Leptolyngbyaceae cyanobacterium | reverse complement strand
TCCAGACAGGTTGATGCAAAAGGTGCCAAAGGGAAAGGCCGTCCCCAACCACTGATTAACCCCCAGGGTCAGATAATAGCGGCTCAATGCGCCAGCGATCGCCCCCAAACTAATGGCCAGCGGCACTCGCACCGCTGGGCTGACGGTCTCTAAAAAGCTGCGAGTAGCCTGTCCAGGCTGCTCAGATCCAGGTAATTTTGGGTTTTGCTGATTCATACTCTGTTACCGGAGAAGGGTAGCTAAGCCCATACCCAGTTTGAGACACACGCCCCCCAAAACCACACTGCCCGCCCAGTAAAACAAGGCCAGCCCTCGACGACCACTACGCCACAAAATTGAACTATCGAGGGCGTAGGTGGAAAAGGTGGTGTAAGAGCCTAAAAAACCAGTCATAATCAGGGATTGCACATCGGGTGAAGCAATCACTTGATGGGCCGCTAAGGTCACACAAAAGCCCATCAGTAGGGCACCCGATAAATTAATCACAAAGGTGCCATAGGGGAAACGGCTGCCTAACCATTGGGCCAGCAAAATCGCCAGGAAGTAGCGACAGAGCGCTCCTGGAATTGCCCCCAGACTAACCGCGATCGGGATACTAATAGCAGCCGGTTCCTGGCTCATCAGCCCGATCAGTTGACTCAGCGGTAGCAAATTGAGCTGGTCGGCTATCACCTTAGCTGCTTCTCTCTCAAAAGTTTGTCTGCCCACATCCCATCTTCAGCTGCCAACGCTGGAACCGGCTCCTGAGTGTAATCAATTTCTAAATCATAGGATGCCCGGTCATAGACCTGATGCAGTAAGCTTTGCAAATCCACAATTGGTTCCGTTTCCCCAGGCTTTAGCGGTATTGGAAAAGCAGGGATCGGGTCTGATAAACCAAAGGGATAAAGAGCCGCCTGGGGACGCTGGTGCGATCGACTGACCAGAATACGGTATGGCGAAGGCTTGACCCTGCCGCGAACAGGTAATGGCTTGAATGATCGAATCAAATCAATTTCTACTAAATGAGTTGGGCTACCTAAAATCTTGAGTCGTTTTTCTTCATACTGCAATCGCCCTCTGCCTGGCCGTTTGTTGCTGGGTGAGAGCAGTTCCAAGGTTGTGACCACTTCCCCGGAGGGCACCTCTCTAATTTCCAAATACCGCTCTCTAATTTCCTCAGGCAATGGGACTTCTACCATCACAGGTTCTACGATCGCCACACCGCTTGACAAAAAATCAGTTTGTTCTGAGTTGGGTATGCCTCGAAAAACAGCCGTATCGGGTCTGCCAATCAACGTCAGCTCATCACTTGCATCTTCGTAAACTCGTAACTCAACCGCCGCTCGGTACTTGGGACGCAGTTTTGGACCTAGATCATCGGCGATCGCCACAATCAATCGACTGTGAAACTCCTGCCATCGTCCAGGGGCTTCCAAGTAAGGATTCATGCCGGGGAAGGGAGATGACATCAACACTCACCTCAACTGACTGATTAGGGGTATCCGCTTAAAACGGGACGACCTAGCCGCCACGCAAGTGGGGATTAGAGGATACAAAAAGAATCTACGGTTCTTTTTGTCCCGCCTTGCGGTGGTAGCCTCTTTTTCGATCGCTAACACCTCCTATTCTCTCTCTCCAAACAAGATGAAGGAACAAGCCACTTCTTGAATCACCTGGCTGGTGACATTGCTCACCTCCAGACCAGCCGCCGTGCGATGTCGGATTGTATGAAGAATGATTAAATCACAGGATCGGGAGGCTCTAGTAATTGCAGCCGAAATATTGTCATCCGATATCACCGTAATTTCAAAGGAAACGGGTGATCTATTTCCGTCAATCAAGTCAGATAAATTCACCTTAAATTGCTCACCCTGAACGGCAGATGTTCGCCGTGGCAAGACGTGCAAGAGAGTCACCTGAGCTTGGTTGACAGTTGCCAACACCTGAGCAAATCGTGCCGTCCGGGCTGATTGCTCTGTCAGACCATCGATCGGCACCAAAATTTGGCGCACTGCGGATGGGCTAATCAAGAGCCGGGTAACCGCCACTGGGCAGTGAGAGGACCAAAATACACTATCGATGACCGTACCAAATAAGCGAGCCCGCAGGCCCGTTGTGGAGCTCCAACCCATCACAATCAGGTTCGCCTCTTCTTCCCGACTGGTGCGACTAATTCCCAGGGCAATGTCGTCGTCAATCCGGATTTTTGGTGTGACCGGAACGCCAAACTCCCTGCTAATAGCCGTCGCCTGTTCTAGTAATTGCTGGCTACTATTAAGAGCGATTTCCAACTCAGGCGCATCCATATTGACGTGGGCTTTGGCGATCACCAGAGGAACAATTTGCCCAGATTCATAGCATGCAAGCAAGGCTGCCATTTCAATTAAATAGCGCTGGGTTTGGGGATTGTAGATAGGGACGACGACGGTGAAGGTCTGACGGGATCGATCGGCCAAATTACACCTTTGTCCTTCCCACCAGATTGAGGGATTCTCCACGGACAGTTCGGTCTTAGGTAGCGGTAGCTGGCTGGCAAATCTGGTCGTTATCAGGGGGCCAACGATTGAGGTGACCAGCATCAAGACAATCACGCTGTTGAGAACCGACTCCGGAATCAGGCGTTCCCCCCCTGGGTTAAAGGATTGATAGGCAACCAGCGTAGCAGCTAAGGTTGCTGCCACTTGCGGCAGGGACAGAGACCACATAGTCAGCATCTCAATGCGGCTGTAACAGTAGAGCAATTGGGCAAAAAATGCGGCCAAAAACTTGCTGCCAATCAATCCCCCCACGATTGCCGCCGTTAAACCTATAGAACTTAGAGTTTTAAGGAAAGCGGGAATGTCAATCAGTAACCCTATGTCAATAAAGAAGCAGGGAATGAAGAGAACGCTCCCAATAAATTCCACCTTTTCCCGTGTGGGACTCCGCCCCAACACATCATTGACCGCTAAACCTGCCAGAAAGGCACCCACAATCTGCTCGACACCGATGACCTGCGCTCCTACCGAAGCAATAAATAAGGCCAGGAGAATAAACAAAAATTGTTTCCCTTCCTCGTCCCCGGAGCGAGGGAAGAAGACTCGCCCTGCCCAGTCTAAGCCAAACAGAATGGTCACCGAGTAAATGGCTAGACCAGCTAGCAAGGAGACTAAGCTTAAGGCAGTAAAGCCGCCACTGTGGATGCCCACACAAATGGCCAGGACAATGAGTGCTCCCGTGTCTGTAAAGATAGTCGCACCAATCGTAACTGTCACCGCTTCATTGGTCACAATGCCCAGGCGGCTGACAATGGGATAGGCCAGTAGCGTATGGGAAGCCAGAAGAGATCCGATCAGAATAGATGCATTCCAGCCGAAGTGAAACAGTTGTCCAATCCCTATGCCGGTCAAAAAGGGGACGAGGAAAGTGAGAATGCCGAAACCAATGGAGCGATTTTTGGTCTTGCGGAACTGAGCCAGGTCAACTTCTAAACCCGCTACAAACATCAAATAGATTTTGCCGATACTCGACAGCAGTTTAATGGTGTCTGATTCGGAGTCGAGCAAATTCAATCCGTTTTGCCCGAGCACTACTCCCGCGAGCAACAGCCCGACTAAGCCCGGTAGCCGCAGGCGCTCAAACAGGGGTGGTACCACCAGAATAGCCGCCAGTAAAACGGTAAAGGATACAATGGGACTGTTTAGTGGCACAAAGTTTAGTTCCTTTAAGGTTAGAAATCAGTTGGGTCAAGCAGGGGATTGAACTAGGTGCGATGCAATGCTCAAAACTGGCCTGAGCCTATCATATTCAAACGAGATTGATAAGTTTGTGTTATATATTCAACGATCCATGCTTAGGCATTAATTCAGGGCGTCATGATCCGATGGAAGCAGGTTGACTGAAGTTTATTTTCCTGGTGAGTTATGAATTGAGCCCTCTCGCAACTCAGGACGGATAGAAGTACGCCAGAAATCATCATTTATCATAGTGCTTGTACCTGTTACATTGAATTAAGCCCAGTGTCTATGGTGGAGTTTGAGGCTCAATCGCAATGGCATCACCTTTCTACCATTGAGGTTGTTAGTCGGATCGGTACAGATCTGTCAACCGGCCTGCCCGGTTCAGAAGTGAACCAGCGCCGACATCGGTATGGGATTAATGAACTGAAAGGAAAAACTGGAACCAGTCCGATGATCCGGTTCCTGATGGAATTCAACCAGCCCTTAATTTATATTCTGCTGCTGGCTGGCGTTGTCACCCTGCTACTGAAAGATTGGGTTGATGCTGGCGTGATCTTTGGGGTAACGCTGATCAACGCAGTGATCGGGTTTGTGCAGGAATCGAAAGCCGAAACGGCGATCGCAACCTTGGCCCAATCGGTGACTACTGAAGCGACAGTCATACGGGATGGACAAAAAATTCGGCTCACCTCTCGTGATCTGGTGCCAGGCGATCTGGTCTTGTTGTCTTCTGGCGATAAAGTGCCGGCTGACCTGCGATTAGTCGGGGTGCGAGATTTGCAAGTCAGTGAAGCAGCTTTGACTGGGGAATCGGTTCCGGTGCAGAAAACGACTGAACCGCTAGCCGCTGAGACAGTCTTAGCCGATCGCAGCAATATGGCCTATGCCGGCAGCCTGGTGACCTTTGGGCAGTCGCGAGGCGTGGTGGTGGCGATCGGCGAGCAGACGGAAACTGGTCGCATCTCCCAACTGATGGCACACAGCACCGGCCTGGAAACCCCCCTGACCCGTAAGATTGCCCAATTCAGCAAAACCCTGCTTTATATCATCTTGGCTCTGGCCGTCTTCATGTTTGCCATTATTCTGGGCAAAGGTGGAACCTGGGTCGATGGATTTAAAGCGGGGGTGGCGCTGGCGGTGAGCGCCATTCCAGAGGGACTACCGGCAGTGGTCACGGTTACCCTGGCGATCGGGGTAGAACGGATGGCAAAGCGCCATGCCATCATTCGCAAACTGCCAGCAGTTGAGACCCTGGGCAGCACCACAGTCATCTGTTCAGACAAAACAGGCACCCTCACCGAAAATCAGATGACTGTTCAGGCCATTTGGGCAGGGGGCACTGCCTATACGGTGACTGGCGTGGGCTACGATCCTGCTGGCACAATCTTGCAGAATGAGCAATGGGTTGACCTGGAGCAGGCTCCCACACTGCAGGACTGCTTAGAGTGTGGCTTACTGTGCAACGACTCTCACCTGCAAAAACTGGATGGCCAACTATCTGTGGCGGGCAACCCGACTGAAGGTGCGTTGCTCGTTTCTGCCCAGAAGGCTGGCCTGACCTTATCGGCATTGGCATCAGCATACCCAAGGCTGGATACCTTGCCCTTTGAGTCGCAGTTTCAATATATGGCAACGCTGCATCAGCAAAAAGAAGGTAGAGATCCCTGTATGCTTTATGTCAAGGGATCTATGGAAGCCATTTTGCAGCGATGTCAGGAGCAACTTGATGCCAGAGGGGAATCCGTCCCTCTAAACCGACTTAAAATTGAACAGGCAACTAACGCCATGGCTGACCAGGGCCTGCGTGTACTGGCCTTTGCCAGGAAGCCAATGGCTGCCGACCAGAAGCAGATTAATCATAAAGATATTGATTCCGGTCTCACCTTTCTGGGCTTACAGGGGATGATTGACCCACCCAGAATGGCAGCGATCGCCGCCGTGCAGGCATGTCAGTCGGCGGGCATTCAGGTCAAGATGATTACCGGAGATCATGCCATCACCGCAGCGGCGATCGCCCGTCAAATGGGATTGAGTCAGGATGCAACAGCCCCTACCTTTACCGGCCAACAACTGGCAGACCTGACGGATCGAGATCTGGCCAATGCCGTCACAACCAGTGCGGTCTTTGCCCGAGTGGCCCCAGAACAAAAACTACGCCTAGTGGAAGCTTTGCAGTCCAGGGGTGAAATTGTCGCCATGACCGGGGATGGCGTCAATGATGCGCCAGCTCTGAAGCAGGCAGATATTGGGGTGGCCATGGGGATTACCGGCACAGAAGTTGCCAAAGAAGCCGCCGACATGGTGTTGACTGACGACAATTTTGCCTCGATTGAAGCGGCGGTGGAAGAAGGGCGAACCGTTTACAACAACCTGCTGAAAACGATTGGGTTTATCCTGCCCGTCAACGGCGGCGAAGCAATGACAATTCTAGTGGGCGTTCTGGTGGCGGCGGCTTTGCCGATTTTGCCAGTACAAATTCTCTGGGTGAATATGGTCAGTTCCGTTGCCCTCAGTGCTACCCTGGCCTTTGAGCCAAAGACGAAAGATGCCATGCAGCGAAAACCTCGGCGGCCCAATGAACCTCTACTCTCTGGGAAATTGCTCTGGCGAATTTTGGTGATTTCAGTCTTTAACCTGACTGCCGTGTTTGGCATGTTTGAATGGATCTGGCAAACGACGGGTAATCTCATGCTGGCTCGCACGATGGCTGTTCACACCCTGGTGGCCGCTGAGACTTTTTACCTGCTGAGTATTAGCCAGTTTATTCCCTCCCTATTTGGCTGGGTGAAGGATCGCACTCAACCAATTGCTTATGTCCCCGCAATCGGGGTGGTCTGTGTTTTTATTCTACAAGTATTGTTTAGTCAACTATCAATCATCAATCCGCTCTTTCATACTCACCCCCTTAACCCCATGCAAGCCCTTGTCTGCATGGGTGCAGGTATTCCTGTCATCTTACCGGCTCTATTCCTGCAGCGGTTTGCCCCGCTGACCGGATCATTCCACCGGTCGAACGATCGCGGGTGTGACTGACTCTTTTTCCTGAAATACGGCTTTGAGGGACTGATCCAGGGTCTCTGACATGGCAATCCGATTTTCAAAGGCCGCAATCACCCGAACCAGGGTAGGAATACCGTTGGCTTCTGCTTCTAGGTAGAGGGGCTCTACATAGAGCAAGGATTGTTCGATCGGAATCACCAGCAGATTGCCCTGCACTGCGCGGGAGCCTTCCCGATTCCAGAGAGAAATTTGTTGTGAAATCACCGGATCCTGATTAATGCGGGCTTCAATTTGGGCCGAGCCAAACACGAGCCGTTCCTTAGGAAATTGGTATTGCAAGACCTTACCATAATGCACCCCATCTGAACGGGCGGCCATCCAGGCAATCAGGTTGGAGCGCTGACTGGGGGTAAAAGGCAAAATTAAAATAAATTCCTCAGTCGCACCATTGGGCAATTGGGTAATCAAAAAGTAGGGTTCTACGGGCTGTAACTGACTGCCATAGATCTCGTTGGGGATTTGCCACAAATCTTCCCGGTTATAGAAGACTTGAGGATCGGTCATGTGATAGGTCAGCAGCCGCTCAGATTGGACTTGAAACAGATCCACAGGATAGCGAATGTGACTGTGTAAACTGGCAGGCATTGCACTTAAAGGCTGCAACATTCCTGGAAACATGACCTGCCAGGTTTTGATGATAGGGTCTTGGGGGTCGGCGACATAAAAGTGCACCGAACCATTGTAGGCATCGATGATGACCTTGACGGGGTTGCGAATGTAGTTAAACGAGTCACCCTGGCTAGAGTCAGTCGTGTTAACAATTTTGCTAGGGTCTGAATAGGGATAGTGGTCACTCACGGTGTAGGCATCCACAATCCAATACAAATAGTTGGCCGTGCCTGGGCCCAGCATGGGCACACCCGGTTGAGCACCAAACCCATGCCCCGCATCGGCGATCACCAGATAGGGGTCTTGGTCATAGTGGAGGAAGGATAGCTTCTAAATCCTGAAACAAAGGTGTACTCAAATATCTTTCACCAAAACTTGGTTGAATCATGACTATTAAACGTCCTGCATTTCTGGACGTTGGGCGACACGAATAGCAGCACATAAAGCAGCACCACTAGAAATTCCCGATAATAGTCCTTCTTCCCTAGCTAACCTGCGACTGAAAGCGATCGCCTCTTCATCAGTGACAGAAATTATCTCATCAATCA
>JBJTUO010000005.1:0-3285 GCA_046080785.1 Leptolyngbyaceae cyanobacterium | reverse complement strand
ACCTGGGGTCATGCGATCGCCCTCCGAAGTTGGTCAGCGGGTATCATTTCGCGAATTTCCTGCAACATTTGAGGGTTGCCTGCCGCATCCGCCCACATTTTTCTGATAAATTCCAGGTCTTCTGTATTACCTCCTTGTACTTGGTGATCGCAACTTGTAAGGGGATTTATATCAGTGCAAGTTGCGATCACGGCCATTGGGGGCGACTCTTGTTTCTCTTCACAGCGGCTCAAGAATCGGTCTGTTAAAGCCTGTAAAATCGCGTCCCTATCAGCATCCTGGAGGTTTTCAATAGCGTATTGGCGTTGTCTATTTTCTCTACTGCCCTTCCAGCAGACATCAACTACATCCAGCCCAATGTGACGCAGGAGTTTATTAACTGTCTTGACCGGCGAGTGGTCTTCCCTGATGGTTAGTCGCAGGTATCGTTTAATCTGGCGGCTATGGAGTACAGCCCATGAATGAACGGCGATCGCCTCTGCTGTGTTGTTATCCCATCGGGTAATCTCGCCCTTGATGAATGGGTGGAGCGGTGATTCGTTGATGAGTTTGGCTTGACCGGCCCTGACAGATAAGCGGGGAAGCCATACGATTTCGTCTTTGGCAGTAGCCCTGGTGAATGCCCCCGCCCACTGCCAGCGATCGATCATCTTTGCCGCATCAAAATTCATGGCAAGCCATAGGCGTTCGGTTGCTTTCAAAAATCGCCCATTCTCGGTAATGAGGGACTTCAATACAAAAGCTGGATCATCCAAATTACAACCGGGTAGCCTATCGAGAGATAGCCGCTTCCACGCTTTCAGTCGGTCATCCTGGGTAGATCCAAGGGTATTTAGGATGCTACGGGCATCCTCTAGGGAAAGTTGGGAGGCATCCACTAGGGCAAAGCGTTCGG
The DNA here is from genome assembly GCA_046080785.1 of Leptolyngbyaceae cyanobacterium. Taxonomy (GTDB): domain Bacteria; phylum Cyanobacteriota; class Cyanobacteriia; order Leptolyngbyales; family Leptolyngbyaceae; genus JBJTUO01. The sequence goes on along the minus strand of JBJTUO010000005.1, from coordinate 2,390 downwards.
CTTGCTCTGTATCCAACTGTTCCCGGATCTCTTTCCTTTGCGCCATCAATGGCTTGATAGCATCTGCTTCTAGTAGCTCTACCTCATGCCCCTGCTGCCTCCAGATAGCGATTAGATTATCTCGCAGTGCTAACTTGCTATAGGCTTCTCTCGCCCGGTAACGTGCCCAATGCTTGAGCCAAAATCCATATTCACTGGTTGAATCCTGTTGCGAATTCCGAACATGCTCCAGGGTAGAGATTAAATCAATTGGGTTACCATCGCGATCGATGGGTTGCTTCTCCAAAGCATATTCAGCGAATCGGGTTACGCGCTGTACACCTTCTACATTCCTGTAAAGGTCACGGATGATTACATCAGGTCTACAACCGCTAAACAAATCATCAGTAGTCGCCCCCCGTTCTTTCACGTATCCAAATCGCGGTACATCAGTACGCAATCGATCGGGAAGCTGCTTTGCTTCCCGTGCTTCCAAATGCACCAGGTGCAGGGCCATGGCGTCGAAATGATTGCCAGGGTCAGCGATGCTAACCCCGCTGTTCACCGATGGCGTGTAGATCAGCAACCGTGGCCTATGTTGAGCGATAAAGCCATCTGGATTAGTGGCAAATTGCTTTACCCAAGGATCTTCTGATGATTTTGAATCAATCACCCTCACAGATTCAGGGGCAAGCCCACAATGGTTGATTGCCCACCGTTCCGTCTCTCTAGCCCATTTTGCGGAATCGCTACACGCTAAAATATTTTCCCCACCGAATAAGCGCCCTTCTATCTCGCTCCATGTCAGCGATGGACTGGGAAGCACCAGATAGTCTCTGGCCTGTTGTACCTCCTTGGTGAATTTTAAGGATTCAACCACATCCAGCCCTGAAAGCTCCTGGACAAAATCGATTTCACAGTTAGTCAGCCCATCCTCACTTAGGATGATCCAGCCCCCCTGTTCTTTCACCCATTGAAAGATTTCCCGTAACCGATTCAGTATTGCGACTTGAGTATCCTTGCAGGTTTCACCGTACAAGATTTGTTTGAATGTCTGAGAAGCCTCATCCAGGATGATCAATGGTGGCAATGCTGGCAGATGATCTGGGGATACCTTGAGCAGGGATTCCAGACAAAGGGTAATTTCGTTGCCAATGCCTTTTTTCAGCAACTTATGGTGTAGCAAGCCCAGCTCAAAGCCTGATTGATACCCCAGTAAATTACGGGGTACACCGAGCATTCTGAAGGCATCCGAATAAAGCCTCCGATGTTCATTTACTAACCCTTTTATGCCTGCAACCGTCTTGCCAGCGCCATCGTGGCATCGATTAACACGATACCCGATCTCTCTGGCAGGGCCAGCATACCCGGCTGAATATAGCGCCCTGTAGCGGTGATTGTGTCCCCTACTCGCAGGTCATTTAATTCAGCCTGTATCCTTTCTGTCTCATCCTTGTAGCGATCTAACCGAGCATTCTCACGCTGTTTCGCCTGTTCAGCCTCAATCGGAGCACGTTCTTGAGCCTGAATATCTTCTAACCGTTCCTGATCCTGCTGATGAGAAACAACTGATTGATATTCCACAGGATCAGGTTCTACCAGTCGAAGCCTGTCTCTAGCGTCCCGTTCGGCTTCCCGTAATTCGTCACGTTCAAAGGTTATTTTGCCATCGGCCCGGCGATGTGATTCCCGTGCTGCTGCTGCCAGTGCCAGGAACCGAGAAACCGACAAATACTCGATTCTGCTCCAGTCTGGCAGCTCGTCAATATCAGGCTGTTGCTTATCGTAGCCCTGGCCCCAGTAGGCAACTTCGACGGCATAGCCCCATTCAATCAGCAGGTTAAAAGTTTGCCGATACTGACTCATGACCGAGCCAGCATTAACGAAGCAACCCGCGTCAGGATAGAAGCGGATACGCTTCACATGGCTTTGTTCCAGCGTTGCTTTCAGGGTTTGGGCACTGGCACCAAACAGCCCACCTGCTGCACCAATGGTCAGCAATCCCGATCGCTGGTTCAAGATAAATGGCTTAACCCCCGTCCCCTCTACCAGTGCCGCAGTATCGCCCGGAATCGCGGCAGGAAACACGGCTAAAGGCAGTTCCCCTGTATCGGGCAAGTGCTTGCCTTGTGGGGTGTTGTGCCACCGATAGCGGCCTGTTTCACCGGGTTCTGTTAGCCTGATTTGTGCCCCAACGATCAACCCGGAGACATTACGAATCGGATAGACCGTGCCAAAATCCAGGGACCTAACGCCCCCACTCGTTTATTTGGGAGTCGGTCAGCCCCTTGCTATGCAGGAGCGCCAGATCGTCATCATTCAGTGATAGGCCATTAAAGAACTGCTGATACCAAGCATCTCGCTCACTGGCTGGCATTGCCGCCGCTAGTTCCCGCCGTCGTGCTTCTGCT
>JBJTUO010000004.1:0-16380 GCA_046080785.1 Leptolyngbyaceae cyanobacterium | reverse complement strand
AAATCATTTGGAGGCATTTAATAGTTCTCTGAGACGTTACTTATCTGCATTTCGACGGAGAACAAATACCTATGCAAAGAGTGGTGTTGGATTACAGCGAGTCTTAAATATATTTTGGATGGTTCATAACTTTATACGACTTCACTTTACGACTCAAAAAGTTCCTGCGGTTGCGATAGGAATCCTTGAAAAAGGGCTTTCTTGGGAAGATCTCCTCCAACTTCGTATCCTTTGCTAATGAGCCTATACCAATACTTTCACGTTCTCATTGGACTGAACCAGTACCAATTACAGGGTTAACCCCCGATCCCATTTTTGGATCACCCAGTGACCCATCTATGCGGCCTATTTCGGTGTAATAGCTGGCTTTACCAAAGGCAATGCTTCTGTCGCGTCTACCAGGTTAAAGGCGCAGATGGCTGCCCCGATCAACCCTACCTGGGGATTCAAAATAATGTGGACTGGAACCCGGTCTAACAAGGGACTGACCCTTCCTTTTTCAGTGAAGGCGCTGATAAAGCTATCTGCCTGCATCAGGGATAAATTCTTAGCTGCGATCCCTCCGGCTAAGTAAAGGCCCCCATAGGGTAAAAGCTTGAGTGCCAGATTGCCAGCCTCTGCACCATAGGCTTCGATAAACATCTGCATGGCCTGTTCTGACAGGCGATCGCGCTGTTCTTGTGCAGCTTGAGAAATAGCTGCAGCAGGGTCAACCTTCTTGGCCTGCTGACCAATCTCCCGGTCCCACTCTCGCAGGATCTCAGCCACTTCTTCACATTCTTGAGCAAACCCCCGGTCGCGAAGAAACTGGTAGATAGAGATAATGCCCTGCCCAGAAACGACCCGCTCCACAGAAATGCGGCCAATGTTGTGCTTTTCCCGCAGGTAGAGCAACAGTTGAAACTCCAACTCAGAGCGGGGAGCAAAGTCTGCATGACCGCCCTCTGAGCTAAAGATGCGATAGCCCTCGGAGGAGTGAATGACAAATCCCTGCCCCAAACCCGTTCCCGCCCCGATCACCGCAATGGGGGCGGTTGCATCCGGTTCTCCCGGTTGCAGCGTATGGAGATCAACCTCACTTAACCCCAACACCCCATAGCCCACGGCGGCAAAGTCATTGATTAGGTGGACAAAGGGGATGGCCAACTCTCGGGCTAAGCGTGAGGCTTCTAACTTCCAGCCCAGATTGGTGAGCTGGGAGGTGTTATGCACAACCGGGCCGGCGATCGCAAAACAGGCTTTTTGGGGCTGTTGAGGGGTTCCCAGTTGGTCGCTGGCCTCTGCCAAAAACGCCTGCACCATCGGCACCAGATCAGGAAAGGCCCAACTACTGTAGCGCACTTCGTGTAAAGGATCTAAACTTCCGCTAGAGCAATCACTGCTACTGTCTGCCTGCACCAGCCGCAGTATGGTTTTCGTACCCCCAATATCTCCTGCCAATAATAAGGTCATGCTCAGTTTTTCTCCGCATCCTGTTGGGTTAATTCACGGCATTTTTGCTCTGCTGCGCTAAACGCCTCTGTATAGGCCTTACCACCCAGCATTACATCACCGTAATAGTCGTAGGGGGCAGATCCGTAAATCGGGAGGGGGTCATCTTCTGGGTAATCTTCTCTGGCCTCTTCGATCGCCGCTTTCAATTGTTGCACTGTTAACTTTTGGGCCGCAAAGTAGCTCAAATCCTGGGCTTTGCAGTTCAGAAAGGGGAGGGAGGGATCCAGAATACTATCGCCCACCTCAATCCAGGCAGACTCGATCGGCTGGTAGGGCTGATGGGGAATGACTAAAAACCCCTGGACGTAGACCGCCCCATCGGTAGTAAGGGCAGCCTTATAGGCATTATCAAAGGGCTGGCGGGCTTTACTTTTAATCTGGGTTGCCAGCACCAGGGATTGTTTTTCATCGATTGCCTTGTCCATCTGCCTCTGGAGTGAGCTGCCACCTGACAGTATAGGAGGTTTTGCTGTCTGGCTCCAGAGCTTCAACGATCGCCTTAGGCTGCATAATTCATGAGGTATACGATCGATTAACCTCACAGAATTGAGCGTTTTGACCAAAGCTATACAATGGGAGACAACCCAGCACCGGATGATCTATCGTGCGCATGCCCCTGTCCCGTCTTTTAGTTTTGATCATCGGTCTCATTTTAATTTTGGGGCTGACGATCTGGCTGGTTGACTCCCTCTCACGCCTCTACTGGCAACTGGCTTATTATCCCCTGTTATCCCAGGCAATTTTATTTCTGATTATTGTGCTGCTGGGGGTGCTGATTGCCGCCTTTGTCTACTACCTGTTCATTGTGCCCCGATCTCAACCACAGAAACGGAAACGGCGGCCCGTACCCAGAGTTCCCGTTGAAAAAACCGAGGCGGCCCAGGAAAACTTAAAGGCAGTGCGACGGCAGGTGGAGCAAATTCAAGATCAGGTGGCGCGCCAGGAACTGTTGCTCAGATCGCGGGAGATTGAACAAAATCTGAGCCGGGGTGAATTTCAGGTGGTGGTGTTTGGGACTGGCTCAGCGGGGAAGACATCGATCGTCAATGCCCTGATTGGTCAGGTGGTGGGGCAGGTGGGAGCCCCTATGGGCACCACTACGGTTGGCGAAACCTACCGCATGGCATTACAGGGGGTGAATCGGGAAATTTTCATGATCGATACTCCCGGTATTTTGGAAGCAGGTGTCATGGGCACAGAACGGGAGCAACTGGCTCGCCAACTGGCGACAGAAGCGGATCTGTTACTGTTTGTCTTAGATAATGACCTGCGCCAGTCAGAGTATGACCCCTTGCATACCCTGGCAGAAATTGGCAAGCGCTCCATTATTGTGCTGAATAAAGCCGATCTCTACCCAGAGGCTGATCAAGAAATCATTCTGGCTCGACTGCGAGAGCGAGTGCGGGGGCTTTTGGCGGCAGCAGATGTGGTGGCAGTATCGGCTAACCCCCAATCGATGATTTTAGAAACAGGAGAAAGATTCCAACCAGACCCGGACATTATGCCCTTGATTCGCCGGATGGTTGCGATCTTGCGGGCAGAGGGTGATGACCTGTTAGCCGATAACATATTGTTGCAATCCCAACGGTTGAGCGAGAAAGCCCGTGAACTGATTGATGCCCAGCGACGGCGGCAGGCCGACAGGATTGTGGAACGGTTTCAATGGATTGGGGCGGGTGTGGTTGCCGCAACGCCCCTGCCGGTTGTGGATCTGTTAGCCGCCGCTGCCGTCAATGCCCAGATGGTGATTGAGATTGGTCGGGTCTACGGTTGCGATATCAATGCCGAACGGGGACGAGAACTGGCCCTCTCCCTGGGAAAAACCCTGGCTAGCCTGGGGATTGTCAAAGGTGCTGTCACGCTCATCTCCACCGCTATGCAACTCAGTATCGGTGGCATCCTGGTAGGGCGAGCAATACAGGCAGTCAGTGCGGCCTATCTTACCCGCATCGCCGGTAAGAGCTTCATTGAATACTTTCGTCATAACCAGGACTGGGGCGATGGTGGCATTACTGAGGTGGTGCAGCGCCAGTTTCAACTAAACCGCAAGGATGAATTTGTGCGATCGTTCGTCCAGGACGCCATTAGCCGCGTGGTTAAACCCCTCCATCTAGATGAACCTGAAATGCTGGAAGAAGAAGAGGAGGATGCCCCCCAACTCCAGACAATGTTGGAGCCTGTACAAGTGCAGCAACTGTTTGATGAATGGGAACGACCGCAATCAATGGCTGACGACTGGGAGAATTGAAAAAAGAAAGAAGAATAAAGCGATTACGGCCAGTAGTCAAGGCAAAATCCAAAAAACTTCTCAAAACAAATGCTATTTTTGATCATAGCAAAGCAAAAGACTATATCTCGAACAACGATAAAGTTAAATGATTAAGCATTGACTGCAAAGCCACGGTTGCTATTGGGGAGTACTCCCATAACAGACAAACCCATGATGACACTAAAATGAGTGACTATGACTTAGGGTCTCACAATAATCACATTGTTTTTGGCATCGTTGATGAAGACAGTGAATAACTGTTGCTGCAACTGAAAATGGATAACAGGTCGCAAAGTAGTGGTGTTGGCCCCCAATTCCTCAAGCGGATGGTGGAGTTTTCAAGCCAAATGGATAAGTGGATTCCCGCGTAGGTGGGAATGACGAACAGTTCAGTTACTCCATGAATTATGCAGACTAATCTACACCGAAGGGATTTGATACGGGCGGCAGATTAAGTGCCCCCTTGGTTTTAGCAATGGGGAGGCTATCAGAGGTACAAATAATCCGGTATTCTTTGATCGTGACCGTTTATTCTCAAACCCTTTCTATGACTGCTTCGCCTCACGGAAGGTTGGTTTTAAACCACTCCACCCATCTACCTGGGTTGCTTCCTGTATTAGAAAAACTGACTCAAGAGCCTGGAGTTACCACCGTTACGCCCGGTTGTCTGGCCTCGGTGCGGGCCCTTTCTCCCAAATTAACCATTAAAGTTTCAGTGCCAATTCGGGGCGGGTTTAAATTAATCGCCCGACGAGGCAAAACCGTGCAAGAAGTCTTTGTATTAACCAGTCTGCCCCCTGACCAGTTGCAGGCGGCGATCGCCCGTGCTGGGGCTCAGCTTAATTAACCAATCTGACAGGTCTGCCCTGCAAGCGACACACCATGGCACATCCACCTTCTAAACCGGGTCAGGCTGGCGATCGCGCCGTATATCGGGAATTTGGTCAGGCATCCTCTGAAGATGCATTGCAGCGGGCGGTGCCCGACCTGCCCCCTAATCAACAGCAACTGCGAGTTGAGACCTCACGGGCTGGCCGTAAGGGCAAGACTGTCACCATCATTCGAGGATTTCAAGCCAGTCCGGATAGGTTAGCGACACTGGTGAAACAATTAAAAAGCCAGTGTGGCACTGGCGGAACGGTAAAAGACAATCAGATTGAGATCCAGGGCGACCATCGGCAAAAGGTTGTAGACTTTCTGCTGAAGCTGGGCTATAAAGCTAAAGCTAGCGGTGGGTAGGGGCTGGTGAAGGCAACTGCTTCTCGGCCATGATTGGGGCCGGGGCCAGTCTTAACCATCGGGATGCCCTGATGGCATAGAAACGTTTGGGTGGTGCAAATGGTGCGGATTGGGCGATCGTCATCCCGAATCTGGGGGGTAGTTTTATTTCTCCTGACTCTGGTGACCGTTGTATGGGCAAAGACTGCTCCAGCTGAGGGGCGATCGCCGGATATCCAGGGGCACTGGGCTCAGCCCTGTATGGAGGCCCTGGTTCAGACTGGTGTGATGCCTGTCTATTTGGATGGCCTTTTACGACCAGAAGCAACAGTAACCAGGGCTGAGTTTGCTCAAATCATCCAGAGGGCATTTCCTAGTCAAAAGCCTGTGCGTCCGGCCATGGGCTTTAATGATGTCGGGCCTGATGCCCCAGCCGTCGGTGCAATTCAGTATGCTTACCAAACCGGTTTTTTATCCCCCTCCCCGGATGGTCAATTTTACCCGACTGCGACGCTACCGAGGGCGCAGGCCTTGGGCGTACTCGCCACTGGGTTAAATTTCGTCAGTGATCAGGTGGGAGTTCAAGATTTACCGACTGCCTTTAGCGATGCTCAGCAAATTCCAGCCTATACCCGATCTGCCGTTGCCACTGCTCTAGAAAATGGCCTGATCATTAACTATCCCTCGGTGCGCCAGCTCAATCCCCAACAACCGATGCGGCGGGCAGAGTTGGCAGGGGCTCTCTGTCTGTTACGCCCTGGCCTGACGGCCCTGGTGCCAGCTCAATACGTGGTTCACCCACCCCCTGTGCCTAGCCCCACCCGAGAAATTCGGGGGGTCTGGCTAACCAGCATTGATAGTGATGTCTTATTTAGCCGAGATCGCACCCGCCAGGCGATCGCAGAGTTAGCCAGCCTTAATTTCAATACAATTTATCCGACTGTCTGGAATTGGGGCTATACCCTTTACCCCAGCGCCGTGGCCCAGGGCAGCATCGGAGTGGCGGTAGACCCTCGCATCCCAGGCTTACAGGGTCGAGATATGCTGGCAGAAGTCGTGCAGCAGGGGCATCAACATCGGATGGCGGTGATTCCCTGGTTTGAGTTTGGCTTCATGGCACCAGCAGATTCTGAACTAGCCCGCCGCTATCCTGAGCTGCTCACCCAGCGACAAAATGGCGATCGGGTCTGGATGCAGGGCACAGATGCGCGGGTCTGGCTCAATCCCTTCAAACCGGAGGTGCAGGGGTTGCTTGGCAATCTGATTCTGGAAGTAGTCGATAAATATGCGATCGATGGGATTCAACTGGATGACCATTTTAGTTTGCCTAACGAGTTTGGCTACGACCCCTTTACTGTGCAGCTTTACCAAAAACAGCATGAAGGCAAATCACCCCCAACTGACCCCACCGACCCAGAGTGGATTAAATGGCGGGCCGATCAGTTGACTGAGTTTATGAAACTGCTGGTAAAAACAGTGAAACAGCGCAAACCCAATCTCATTGTTAGCCTGTCTCCCAATAACTATGGCTATGCTTACCAGACCTCATTACAGGATTGGCGCACCTGGAAACAGCAGAAGTTAATTGATGAGCTGATTGTGCAAGCCTATCGCAGTGACCTGCAGTCCTTTATGCGTGAGTTAACCTCTACAGAGGTGCAAGAAGCCAATCAGACAGTTCCCACAGGGATTGGCATTTTAACTGGCTTAAGGCAGCAAGGAGCCCCAATTCGGCGGGTAAGACAGCAGGTAAATGCGGTACGACGGCAGGGGCTGGCAGGATTTTCATTTTTCTTTTACGAGTCGCTCTGGAATCTGACCGAAGAACCCACCGCAGCCCGCAAGCCCTTTTTTCAAACGATTTTCCCTACGGCGGTGCCCCGCCCCAGTTAGCCATAAGAATTACCTGGTAAACCCCCGGCTGTCGCCGTCCCCGCGCTTCGCGCCGCTGCGCTAGAACCAAGGGAGACTACAGGGGGTGGACTCAGTAGCGTCGAGCTACCTGCCCCCTGCGCCTGCGCCAGAGATCAATCACAATAGAAGAGCGGTGTTGCTGATTCTGGGTATGAAAAAAGTGCTGTATGCTGGAAACTTCGTTTTGATTCATGTTGCTTTTCAGCAACGCCAGAAGAACTAACTTGGAGTTGTTACTATGCGCTTATTACACACCATGCTGCGAGTGGGAAATCTGGATGCCTCGCTCAAGTTTTACTGTGATGTGCTGGGTATGAAGTTGCTGCGGCAAAAAGATTATCCCGGAGGGGAATTTACCCTCGCTTTTGTCGGCTATGGCGATGAGGCAGACCACACCGTGCTGGAATTGACCTACAACTGGGGCACCGATCACTACGATCTGGGGAATGGATACGGGCACATTGCGATCGGGGTAGACGACATTTACCATAGGTGTGAAGCCATTAAAACCCTGGGCGGAAAAGTTGTGCGTGAGCCTGGGCCGATGAAACATGGCTCTACCGTGATTGCCTTTGTGCAAGACCCAGATGGCTACAAGGTTGAGTTAATTCAATTGGGCAGTCAAAGCTCGGCCAGGGAGCCAAAGCAACCCGAAACCGCTAGAGGGTAAGTTTTTTGGAAAACGAGCCCGCGATCGACTTGTGTGTACACGGTCGCCCTCTTAGCCCCCTTGGCTCAACTGGTTTCTCAGTTTTCGCAGCATGGTGCTGGTGCCTTGTTCAAAGGTCTGCTGCACTATGCCACTAGTCATTTGCTTAATCGGTAGATCCGGAAACATGGGGCTTGTTTCCGATTCTTGATAGGTGCTGTTTTATCTTTGAAGAGGTCGATGAGGGTTGACGACAGATCCCTGAAGGGGTGATCTCAGATTACGATCGCTGAAGTTTTGCTAAGCCAGGTAAAGGAACCCTACAACTCAGAGATATTAATGAAGCAGGCTGAGAGCTTGGTTATGATGCGACTGAAGGTGTTGCTGAAAGGATATTTTCATGATTGCGACTGCGCCCACCCCCCTACTCACCCTGGATGACCTGCGGCATGGCATGCCTAACATCTGTGGTTGGGAAGCTGAAATTCAGGCGGCGGTTCAAAGTCAGGAGCCTGTGTTTCTCGATCGCACTAACCTGCAACTGGATTTGATTACCGCTGGTTTTGCCTGTGCCCTGCACATGCACCAACCCACGATCCCCGCTGGGGCTAATGGGGAATTGATTTGCAATTTGCAACACATGTTTGAGCACTCTGGCGAAGGAGACAACCACAATGCTGGCGTGTTTGCCTGGTGCTATAGCCGCATGGGAGATTTCATTCCAGAACTGGTGGCCAATGGCTGTAACCCCCGCATTATGCTGGATTACTCTGGCAACCTGTTGTGGGGGCTGCGACAAATGGGTCGCGATGACATTCTCAATAACCTCAAACAACTGGCCTGTAATCCAGCCTATCAACCCTATGTCGAGTGGTTAGGCACCATGTGGAGTCATGCGGTGGTGCCCTCCACCCCCATTCCCGATATCAAGTTACAGATTCAGGCCTGGCAGCAGTACTTTGCCGCCATTTTTGGCATTGATGCCCTCAAGCGGGTTCGGGGCTTTTCTCCGCCTGAGATGCATTTGCCTAACCACCCGGATACGCTCTATGAGTACGTTAAGGCATTAAAAGAATCTGGCTATCGCTGGTTGCTGATCCAGGAACATTCCGTAGAGCAGTTAGATGGTTCAGGTCTGACCCACGACCAAAAATACATTCCCAATCGGCTAGTGGCCCGCAACTCTAGAGGGGAAACGGTTAGCATCACAGCTTTGATCAAAACCCAGGGGTCAGATACTAAGCTGGTAGCCCAGATGCAGCCCTACCATGAAGCGAAAAGCCGGGGGCATCAGCTAATCGGCGATCGCTCTGTGCCCTGCTGTGTCACTCAAATTGCAGACGGTGAGAATGGGGGCGTCATGATGAATGAGTTTCCCCGGGATTTTCAGCCGCTCTGGGCTGAGATTAAAGACAATGGCCGCACAACGGCGGGGGTGGTTGGTTTAAATGGGACTGAGTATATTGAGCTGCTTGAGGCCGCCGGGGTTAATCCTGAGAGTTATCCAGCGATTCAGGCGGTGCAGCAGCACAAAATTTGGCAACGGGTGAACCCCAATCAGGCCACACCTGAGGCTGTGGAGCAGGCGATCGCGGAACTGAAAGCCAGTGACCATCAATTTCACATGGATGGGGCCTCCTGGACAAACAATCTCAGTTGGGTACAGGGCTATGAAAATGTATTGGAGCCGATGAATCAACTGAGTGCAAAGTTTCACCAGAAATATGATGCCTTGACCCAGCAAGACCCCTCCCTGACCCGCACAGAGCACTATCAACGGGCACTGTTGCATAATTTGTTGCTGCAAACCAGTTGTTTCCGCTATTGGGGGCAGGGCACCTGGACTGATTATGCCCGCGAGATTTACCAGCGGGGTGAGGCGGCCCTAAATCAGTAAGCGTTAGGTTAGCTTGCCTCCAGTGACAGGGCCAGTTTGATCTCTTGCCAACTGGCCTGTTTCAGGCTGGGCAGCACCAGGTGGGCATGGCCAACCCGCTCACCCGACTGTATCTTTCCCGCGTAGGCGGGAATCCACCCTGGTAGAAGTTGTCGAACCTGGATTCCCGTTTGCACGGGAATGACAGCCAATAATTGAGGGGTTCGTGAATAATCCAGGTTAGAACCCCTGTATTAGTTTTGAGAACCTTAACACCTGATTGACTGACAAAACGCGCACTGCCCACTCACAGAGAAGCCGCTTCGCGTCTACACCCCAACTCCTCTCCCAGAGCGGGAGAGGGGCTTGTGAAGCCAGATTTTCGGTTTGAAGTCCCTTCGCCCCTTGTGGGAGAAGGGATTTAGGGATGAGGGGAAAAAGATTTGTCAGTCAACCAGCCTTAACACTGTAGGTTTGCTGGTTAAATGGGTCGGCTAATCTACAAGGCTGAGTAGCCATCCCTACTTTTTGTTTTGATCAAAATTCTGTTTCAATCTTCTAGGGATAGAGTGCCCCAACGGCAAAGCTATCTAACACTTTGACAAAGTTTCATGCAAGATAAATGTCTTTTAAATATCCCGCTTTTGTGACTTTAACGGGAGGAAATTTAGGCTGATCAAGCCTTATTTATTCAGGATGCAACACAGGATATCCGGAAATTTAGAGGGGAAATCTTTCCTGATTTCACGTAGAATCACGGATGCCACGATCGCCCATTTTGTGCCTCTTATTAACCCAGCGATCGTTGTGAATCCATATTTTTTGGGGTTCCAGTTTTCCTTGTCTCCTGACTCTTGCGTGGCTCGTTACTAAGCTCCAGTTTGGTAACGCCGCCCCTGGAAGCTCCAGCTTCTCAGGCTAGTTAAAACTGTTGGGCTGACAAGAGGTTGGCGATCGCATCCCACTTTTACAACGAGCATAATTTGATGCTTTAACCCAACTTAAGACGAGGGGTGGCCTCACTGAAACGCTATCATCAAGCAGGTTTTTATCCCTAGTTTTATTTATGCTAAACAAAAACTCACCATCCGGAAAACTTAGGAAAATTTCTTTTAAAATTATGTGAAAACTAAAGACTGAAAGAGATCTCCGTGATTTTACAGGATTTTCAGTAATTTTACTGATGACACTGCAAAACGGAATTAAGTAAAGTCTTAACAAGAATTCAATATATTCTTTCATCAATTTTATTAGATGCAGATTTATTGAGTTTATTAAATACAGATTATTAAGAATAAAAATGGTGACTAAATCGCAAGTTATTTTAGTATTGGTATAGGGATTTTCCACTGATTTTTGCTCAGTGAGAAGACCGATGTGGCAAATATCTGCATGACACTGAAACCGCTCTAAATTTGATTTGGTAGCCGGATAAAACTGTTCTTGAGATAACTGAAAAGTAGTTTTTGATTAGGATGGTTTAGAACTAAACTTTACTAAAAATAAAAAATAATTGGGAGAACTAAGATGAAAACAATCGCTGTTTACCACAACAAAGGCGGCGTAGGTAAAACTACAACGGTTGTTAATCTTGCTGCAGCACTAGGTAAACAAGGTAAAAAAGTACTCATTATTGATCTAGATAGTCAAGCTAATACTACCTTCGCGGCTGGATTAGTCAAATTTGATGATGAAGTAAACGATACCCTTAAAGAAAAGAATATTGTCCATTTACTGATATCTGAAGAACAATTCCCTATTCAAGAAGTTGCCCGGTCTGCTAATTTTTGTAATCCATCAGTTGATGTGGTTCCTTCCCATATTGATCTGATGAGCGAAGAAGACGATCTAAATAGACTTGATTACAGCCGCATGGTCTTAATTCAAAAACTGCGTGAAGTAGAACACAACTATGACATTGCAATTATTGATACACCACCGTCTCTTAATTTGTACGCTAGAATCGCCTTAATTGCTGCTGATTATTTGATCATTCCGTCCGATTTGAAACCTTTTGCAAACCAGGGACTTAATAATGTAAAATCCTTGATTGAAAATGTAAATGGTTTTCGAAAAATTATTGGCAGACAGCCTATCGAGTTATTAGGAGTTTTGGCGACCAAGATTTCTACTAATTATAAATTTCAACAGGCAACTTTACCAAGGCGAATGCAGGCTGTGATGGAAAGATATAAATTCAATGTTATGGAAAGTATTATTTTTGAGAGAGAAGACCTAGCCAAATGTTCTGAAGCGACCAGGATTATTGGTGACATGGAAATTCCAGATCCTCTTTCAGTTCTGGACTTTAATCCTCAATCTGAATCAGCTAAAGAATTTAATATGTTGGCTCAAGAGGTGATAAGGAAAATAGGATAAATGAAACTAAAAACCAGTCTAGTTGCTGTTAGGAAAGTTACTTCTGGTATGGCTCGATCGAGTTTTGATACTGACGAAATCGAAAAAGCTGCTCACTTGATTCTTGGTGTAGAAGGAACGATAAATCCAATTATTCTCAGGCGGACTAGTTTAGAATCTTATGAAGTTGTTGAAGGGCATTTCGAATATTATGCTGCTGTCAGAGCCAGGGAAATTTCCCTTTCAAAGGGAGAAATGATTCAGGCTATCATTTTAGAACCTGAAAATGAAGAAACACTACTTAAACAAATTGATTTACTGAGAAAAAGACATAATCAAAAACCAGAATTAAGTCATTCAGATCATTCAAGTCACAATGATTTTGAATCCAGGTTCTTCAATTTAGAGAAAATGTTTAAATTTCAATTTGAGGAGTTACGTAAAGAGAATAGAGAACTTAGAAATTCTCTTACTAAGTTAGAGGATATGCTTCAAAATCCTAGATTGACAGAGGAATCACTTGGCGGAATCGTATCAAGACTTGAAGCTATCTACCAATCAATTTCTGTCAGTAGAAAAAATACTGATGAGCTAAAACAAAATCCATTGAACCTAAACTTAGCTTCTGAAAATGAACTAATTGATGTACCTGGCATTGGTGAGAAAATAGCTTCACGTATAGTTGAAAGAAGAAAAGCTAAAGGTCTCTTCAATAGTATTGACGAGCTTTCTGAAATTGAAAAAATTTCAAGAAATACAATTGACAAGTATGAATGGCGGAAGTTTTTCGTAGTTAATGATCCTAGTATAGAGACATAAGGAGGGGAAAGTGAAAAATTTGGGAGCTATCAATGCAGGGAATTAAAAGAGGTTGAAAGCCATGACTGGAACTGTTGAAGTTAATTTTATTGAAACATTGCAGCTCTGATCCTGTAAAAAGTAGTAGTGATTTCATACAAAGTTTGGTCTAAAGAAAACCATTTAATAAAATAAACGTTGCGCCTATGTACAGTTCTCCTTCTGGTCAAATCCCTTTTGACAACGAATATACAATCTCTCAAAATCTGCCAGTTTTTGGGACAGATGATTTTGCTAGCAACCCAGAGCCTCGGTGCCCTGTAGTTTTATTACTTGATACGTCTGGATCCATGCGAGGAACTCCAATTCAGGAGTTAAACGCTGGGGTTCAATTATTTAAGGACGAGTTGATCGCTGATGCATTAGCTTCCAAACGAGTAGAAGTTGCGATCGTTGGCTTTGGGCCAGTTCAAGTTATACAAGACTTTGTTACAGCAGACTATTTTAATCCTCCTGTGCTTCGGGCTGAAGCAGATACCCCAATGGGGGCAGCAATTGAAACGGCTCTAGACTTGTTAGAATCTCGCAAGGATACCTATAAAGTTAACGGTATTGCATACTACCGTCCCTGGATATTTCTTATTACAGATGGAGCACCAACCGACTATTGGCAAACAGTAGCAAAAAGAGTTCAAGATGGGGAAGCAAAGAAATCTTTTGCCTTCTTCTGCATTGGCGTTGAGGATGCCAGGATCGATATCCTTGCTCAACTGTCTACTAGAAAACCTCTCAGATTAAAGGAACTACGTTTTCGTGATTTGTTCCAGTGGTTGTCAAGTAGCTTGAAATCCGTATCCCGTTCAACTCCAGGAGACGAAGTTCCACTACAAAACCCTACGACTCCTGATGGTTGGGCCTCGGTATGAAACTTTGGCGGTATGTTCAGGCATGTAGTAGAGGAACTTCCCATTTTATAAGCAACTTACCTTGTCAAGATAGAGCCTTGAGTAAGGTCATTATTGATAGTGATGGCCAGGAAATTTTTTTAGGGGCAGTGTCAGATGGAGCCGGTAGTGCCTGTCGTAGTGAATATGGTGCTGAAATCGCTACAAGACTTATTTTGAAGAAGCTTGAAGATTTTTTCAAAGAAGGAGGAAGCTTAACTGATCAATCAAAATCCGTCATCGAGCAGTGGATCAACCAAATCTCAGACCAAATTGGGGAATTAGCAAATGATGAAGGTGTAAGCCGACGCGAATATGCCTGCACTTTACTTGCTGTAGCTGTAAAGCCAATGGGGGGAGTGTTTTTCCAGATTGGTGATGGTGCGATCGTTGTCGGTGAAGGGGGAGAATACTACCCAGTTTTTTGGCCAATGACTGGAGAGTATGCCAACTCTACTTATTTCATAACAGATGTATCTGCTGTAAAGCAGATGAAATTTGAAATAATTAATGACAGGCTTATGGAAGATATTGCTCTAATGAGTGATGGATTGCAGGGACTAGCTTTACAGTTTTCAACAAAGACGGCTTACGCTCCATTTTTTAAGCCTATGTTTACTCGTCTAGCAGAAGAGAATAGTTCAGGCTTATCTGCACTTTTGAGCGCTTCTCTACAAAAATTTCTCGATAGTGAACTAGTTTGCAACCGCACAGACGATGACAAAACTTTGATTTTATCAACTTGTCGTTGTGAAGTCTTTTCTCCAGCAGTATTGGAAGAGGAACTAGATTCAAATGAAGCTTTATGATCACCAAAACAAAACTATTTTATTGGGAGAAGAACTAGGTCGTGGTGGGGAAGGTTCAGTCTACAGTATAAATGGTGATACTGCTAATGTTGCAAAGCTTTATCATAAAGCCGTAACAAGTGAAAAAGCAGAAAAGCTGAAAACCATGGTTGTAAATGGCCTAGATTTATCTCGGTTTACAGCTTGGCCATCTGCAACACTCCATGATAAGCCAGGAAGTACGGTAAAAGGCTTTATCATGCCGCGAATAACCGGGCATCGAGAAGTTCACGAGTTATACGGTCCGGCTCATCGTAAGGTTCATTTTCCCCAAGCAGATTGGTCTTTCCTGATTCATTCAGCTAGAAATGTTGCTGCGGCTTTCCAGGCTATTCACGATTCTGGATATACCATTGGTGACGTTAATCAAAGCGGTATTTTGATTTCGCAACAAGCAGTTTGTCGCTTAATTGATACAGATAGTTTTCAGATAAGTTTAGGAAATAAAGTCTACTACTGTGAAGTAGGTACTCCTCACTTCACACCTCCTGAACTTCAAAACAAGACATTTCGTGGAGTTTTACGCAAGGAGAACCATGATAACTTTGGTTTAGCAGTAATTATCTTTCAGTTATTGTTTATGGGACGCCATCCCTTTGCAGGGCGTTACCTGGGTTCTGGTGATATGTCGATCGAGCGAGCAATACAAGAATATCGCTTTGCATTCGGCTCTCACGCCTCTACTAAACAAATGGCTCCACCTCCTAATACTTTAGATTTAAGAGTATGCACTTTACCAGTAGCCCAACTTTTTGAGAGAGCCTTTGGTGAAGAAGGAACTTATAAGGAAAATCGCCCGAAAGCAGAAGATTGGGTAAATCAATTAGATGTTTTACGCAGTGAGCTTCGTAGTTGTAATCAAAACGGAGTACATAAATATCATAAGGGCTTAAGTTCTTGTCCTTGGTGTGCATTAGAAAATGTTAGTGGGACTGTATATTTCTTAACTTATACAAGTAGTGGATCAAGTCAAAGTAAATTTAACCTTGAGGATATTTGGTCAGAAATACAACTAATTAAAATACCTTCTTTAATCCAATTACCTGATGTAAATTCTATAAGATTTGAGCCGACCCCGTTGCCTGAATACGCCAAGCCACCTACAGGTTTTATGGGATTTATTAATCTTATTTTCAAGTTTCATAACGACAAAGGAGAACGTAAAAGACGTGAATCTATCCTTAATCAGGCTGAGCAAGAATGGAAGATTCTAGAAGAACGACATCAATCGATAAAGCTAAAAGCTGATTCATTCTCTAGTTTAATTTATCAAAATTTACAAAATTTGTACAATGAGTATATTAATCTTCCAAATCAATATCAATATGAACGAAGATTTTCACTGTTAAGGATTTATCTAGAACGTTATTTTATAGAAAATGCGGGAATTGCAAATATCGGTAAGAAAAGAGCTCTTGCTCTAGCATCCTATGGAATAGAGACTGCTGCTGATGTTTCTTTCGATAGAATTTCTTTAGTTCCTGGTTTTGGCCCAGTACTTACTCAAAAAATCGTCGACTGGCGAACAAATCTTGAAATTGCATTTCAAAATTATAGACCATCACCTAAAGATTTAGTAGCTTTGAAAAGTGTTGATCAAAAATATGACCGTAAACGAAGTGGATTAGAAAATGGATTGATTAGTGAAAAAGCTAAACTTGAAAATACTTGTGATTTTTTAATTAAAGGGTGTGAACAAGTACATAAGGAAGCTAAAAACGTTGCTTCAAAGTTAGCTCAAGCACGAGCAGATATGAACGTGTACTCTCGACCACGGTATAAGTTTGGAATGCGTTATTAGTCCGAACTTTTAGTTCAGGGCGAGGCAGTGCGATCGTAGTAACAACAAAACTTCCCCGATCGACTGTCTAGCATTATCCCCCCTCACACAGAACTGGATACCTTTAATGTGGTTACACGCCTCCTCGATAGAGATATGGCTTCCCGGTATGGGTAGGACTAGTTTCTAGTTTTCCAATCCTCCTTCAGGGATCACTCACCACAGATAACGG
>JBJTUO010000003.1:0-16224 GCA_046080785.1 Leptolyngbyaceae cyanobacterium | reverse complement strand
ATTGTTTGCTTGACTATAGCCCAATCTTAACGTATAGAGTTTCCCTGTCTTGATGGCATTTAGCTATATTAGGCGTATAAGAAGATAAATTCTCTAGCACTTTATTGCTGAGAAAGTAGGAATTATGATGCGTCAAAAGCTTTTGATTTCTATAGTTCTAGGACTCCTCGCTGGTGGGGCAGTTACAGGTTCAGCGATCGCCAATACTGCTCAAGCCAATCCTCCGCTCCTGGCTCAAGGAATGATGGGAACGGGGCGCATCGACCAGCATTTTATTGAAATGATGATCCCCCATCATCAAGACGCGGTGGATATGGCAGAGTTGGCGCTTGTACGGGCAACCCATCCAGAGCTTAAAAAGCTGGCAGAGACAATTAAACGAGACCAGACCCGTGAAATTCAGCAAATGCGTACCTGGTACCAGCAGTGGTACGGCACCTCCGTTTCGACTATGTCCATGATGGGCAGAGGCATGATGGGTAGAGGCATGATGGGTAGAGCAGGGCGAATGGGCTTAAATCCTGGCATGGGTTCTATGATGCAAATTGATCTGGAAGATCTAAAGACAGCCCCTGATTTTGATCGGGAATTCATTCTGCAAATGGTTCCCCACCATCAGATGGCGGTGATGATGTCCCAGATGTTATTGAATGGAAGCAATCGACCTGAAATGCAAACCCTAGGAGAGAATATTATTCGGACTCAGACTAGTGAAATTAATCAGATGGAACAGTGGTATCAAACTTGGTATGGCCGCTAAGGATTGTTTTAAATCCGGTCGGTCAAAAAGTAGCGCTGCTAGCAGTTCTATCTGCCCTAGAAATTTCCATGAAGGAAAGCCAGCGATTAAGGTATGTTCAGTAAGGGCATTCTAGTAGTTGGAACCCTAGCAACCTTTCATCCCCCTGGAGACCTTGGATGCTGCGACTGGAACATATCAGCAAAATTTATCCCACCGGCGAGGTCTTGCGAGACATCAATTGGGAAGTTAAACCAGGCGATCGCATTGGCCTGGTTGGCGTCAATGGTGCAGGTAAATCCACCCAACTTAGAATCATTGCGGGTGAAGAAGAACCCACATCGGGAGACATCATTCGCCCAGCCAGCTTGCGGATTGCCTACCTGACCCAGGAGTTTGAAGTGGAGCCGACCCGTACGGTGCGAGAAGAGTTTTGGACCGTATTTACTGAAGCTAACCAGGTGCAGCATGGTCTACATCAGGTGCAACACGAGATGCAGACGGCTACTCCAGAAGATCTAGATGACTTAATTCACAAGCTCGATCGCCTGCAACGCCAGTTTGAAGCTCTTGATGGTTACGGGTTAGAAGCCCGGATTGAGAAGATCTTGCCAGAGATGGGCTTTATCAGCGGGGATGGCGATCGGCTGGTCAGTTCCTTTAGTGGTGGCTGGCAGATGCGCATGAGTTTAGGCAAGATTTTGCTACAGTCTCCCGACATTTTGTTACTGGACGAGCCGACCAACCATCTGGATCTGGAAACCATCGAATGGCTGGAAACCTATCTGAAAGGGCTGACGACCCCGATGGTGATTGTATCTCATGACCGAGAATTTCTCGATCGCCTCTGCACCCAAATTGTGGAAACTGAGCGGGGCATTTCAACCACTTATCTGGGCAATTATTCTGCCTATCTGGAGCAGCGGGCCTTAAACCGGGAAGCGCAACAGAGCACCTACGAGCGGCAGCAAAAAGAAATTGAACGCCAGCAGGAATTTGTCGATCGCTTCCGAGCCAGTGCGACCCGCAGTACTCAGGCCAAGAGTCGGGAGAAGCAACTGGAGAAAATTGAACGGGTGGAAGCTCCCACCGCTGATTTAAAGACATTACACTTCCGCTTCCAGCCAGCCCCTCGTAGTGGCCGGGACGTGGTAACCATCAAAGAGTTAACCCACACCTATGATGACAAAATCTTGTTTTTGGGGGCTAATCTTGAAATTGAACGGGGCGATCGCATTGCTTTCTTAGGGCCGAATGGGGCTGGCAAATCCACCTTATTGCGGCTGATTGTGGGCCTGGAGCAACCGACTGACGGCAAAGTGGTAGTGGGCCACCATAACGTGATTCCGGCCTACTTTGAACAAAACCAGGCCGAAGCCCTGGATCTGAAGAAAACTGTGATGGACACCATTCACGATGAGGTGCCTGACTGGAAAAATGAAGAGGTTCGTACCTTGTTGGGGCGCTTTTTGTTTACTGGGGAGATGGTACTTAAGCCCGTGGAAGCCCTCAGTGGTGGAGAAAAAGCCCGTCTGGCCCTGGCCAAAATGTTGTTGCAACCGGCCAATCTGTTGATCCTGGATGAACCAACCAACCATTTAGACATTCCAGCCAAAGAAATGCTGGAGGAGGCTTTGCAACACTACGAAGGCACCGCCATTATCGTCTCCCACGATCGCTACTTCATTTCCCAGGTGGCAAACAAAATTGTAGAAATTCGAGATGGGGAATTGCTCTCCTATCTGGGCGACTACCACTACTACCTGGATAAATTAGAAGAAGAAAAATACAACGCTGAACAAGACAGAATCGCTGCTGAAAAAGCAGAAAAAGCGGCTGCAAAACGGGCAAAACAAAAGGAGAAGAAGAAAAAGTAATGGTCAGTTAATGGTCTAACGCCACAACCACAACGGTAATATTATCTCGCCCTCCCTGATCTTTTGCTGCATTAACCAGAGATGCCGTTGCTTTCTCGCAGTCAGAAATGGATTGGAGGTGGGTCAAAATCATGGAATCAGACAGTTCTTCGGTCAGGCCGTCACTGCATAGCAAGAGCCGATCGCCTGGTTCTACAGCTACAGGTTGAATGTCCAGATAGTAGAGGTCTTCTCGACCGAGACACTGG
The DNA here is from genome assembly GCA_046080785.1 of Leptolyngbyaceae cyanobacterium. GTDB lineage: Bacteria > Cyanobacteriota > Cyanobacteriia > Leptolyngbyales > Leptolyngbyaceae > JBJTUO01. Next base: position 13,360 of record JBJTUO010000003.1, on the reverse strand, counting down.
GATAAAACATGACGCCAGGGATGCATACGGGCCAGATCAGGTGTGATTTCGCCAAATCGAATGGCTTGGGCGACCCAGGTATGATCTTCCGTAATCTGCTCCAGGTTGGCATCCCGTAATCGATAGAGGCGAGAATCCCCAATGTGAGCACACCAGGCTGCCCCCCCATCCCGTAAGACCAGCACTACGATCGTTGTCCCCATATCCGATCGCTCTGGATGAATCTGTTGATCCTTTAAAATGGCAGCATTTGCCTGCAAGAGAGATGCCTTGAGCAGATCAGAGGATGGCTCAGAAGAGCCCCAGAAGGATTCTAAATAATGGCGAATCGTTTGAGCCGCAATCCAACTGGCCTCCTGGCCTCCGGCATGACCTCCCATCCCGTCTGCAACAATGAAAAAGCGCCCTTCAGGATCAATGTAAAAGGCGTCCTGGTTAACAGTGCGTAGTAGCCCAACGTCGGTTAAGCCTGAATAAACAGATTTCATCCTTGACAGACCACTAGGGCATCCGCTCTGATCGCTCAAGGCGAATCAACAATCGAATTAGAACCACCACAAGTGCCCCTGCTGCTAAAGCCGTTGCCCCAGCCAGCCAGTAGTATCCGTTGATAAACAAAAGGGTTGCTGACAAAATAAAGGTGCAGGCCAACAAAGTGTAGTTTGTCCCCATATTGACCCCGCTGATGCGGCGCAAAATTCGATCTGTTTCAATCGATCGCACTCGCACCCGCACATCCCCCCGGTCTAACTTATCCAGGGTATCTTCAATCCGACGGGGAAGGCCTAAGGCAGAGCTACTCACCTGGGCAGCCTGCCGTCCCAGTTCTGAAATCAAGCTGTTGGCATCTGAGGTTGAATTGGAGTTACTCATAAGCTGTATTGCAAAGGGTTTAGCCACTTCCATGAAGCTGAACTCTGGATCCAGCCCCTTACCGACCCCTTCCAGGGTTGAAAAAGCTCGCATCACAAAGGTAAAAGTGGCCGGAAACCGGAAAGGTTGACCATAGGCAATTTCATATAGATCATCACTAATTTCAGCCACAGATTGATTTTCAAAGGGCTTATCCATGAAGTGATCTAGCATGTACTGGATCGATCGCCGCACCGGCCCCGCATCACCAGTAGGTGCCAGAGCCCCCAATTCAATTAAAGAAGAGACGACCCGATCTGCATTTTTTTCTGCAATGCCAAAAAAAGTCTCCAATAGTTTTTCGCGGGTCACGGGCTTGACCTGCCCCATCATGCCAAAGTCGTAGAAAATCAATGACCCATCAGGCCTAACGGCAATGTTACCAGGGTGGGGGTCAGCGTGGAAAAACCCATTATCCAATAACTGATGCAGGTAGGCTTTAGCTCCTAACTGAGCCAGCAATTTGCGATCGAGCCCCGCCGCTTCCAGAGCTTCGTAGTGGCTAATTTTAATGCCAGGGAGATACTCCAGCGTCAAGACCCGGGGAGAGGCGTAACGCCAGTAGACCCGTGGCACATGCACCCAGGACTCGTTGCGAAAGTTACGCCGAAAGGTATCGGCATTGCGCCCTTCATTCAAGTAATCAATTTCTTCGTAGAGAATGCGGTAACACTCATCGTAGATGCCCAACCAGTCTCGTCCCTTGCCCCAGTAAGGGTGGTTCTGAAAGTAGTGGGCAATATTCTTGAGAATTGCCAGGTCAATTTGGAACAGCTTCAGCAGGCCGGGGCGCTGAACCTTAACCACGACCTCTTCCCTGGAATAGAGTTGGGCCCGATGAACCTGTCCTAAACTGGCCGCCGCCAGGGGAATCGGGTCAAAACTTTGATAAAGCTGGTGAATCGGCTTACCAAAATCTTGCTCAATGATGGTTCTGGCCTGCTCGTAACTAAAGGCGGGCACCTTATCTTGCAACTTGGATAGCTCTTCCACATATTCTGTGGGAAAGAGATCGGCGCGGGTAGAAAAAAGTTGACCGACTTTGATGAAGGTTGGCCCCAAATCAAGCAAGGTTTCGCGAATCCAGACAGCCTGAATTTTGCGGCGTGCCGCCCGTTTAGCCTCTGTCATGCCGCCGGGATAGGTCCAGGGGCGGTTGTAGCGCCAGAAAGAGAACAAGAGAGTGAAGACAAATGTCCAAATATCAATACGGCGGCGCAACCTGGAATAGTTTTCCCGATTCCAGCGATAGGCATTGTCGCCGTAGTGACCACCTTTATAGGAAGGCTCAACGGTCGAGTCAGGCGGTGATGATGAAGATACAGGCTGCGATCTCACACTATCGCGATAGTGGTCAGCAATCACTTCCTCTGCATAAATGGGATTGGAGACAGACAATCCAGATTCAGTTTCAGACCGGGGGCCGACATCCTTCTGGCCTGCAAGCAGAACTCCACCCTCCCGATCTGCCGCATCCCGATGAAGCCCAGACGACGCTCCCAGATGCCCCCCCGAATCAACAGCAGCAGAAAGGCCGGAGTCGCCCCCCTGAGTTTTGTTATCAGAGGCCGGTAAAGCATTAATTGTATCTGGGTCGTCGGGAAACGCAGCCACTCCAGTTATCGCCTATCTACGTTACATCAACAAGATTTATTCAAGTCACCAATAGCAGCAACGTGCCAAAAACATCAACTAAGCATTAGCTACTGCGGTATTGCTTTAGTGCGGCCCGCAATTGAGCCACCTCTGCCCGCAAGTCATCGAGCAGAGCCTGCAAATCTACGGAGGCAGCATCAGATGGCGTAGTCAAGTCTGCGCCCCGACCTGCCATTGCCGCTTCTTCTTCCTGCCGTGCCCGTTCTAGCACTTGCTCAGTAAACTGGCGGAGCCGCTCTCGCTGTTCAGCGTCAAATTTACCCAGATCACTCAGGGCATCTGTCATGGCATACTCTGCCTGCTCATAAATCGCTGCCGCTAGGGCGCGACCGATAAAAAAGGCATGAACCAGGGGACTACTCATGAAGATTTTCTGCGAAGGTTCTTCAAAATTATAACGTGCCTGACTGGGCTTGAGAGGGGAACGTCACGACTCAACGCGATAAAATCTTGCTCAGAGTTGAGGTTCAGCCGCAGGTTGATTGACTGGCGCTTGGTCAGGCGCAGGCGCAGGTTGAGGGGGTGAAACAGGAGGGGGCGGCGGCTCAACCGGGGGAGGTTCATTGATTTCAGGCATTGGGGGTTGAGGCGCAGCAGAGGGTAGGGGATCTGGTTCACTGGAAGTAACGGTTGGTGGTGCTACTGGCTCCAGGCTTCCTTCAGGAGTGGGCTGAGTAGGTAACTTTAAGGGTGCAGCGGGGCGAGCAGCAGCAGCACTGGGAGCTGGCGGCGTATAAACCGGAACATCGGGTGCAACTACTTCTGGGACTTGCGCTGGCGTATTGACATCGGGCACTGTTGCAGTGTCTCCTCCGCCAGGCCAATCGTGGTAGCGGGGAAAGGACTGTTCTGTGTGAAATAGACTGGCACCCGGCACCGAAGCGCCATTGAACCGCAGAGCTAAGCCCAGACCTAAGCCAGTGGCGGCAGCGATCGCCCCGGTTAAAACCAGGACTTGCTTGCGCCGATGGGCAGCCGGACTGTTGCTGAGGGTCGATTTTTTAGGTGACCTGGCGATTTCAGCAGCTCTGCCAACTACCATTGTAGACTGACCTTCCAGGTTGGCCTTGGCCTGCTGCCCGTTGGTTGAAGGGCCAAGGGGGGCAGACCCGTTGCTGGGGATAGATGCAAGGGGGGATGGAACAGCGGTCACCGCAGGTACCCCCTCCAGCCCCCTAGATTGAGTGGGCAGCAGATCTAACCAGGCGGCCATCGTTTGGGGACGATACTGGTTATGGATTTGCATGCCCTGCAAGATGGCAGTCTCTAACTCTACACTTAGCCCTGGTTGTAGTTGGCGGGGCGTTGGTAGAGACGCACCCCGCGCTCGCTCGACCACTGGCAGGGGGGTACACCCGGTCACCAGGTAGTAAAGGGTGGCAGCCAATCCATAGATATCGGTGGTCACCGTAGATCGAGTCAGGAGGTCAGATGACTGTACCTGCTCTAGGGCTGCATAAGCGTCAGTTTCAGCCCGCTTGGTTGAGGTCTCTTGGAGCCCATTTTCCTGATTTAAAAGTGACAGGAACTCAATGCCATCTAGGACTAAGGTATGGGTTTTGGGTCGCCGTGAGAGCGTCGATGGGCTGACATTGGTATGAATTAAACCTTTGTGGTGCATCAGGCTTAAAGCGGAACCGGCCTGACGCACATAGGCGATCGCCCGCTCTTCGGAGAACGGCCCCCCGGACTGAACCCGCTCTGCAAAGGTTTGGCCGGCGATATATTCTAAAACAATAAAGGGATGATCCTTCTCCTTAAACCCATCCAGGATTCTGACCAGGTGGGGATGATTGCATTGTACAAAACGCCGAACAGCCTCTAAAAAAGGTGGCTTCATGACCGCAACATCTACCGGTACCTGAAGATTGGGCTGTAAGGTCTTGACCACCACCGCTTGATTTAAATTCACCTGAGTTGCTTTAAAGGTGACCTCCAGATCAATCTGGTGCAACATCTGATTGAGAACATATTTCCCATTTTGCAGTGTTGAGCCAGCGGTTACTTGCATCATGTGAAAGAGCTAGTGCACAAAGATCCCATTCATCCTAACCTCTGATGGTGATTCTCGACAACGCTTACAATTGACCATCAGCTTTGAGCCCATCCAAAGCATCCTTTGCCGCTTCCCGCTCAGCTTCCTTCTTACTGCGTCCTCGCCCTTCTCCATACAATTTGCCCAGGACGTAGAGCTTTGCCAAAAACTGCGGTGCATGATCTTGGCCACCAATTTTTTCCGTAACATAGGAGCGATCGGCCCTGGTGTCTAAATTTTTCTGCACCCAGGTTTGGAACTGATTGCGGGGGTCTAGCGCCGATCGCTCCTTCAAGACCGTTTCTGGAACGGAGTCAAAAAACTGGATGACCAGCTCTCTGAGGGCATTAATGTCGCAACTGCGATCGAGATAATAGGCCCCCACCACTGCTTCAAAGGCACTACTCAAGAGGTTGGCATTGGGCACACCTTGATGCCGACCGACCCCCTGCCCTAGGCGAATTTTACGATCCAGACCCGTAGCACAGGCAAATTGGGCTAACTGTTGCTCATCCACCAGGGCGGCCCGTCTCCTGGTCATTTCCCCTTCTGCCATCATGGGGTTTTGTTGATACAAATACTCCCCGCACAAAAAGTTGAGAATAGCGTCACCTAAAAATTCTAGCCGCTCATTGTCGACGGTAACATCAGGATTTTCGTTGGCATAGGAACTATGGGTTAATGCTTGCTGCAATAAAGCCGGGTCGTTAAATTTCAGCAGTGGATGCATACAGGGTTATCGATTGCCGGAACCTCGATAAATTCGCTCTGCCTGTTCCCGCGATAACCAGGCTGGATAGTCGGGATTACTTCCATTTCCTGAATAAGCAGGGATCGGTTCAGGCCGAGATCCAGGTTTTGCAGGCTGGGGTGTCTTTGTGGCAGAATCAATTGCTGTTTGATGGGTTGCAGCAGCTTCCTCCTCATGGATAGGAGGCAACTCACAGGCAACGGGCGGTGCACTGCTTGTTCTAGAGACGCCGCCATCCCGCTCATCAGCCACCAGACTTTGGGGTGGTAGATAAGAATGGGTCTGCGGGTCATAGGCAAGAACTTCACCTGTTTCAATGTGGTAGATCCAGCCGTAAATCTTTAATCTGCCCTGATAAAGCCTGGAACGTACGATCGGGTAGGTCTCCAGGTTATCAATCTGATTCAAGACGTTTTCTGCGATCGCAATTTCTAACAGCTCTTCTCGATCCCGGTCTGGGTAGTTGTCTTTAATCAAACGGCGGGTGGATTCTGCATGTTTGAGCCAGTCATGCACCAGGGGTAAATCTTGTTCCAACTTTTCCAGTTTCAGCAAACCCTTCATAGCACCGCAGTGAGAATGGCCGCAAACAATGATTTGCTCAATCCCAAGGGCTTGAATGGCGTATTCGATCGTCGCCCCCTCACCACCATTTGTTGATCCGTAGGGAGGAATAATATTGCCCGCATTCCGAATAATGAATAGCTCTCCTGGTTCAGTCTGGGTCATCAGGTTGGGGTCAATTCGAGAATCAGAACAGGTAATAAATAAAACCCTGGGTGCCTGACCGTGAGATAGCTGCTCCAACAAATCCCAATGGGTTGAAACATAATTGCTACGAAATTGATTGATGCCCTGAATCAGTTTCTTCATGAATAGCTCCCTTCTTCCTTGCCTATTGGCCATTGTCCCACTGGCGATCAATGGGTTACCACCGCAAGGCGGGACAAAAAGGACTGTCGTTCCTTGTTCTATCCTCTGATCCCCATTTGCGTGGGGAAAAATCTGTCCCGCTTTAAGCAGATACCCGGTCGACTAATTATAGCTTTGGTCAGAAGGCTTAAGATCCACGACTTGGCAAGTTAGCAATGGAGAAAAAAGAACTTGCAGAAGCAGACAGACATCAAGGCTTCTAACGGTTGCTCCCACCCGCCTGATTGCCTCAAGTAGGTACATGGGGCACCTTGGCCAAATAGGCAAGCACAAAGGTTGTCGGGTTAATCATTAACAACACCCTGGCATATCCCAAAGCCACCTTGTTTGGTTTTGTCATGGTGCTCATTTGTTACAACCTGCTGGCGGTAGCCAAGGTCGCCGTGGGGGGTGTTCATGGAGTTGGCAAGATTGATGTAGGAACTTCGCCTGATTATTTAGCGGATGAAGTACGACGCGTGTAGGAGTTTGTCGGGCTTGAGGGAGTGTGCAGCCAGATATAATACGGGTGAACTGTAGAATCAGCTAGGAGTAGGCATATCAGTAACAAATTCATCGAAATTGAACGAACAAGGCCGATCGACCTGCCTAGCTGTCTGTCTTGCTTTTGGTTAAGAGTTGACAGTCGGTGCAGAGGCCAAAGAACTCTAGCATGTGGTAATAAATTTTAAACTGGTAAGCCTGGTTGAGTTGGCTTTCCAATTCATGTACTGGGCACTGATCAATCGCGATCGACTGGCCACATTGTAAACAGGTGAGGTGGTGCCGGTCTTCCTGTACCAGGCTGTAGAGTGCCTCCCCCCCACTGAGAAGCCGCACCTGGACTGCGCCCTCTAACTTCAAGGCTTCCAAGGCTCGATAGACCGTAGCCAACCCCATGTTTTGCTGCCGTTGACGCAACTCCACAAACAAATCTTGGGCAGAAATGGGGTGGTTCAGGGTTTTTAGAACCTCAATAATGCGGTGTTGGTTACGAGTGCGACGGGCTTTCATTAGGTGATCTATTTCAAAACAGGGGAGGGGCTGCCATTCTATGGCAAGTAGGGTACAACAAGGTTCCCAACTGGCAGTAGCATCAGTAAGCAGGGCTAGCAATTTGCTGTTGCATGTGGCCCTACCGTTCTACCCACCTCCTTTGGAAATCACAGTGACTCAGACCTATCAGGCTCAGATTTACGTAACCTTACGCCCTTCTGTCTTAGACCCGGCCGGAACAGCGACTCAATCTGGGCTCAAACACATGGGCTACAATAATGTAACCGATGTCCGAATTGGCAAATATATTCAAGTTACCCTCTCTGCAGAGAGTGATGACCAGGCTAAAGATCAACTTGATCGTATCTGCGATCAGCTACTGGCAAATCCAGTTATTGAAAATTATCGGTTTGATCTGGAACCAATGTCTACATCTCTGAACATCAATTCATAGGTTCTAGTCATCTTCCAGTTCTAATAGCTGCCGGTCGATCGCCTGTAGCCGCGATCGCACCACTTCTTCTGACAAAATCCGTTTACGCAAAGCACCATTCAGGGCGTCTTTTTCAGCCAGCAGCAAGCGTCGCCGGATCGCATCAAACCGTCCAGAGTGATCACTGGCCATTGCCAATTTATCTGGACGGCGACTATAAAAGTCTCGCAGGGTGCGCTCGGCGGTAGCCACCTTCACCTGGTAACTGGCTCGCATCTCTTCGTAGACTGATTTGGGAAGCAGCCCATTCTCTAGCAAGGCATCCAATTCTTTTTGGGCAGCTTTTGCCGTCATCAGTTGGGATTGCAGATCTTCAACCCACTGCTGGGACTCAGAGATGTGGCTGATATTTAAGTGACGGACAATCCAGGGTAGACTCAATCCCTGGCCCACCAAGGAAACAAGAACGGTGCCAAACGCCAGGGCAATCAGTTGCTCCCGCCCTGGTAGACTGGCGGGCAAACTGAGAGCCAGTGCCATGGAGAGAGAGCCTTTGATATTGCCGAGAAACAAAACGTGTTGCCAGCGGAGGGGAATGGAGCGATCGAACCAGCCGGCAATTCCCAGTAAGGGATAGACCGCCAGAAACCGCCCCATCTGGTAGGCCAGAATTGCCAGCAAGATCCAGGGCAATAGACGAGTTAAGCTCCCCGCTTGAATTTCTAAGCCAATCAGTAAAAAGATGAAGGTGTTCACTCCAAACCCAGCATATTCCCAAAAACTCAGGACTGTGATGCGACTGGAGGCTGATACGCTCCGGAGTTCCACATTGCCAATCACCAGCCCTGCCAGCACCACTGCTACAACCCCAGAAACTCCCAATACTTGGCTGATTTGAAAAGCCCCTAGGGCGATCGCCACCGTCAGCAGAATATTACTCAGGGGATCATCAGAATGGGCATAGAGAAAGGTACCCAGGTAGCCCAGCACCAGCCCAATCAGACTGCCGCCAACAATCACAATCACTAATTCTTTTAGCCCATCTGCAACGGTCAGGCTACCTGTACTGTAAACCTTCAAAATCAAACTAAAGAGTACCAGTGCCACCCCATCGTTAAATAGGCTCTCCCCCTCCACAATGGTAATCAGGCGAGCCGGTACGGATACTTCCTTAAACACAGCAATCACAGACACCGTATCTGTAATCGCTAAGATGACCCCTAGCAGTAAAGCCGGCACCCAGAGTAACCCCAAGCCAAACTTGAGCATGGTTGCAGTTATGCCAGAGGCAATCACCACACCGGGGCCCGCCAGCAGGGCGATCGGCTTGATGGTGCTGCGAAGACGGCTGATATCGGTATTAATCGACGCCTCAAACAATAGGATTGGCAAAAACAGATTGATGATCAGGGATGAATCCAGCCCAACTTTACCGGGTAAAAACCCAGCGATCGCCAGACCTGCCACGACTAAACCCGTCACATAGGGGATCTGTAATCGCCGGGATAGGAGCGCAACCCCCGTGGCCACCAGCAACAAAATAATTAATACCGTAACCAGTTGAGCTACAGGACTTTGACTGCTACCCATGGCAGCAAGTAGGAAGGGAGGAAGGACGTTAAAGCGCATTGATTGGGAGACAGAAGACAGGAATTAATGGCCATTATCGGCTGGTGGGGAGTCAAGAAGGCATATTCCTCAAGGCGAAAATTTATCCCTGCAATAGAAGCCAGGAGTCAGGAGGCAATGCGTTTGAAGCCACAGGCGCAGCAGGATTCAAAAGTATTGAAAGAATCCAGTCCCTTCTTATATTCTGACTTCTGGCTCCTAGTCTATCCAGGATTTCTCGGCTTAAGTTGCTACCCCGTCGAGGGGTAGGTCGTATGTGGCTCTACTATCCCTATACCGCTGGTGATCTGATCACCCTGGAAAGTATTGCATTTACCTGCCCGATTGCAACCCTGTACGAGAATATCAGCTTTGACTCCGACATCATCTAGTCTTTTCTTGATGCGTTGTTGATTCTGGGTATGAAAAAAGTGCTGGATGCTCTAAACTTCATTTCGATTCATCCTGCTTTTCAACAACACCTTTCCTAATCGGTCGATCGCGCCTGAATCTCCCGACGAAACTCGCGCATGGCTTCCAATCTGGAAGTTTCTCCTATCAATACGCACCGGGTCAGCAGATCAAAGTCCAGCTCGGTCAGATCAGAAATTTCACTGCGGTTGATGCATTCATACCCGGTTTCCCGCAAGTGATACAGGGTGAATGCCCCATCCTGCCAAAACCATACCTCCGGCACCTCCAGCGCCTGATAACGCCGCAATTTGTTGGGGCCGCCACTGGTGAAAATGACTTCGATCGATAGATCCGGGGTTGGGCTGGATGCACTAAAGTAATAGGACTCATCCGCCTGAGCCGAAGCGGTTCCTTCTCGTTCCTGCGTCATGGAACCTGTTGGCTCAAACTCAATGCCATTCTCCTCAAAGTAAATACCTAGCAGTAAGGCAATTAAACTTTTGAACACTTCATGGTCGCGTCCGGGCATAAGAATCTCAATCGTGCCGTCGTAATAAAACAGGCGAGTACCGGGAGAATCCTCAAGCCCTCTCTGAATTAGCTTAAACTGCTCCCAGGTGCGGCCTGACAGAGTAATGCGCTGATCTGTTGTGAAGGGGGCTGTGGCGATCTTCATGGAGGGGTACCGTCTGGTTAGCTCTTGTTTTTGTTACCGGTCTAGGTCTAATTAATTGTTGTAGCGTGGTCTGGCGATCTAAACCATCAGTGCTTTAATAATAATACTTATCCTTGAGAGCAGCCCCCCTGGTGGTTATCATACTGCTCGACTTTACTCCCCTGATTGCCATCCTCCTCAGCATGATACTGGTTCAAACGGAGCATCTGCACCACTGAGCCCTTGATGTTTTGCGGGCTGCCGCCGAAATAATCGCTCATTCCCTAAAACAGCATCGATAATGTGGGAGCGAGTCATCAGGGTTATCGGTTTAGGATCAAGCATCTATGAGTGAGGCTCAAGGGCGTCGATCGGCAAGTCGTCGAATTTTGCTCATCTCTCTCTGGCTAACGTTGTTAGTAATGGCAATCAAAGTTTGGGTGGGTGGGGCTACTCAATCTCAGAGCCTGCTTGCCAGTGCGCTCTACACTTTATTGACCGGCTTCAGCCTGATTTTAAGCATTCTTGCAGTTTCAGCCCCCTACGGTACAGGTAGAGAGGTTTGGGGGCACAATCGCCTAGAGTCCAGCTTGACCCTGATTTTAGCCGCGTTTATTGGGTTTGCCGGGTTCAATCTGTGTGCCCTGGCCGGCCAGCAGTTAGTGAGTATGGCTGCCAGTACTTCCCCCATCGCCCCCGTCGTCCAACTGAGTTTGCCCCTGCTTCAACTATTGGCCCTTCTCACCATTACTCAATTTTGCCTGGGGCTGCTGCAACGCTATCAGGCCAATTTTCTGGAAAGCACCGCTCTCAATATCACCGCCCGTCAAATGTTTCGGGATGTCTTGTTGATGGTGTTGGTCTTACTGGCTCTGCTGGGTGTGACTCAGGGATGGTATTGGGCTGATTCAGCCGTGGCGATCGCCCTGGTTGTCTTCGTCTTCGTCAGTGGCTGGCAGATTTTAGCAGTGCAGTTGCCCTCAATTTTACGCCAGGTCGCAGTCTCACCCGAAGCAATTGCTCAAACCGTGCATCAGGTTGAAGGCATTACCCATTGCTATAACATCCGATCTCGGGGTATCGTCGGCCGTCAAGTCTGGATCGAGATGCGGCTGATTCTCCACCCAGAGTATTTAGAACAGGCTCACAGTTTGGCACAACAGGTAGAACGAGCCATTCGGGAGCGATATGGCCCTGCCAGGGTGGTTCTTTATATTGAGAATGAACCGGAACCAGGGAAGCAGAAGCAGCGCTAAGATTGGTATGATGCTGTACAGTTTGGGCCGGTTGATGTTTTGCGGTGGTAGCCGTTGTTCTGTGATAAGAATTTAGGAGATGAATATGCCTGCACAATCTACTCCCTACCCGGTCAATATTGGAATTACTGAGGCCGACCGCAAGGCGATCGCCGACGGGCTCTGTCGGTTGTTGGCAGATACCTATACCCTCTATCTCAAAACCCACAATTTTCACTGGAATGTAACAGGGCCGATGTTCCAAACCCTGCACCTGATGTTTGAGCAACAATATAATGAATTAGCGCTAGCAGTGGATCTGGTGGCTGAGCGCATTCGAGCCTTAGGGTTTCCCGCCCCTGGAAGTTATGCAGACTATGCTCGCCTCAGTTCTATTCCAGAGGCGGCAGGGGTTCCCAAAGCAGAAGACATGATTCGCCAACTGGTAGAGGGGCAAGAAACTGTAGCTCGGACTGCGCGTGAGATCTTTCCCTTAGTGGACAAAGTCAGCGACGAACCCACGGCTGATCTGCTGACCCAGCGGCTCCAGATACATGAAAAAACGGCCTGGATGCTGCGTAGTCTGTTAGAAGGCTAGATTGCTTTAGCGATGGCGGCGACCCAAGATTCTGATCTGCGCGACCAATTGGCCGATCGCACCCACCTGTTGCAACAACTGATGCAGCGGGCGGGTCTTTCTACCTTTAAGGCTCTGAGTCAAGCCTCTGGCCTTTCAGAAAAACAACTGCGTCAAGTAAGGCGAGGTTTTCTTACCCAGATGCGGCTAGATTTGTTGCTGAATTTGAGTCAGGCTTTGCAGATTGACTTAGCGACGCTCCTGGTGCAGATGGGGAAAGACAAAGGTCAGGTGGCACTGCTGTTGCAGCCCCAGGCGCAGCAGAATGCAACAGTAGAGCAGGGCGCTACAAATCAGGAGCTAGGAGCGGCTGTGCAACTGGAACTACCTGACAAAGTAGCGGAGACAGGTCATGACGTTCAGCAATTACGGCAAGAATACGACCGCCTCCTCACCCAACTACAGGAACAAAGAGACCATCTGTTGCAAGAATTTCAACAATCCATTTTACAGATTTTAGAGTCTCTGTTGTTACAGTTACCAACGGCAGCCTATGCGGCGCAGCAAAATCCTCAAGCTCCAGCTGTGCAGTTGTTGCCCCTGCTGCAGCCCTTGGATCGGCTCTTGCAAGAATGGGGGATTGAAGCGATCGCAGCAGTTGGAGCAGAGATTGACTATGACCCCCGCTGGCACCAGTTGATGCATGGCCTGGCAGAAGCAGGAGATCGGGTCAGGGTGCGCTATGTTGGGTACCGTCAGGGCGACAAGTTGCTCTATCGGGCCAAAGTCATCCCTTTACAGCATGGAGAGTAAAGCCCACTCTTTTAGGGGTGAGATATAAGCGACTTAATTAACACACATATCAGATTAAAACCCCAATATTGGCACTGGGTCACTATCAATGGCACATAAAAGGTTCAGCAATTTCATCAGCTTGTGCCGGGAAGGACGACGGTCTTGCAATGCTGCATACACACTCGACCACTTTCGTCGAAATACAGGACTTTGCGACAGACTAACAAACGACGGGATACTTCCCTGTGTGCCAACATGAATGAGACACCGACCCTACCCCAAATTACTGTCTAAGGTGAGGTGAATTACTCATGGTTATGCCTTCAACAAATCCCACTGTCAATTCCCCGGCTAATTCTAGCGCTGCCAATCCCCCTGTTG
>JBJTUO010000002.1:0-11318 GCA_046080785.1 Leptolyngbyaceae cyanobacterium | reverse complement strand
TCATACCCTGAAGTCTCAAAAACTGCTCTCTAGCCTACCTCCCAACAACCTTCGTTGCTGACCTACTGGCTCAATCGCTCTATTCTTTGCCCCTCAAGGCTTTAATTCCTCTTGCCTTCCCAAAATCGGCGAACGGACAGTGGTAAGTAACCAATTTAGAGGATAAATCATCAATCAGGGTAGAAAATTCAGATATGCTTAATCCGTGACCTAAATCAAGATGATTGTCGATTGAAATAAGGCTTTCCAGTCGTCGTTCTGCCTTTTCTAAGACAGGTGAGTCCGGTATTCATCATGGGTCACTTGTGCTGAGCGTTACTTGTAGTGAGTAAAGCTTGCAGTGAAATTGCCGAATCTGTTGAACTAGTCGAAGCATTAGGTCTAAGGAACTCTGAGTCAAACAAAACCTGATTTGATCGGAATAAAAGTTGGTTCAACGCGAACTAAAGTAACCTTGATCGGGACAGAACCTAATTTGATGTGAATGAGGGTTAATTCGATCGGGATGAAACTTACTTTGATCCGAATAACAGTTAGTTTGATCAGGATGAAACTTACTTTGATCCGAATAACAGTTAGTTTGATCAGGATGAAACTTACTTTGATCCGAATAACAGTTAGTTTGATCGGGATGAAACTTACTTTGATCCGAATGAAAGTTAGTTTGATCGGGATAAAACTTACTTTGGTCCGAATGAAAGTTACTTTTGCCTGCGTCTGAGCTACTTTGATCAGGGTAACAGCTACTTTTACTCTGACAAAAGCTTTAATTTTGTGGGCTTAAACCAATCCGGTACAGCGTAGCATTAGACATTTGTTAGCTCTAAAGCCAAAATGGGTATACTGTCAATCTGATCAGAGCGAAGTAGCACGTATGACTGCCTCCAATGCTGCCCAAAACATTTTGCAATACGAGTCAACGATTTGGGCGACAGCTGACCTACTGAGGGGATGTGGCATCAAAGAGTCAGAATGGCCCTCTTATATGAGTCCGTTTTTCGCCCTGGCAATGATTGAAAGCCGCTTACTCAGAATGCTTGATGAGATGAGAGAAGAACCAGACCCTCAAAAATATCTGTCAGAACGATAAAGCCTTTGCTATACCGCTTAGCCCTCGGTGTGGACGTAACCGCAGGCTTACTTGTTGGGCTTTAAGCCATGTTGATAAGCCAATGAGTATCATCTCCCTCCTGTAGGCACTAGACTTTGCAGAACTCAATCGCAGCAAAAGATCGAAGCCGCAATATGCTTATTGATACGCTGTTCATACCTGGAACAGAGCAGGGTAAGCTAGATTATGTGCTGTACTTGCTGTGAAGGGGTTGGGCTTTATGAAAACACTGGAGGAGATTAAACAGTGGCTTGTGCAAAACAAGTCTTTGTTACAAGAACGTTACAGAGTTCGGGAATTAGCTCTTAGACGGGAAGCCCCGCGCTCTACCCGCTTCGGGTGAACGTCGGGATGAAAGGCGCGTAAGTCGAGGTACGTTGCCTGACCAATGCGAAGGGAGGGAAGGCAACAGTGCCGAGACGAACACACTATCTATCAGCACTAGGCAGAGAACTGATATAAAAGCGAATGACTTCTGCCATACTCAATCCTTTTTTGTCCGCATAAGCCTTCAGCTTATCCCATTCTTCATCGGTGACTCGAATATTTAACCGCTTTTCCCTTGCCATCGTGATACCGTTTGGTAGTACAATATGATTGTAAATCACTGAACGACAAATGAAAAATCGTCAATATAAAAAGGGTAAAGTTGTTTTGCTAAGTGAGTATCAGTTTAAGGATTGCCCGTATTGCGGCAGAGCAATGTTTCTTCTACCCAAAAAGGATCTGTCAGGGAAGGAATACGTTTGCAGTTTTAAAAGTTGTCCTGGAGAGAAGCAGAACTGATGCGAATTGCCTACCAATACCGCCTACTGCCAACCTCTGAACAACGGGCTGAAATGTCGCGCTGGCTGGATATGTTGCGATTGCAATATAACTGGATGTTGTCAGAGCGGTTTCAATGGTGGGAAGAGAATCGCTCGTCTGTGAATGCTTGCCCTCTGATTTGCCATCTACCAGAACTGAAAGATCAGCCCGACTACTACAGCCAGAAGCGCTCCCTTGTTTCACTGAAGCAAGATAGACCCTGGTACAAAGACATTCACTCCCAGGTGCTTCAAGACATGGTGAAGCGGGTCAAGTTAGCATTTGACCGCTATCTCAGTGGTGATAGTAACGGCAACCGAAGTGGTAAGCCTCGCTTTAAGGGGAAGAACCGTTATCGTTCATTCACCTATCCTCAAGCCTCAATCGATTGGATTGATGGCAACAAGATCGAGTTGCCCAAACTTGGAATATTTAAGGTGGTTTGGCATCGTCCACTGCCTGAAGGTTTCAGTGTCAAAACCGCCATCATCACTCAAAAAGCGGATGGATGGTACATCACGCTGACTCTAGAAGATGTTTCAGTTCCCGAATTTGCATCAGATATTGAGCCAACCATAGACAATTCCATCGGTATTGATCTAGGACTGGAAAAGTTTTTGGCTGACTCAGAAGGGGAATTTGAGCCAATTCCTCAGCACTTCAGAAAGTCAGAAGAAAAGCTTGCACGTTTGCAGCAGAAAGTATCGACCGCCAAGAAGGGTAGTCGCGCCCGAAAGCTGCTAGTTCGCAAGGTTGCCAAGTTGCATCAGAAGATTACACGGCAACGGAAGCAGTTTCACTGCAAAACGGCGCAAAAGGTTCTCAAGAAAGCCGATGTGGTGTTTGTTGAGGATCTGAGCGTGAAGAATATGTCCAGACGAGCCAAGCCCAAACAGGATGAAGCGGGTAAGTTTCTTCCCAATGGTCAATCGGCTAAGTCTGGATTGAACAAGAGTATTGCTGATGCAGGATGGAGTCAATTCGTTGACATACTCGCTTTCAAAGCTGAGAAAGCTGGTCAGAGAGTGGTCAAAGTAAACCCCAAAGGAACCTCACAGCATTGCTCGAACTGCTTGAATCGCGTCCCGAAAGAGTTATCTGACCGATGGCATTCTTGCCCCCATTGCGGTACAGAACTTGACCGGGATACGAATGCAGCAATTCTCATCAAGAAAGTAGGGTTGGACATCGCCTTACTCAAAAACGCTCAACCAGCTTCGGGTCGGAAGAGACGCCCGCGCTGTACCGCCTAAGCGGTCAGCATCGGGAGTATGTCACATGAGCTTCATGTCGGGATAGTTTGCCAGCAGGTCGTCGCTGGTCAGGGTGTCATCCTCTGCTTGAGGTGTCCATAGGACTTCGAGCGCCAGTAAGCGATCGTTGGGTACCCCTCCAAGTCGCTGTAAGACCTGACGCATCTCTGCTTCCGATCGGACAGCAGGTAAATCAAACTTACCTTGAATTGCAGCCAGTAGGGTGACTACCAGGTATTCGCCAGGGCCTTGATCAACCAACGCCCCCCCCTGATGGGAGACAGACACCAGTTGTTTAGTGGGTATCTGCTTTACCTGATTATTCACATTGGAGAGGGTTTCTTCGGTAAATTTGCTACGCTCAGCCAGGGCTAGGCGGTTAAATTCATTTTCTGCTGATAGCAGCCCAGCATTTTGAGTGGTGGTTGTACCGTACACCCAATACTCTGGGTGGCGCAGGAGGGCAAGGGTTGTCTCCTGCATGACATGAGTCAGCCCAGCCTGAGTCCCAGTATCAGCGGTAAGGGCCAGTTGATTGAGAGCAGGCTGTAGCTCACGGGCATTGGCCATCAACCCAACCTGCACCCTAGCAACGGTGACGCTTTGGTTAGCCACCGGGTCATAGCCGCTATCGCCATCATCGGAGGCGCGCCGAAATGCCTGCATCAGGAAGCTGGCAACTACAATCAGCATCAAGACTGAAAATAGCCCCCCGCCGCCAAAAAAGACGGGCCCCCAAACCAAGGGAAACCCAAAACCACCACCGGGAAAGGGTGCATAGTAGCCGCCACCGGGGGAGTAGCTCCGGGGGGCAGAGTAAGAACGGGGTGGTGAATAGGTGCGGGTTGGGGCTCTAAAACTCCCTCCCCCCATGCGACCGCCGCCCCGCGCTGCTAATGCGCTGTCAGAATGACCCAGGGCCAGAGTCAGCACCAGCCCAATGGCAAGCAGCGATTTCAAGAAGGGCTTAATCCAAGAACGAAGTTGTTTGCACATAAGCATGTCAACCCAGACATTGAGTGACGACAGAGTAACCGTCTGCGTGACCAGACTCGCTCTTTTAATTAAAAAATGTAAATCTAATTAAGAGTTATGAATCTAAGACACCTCTCCACTTTAACCTGTTCATTTCAGGTTAGAAACCCACTCTTGCCATCTTTGCAGGTCAGACAACCGTACTGGCTTGTCGCCGGTGACTGTGTTGAAGACGACCGCAAGGGCATTCTAGCCTTGCTTGCGAGTAGGGTATTCCACCCCCGCAAGCTCCAGTTCTTTCCACTATGGCTCCCGTCCGTTAGAATAAAAATATAAAGTAAATTTCTGTAAAGTAAAATTCGTAACGATTATGCCTCAGATTCAACCTACGATTTCTCCCAAATTTGACCAGCCCAAACTGGGTTTTAATACCTACGCCGAGCGGCTCAATGGCCGGGCTGCTATGATTGGTCTCATTGCAATGTTGGCGGTGGAATATACAACTGGTCAGGGTTTGTTGGCCTGGCTGGGGTTGCAGTAGACGCCGGTAAGATCTGAACCCGGGCAAACTTCAAGCCAGTCACCCCCTGGAGTGGCTCTACCGTCCCCTGATCGATGGCATTATTCACCCATCCTTCTCGCTGTAGATACCGCAGGTATTGCTGGTATTCGGCCCACTCCTCATTTGTAGAGTAGACAATGGTCAGCATCCCTGGTTGGGTGATGCGCCTACCACTTTCGGTGTCAACCGCTTTATCGATCCGTCTTTTGACGATCTCGTAGCGGGTGTCATGGGTACCACGCACCTCAAACAGCCCCTCTGAGTGCTCGTTGTGAAAAATATCTACCGGGGCGTCTTGCACCAGCACTAGATGGGTTAACTGTAAAGGGTGATGGGTTGTCTCGCTAAATTGAAAGGCTGCCCTGGCACAGTCACACATAGCTCGTAGCTGCTCATAGCGCAAGCTACGGAGGTGAAACTGGGTAAAGCCAGGATCAATGGATTGCCCCGCATAGATCATGTGGTCGATGCCATCTGTTGCTTCCACATCACAGTAGTGGGGGCTAATTTTTTGCATCTGATGTTGCCAGCGATCCCAGGTCTGCCGCAGATGGCGATTGATCTGATGGATAATTTTGTCATAGCGGGCTCTGGCCCAATAGACGCATTGCTGCCCGTTATGACAGGCCGTTTGATAAGCCACGATCGCGGTTTGAGCGGCAGGGTTGCATCGAGCAAAATAGTCGAAATACCGTTCTACCTGCTCCCGCAGATACCGCAGCCCGGTGACCTCCGCATCCACCGTGATGCTCTGCTCTAGCCCCCGAATTTGTTCCAGCAAGTCTAACCGTACCTGTTCCACTAACCCTGTCTGACAGGAGGTTACTGCAACTTCAACGATCGCCAGGGCCAACTTAAATTGCTCTAGTAAATCAGTGCGAATCGCTCGGTTCCGTTCTTCCGAGGAGCTGCGGATATCTGAGATTCCATAGAGGGGGTAGACATTGATAAACCCAATGGGCTGGGGAGGTAGCCCCAAACTACGGCGCTCGGCCTCCTCTAAAAACCGCCACTCCACGGAGGGATGAATGTTTGCAATAAACCGTTTTTGCACCAAATGCCGTTGCGCTGCTGTGAGGGCGACCGTAAAGGCTGGAATCAGTTGCTCGGCATAGTAACAATCTAACCCGTCAAAGTGATGGGGCTGCTGGCTCAAGATTCCCACCAGGCCGATGATCTGTTGGGCAGCAGGTGCATGGAAAGACGGCACCTTTTCGGGTTGCAGCAACTCTCCCCGACGTAAGGACATGAGGGGCACCAGCAATAGGGATCGCACCCCCAGCTCTAACAACTGGCGACCACAGTCGGTGTGGCACTCCTGCATCAGATCGGGAATAGCCAGCACCCGGTTAGATTGGATAGCCTCCATCAGGACTGAATCCTGCAAGGAATCGATTGAAAAAGAAACCGAACCAGACTCACGGCTAATCGAGCCCACAAACAGGTGCATGTGATGGGTATCAAAAGTCACGATCGCCGTATGGTCTGCCCGAAATAAGTTACAGAGTTGATGATCGACCTGCTGAAAATTTTGCGGTTGAATGATGGCATCCTGATCAATCAAAAGTTGGGTGATCTGGTGTACCGTCTGCTGCACCGTAATATCCACACCCTCCAGCAGCAGGTAGCCCTCAACCCGATACAGGTCTGGCTGTAATCGCTGTTCTAACTGGTGCAACTGCGCTGGGTTTAAGAGCAGGGCGGCAATAGCATCACTGTTGAGGTGATCCAGGTTTAGATCTTTGAACTCGTCTACCGTCTGATCAATGCGGCTGATATGCAACAAATTCGATCGCAGCCAGCACTCTAAATAGCGTGGGGCTGGAGACAGGGGGCTATTGAGGCAGAGCACCATCGACTCATCTAATAGTCGGCTGGTTTGGACATCGGCCTGATAACAATGCTGCAAGACCCGATGCAGCAAATGGCGACGATAAAGGCGGTTAATTGTGCGGTGATCAGCCTCAGCCAACTGTTGGGATAACACCTGGCCTAAAAAATCTGGGCCAGGTTCCAACTGGGGTGAATTGTCAGTTTTGAGCCCTGCCAGGGTGTAAAAGTAATCGTTGGCGTAGCGCAGCCTTAGAGTTGTTGGCTCAATCACAGCCATGATCAGGCGAGTTCCCTGCTGAAAGTAATTGAGCCAACTCAGGGGCTGACGGTCAGCCTCAGGGTTCCCAAGCTGGGCAGGCACAGGATTGCTGGCTTCCGGATCCAGTAAATTGCTTGACTCTGGTAGATGCATGGGGCTATCCTCAAGCGATCGCCACGCCAGCAGCCATCGCCAGTTCAAATTCTTTGAGACGGGCGGCTTCTACCGGATCTGGGCGGCCATAGATGCAGGGCAGTTGCCCGGTTTGCAACAAGACCTGATTAACTTCACGATTTGATATAGTGGCCAGGTTGCGGTTGCTTAAAAGGGCGAGGGCAGCGGCAATGCCAACACCTTGGCCGACGCCGGCATTAAATTCTATAATTCTGCCGGCCCCTGAGGCGTAGCCATCAAAACCAGAGGCTGGGCTAATCACTGCCAGATTAGGAACCGTGCGAATCAGGGCATGCTGCATCCCAATATTAAAGATGGCAATGGAATGGAAGGAGATACTGCTAAAGCCCTTTTCTAAAGCTTTCGGCCCCAGGCCGGTAATCCCTCCCCGCACATCCAGGTAGTAGCTAAAGCTGCCAAAGGCTTCCTCTGCAGGTACACCACCTGACAGCATCTCTGCCCCACTAATGGGCTGAACGACCTGGGCCACATTCCCCGCATGGCGAATGTATAGCTCAGGGGCGGGGCGAACGACCCTAGCCCCCAAACTCCTGATCCACCGTTCGACAAACTTAAACTCTTCTAACATAGCTGCGCTTGGTCTGGCGGCCCCTCTGGCTAAAACTTCTGCTTGAGAGCCAGAAGTGTAGATTAAAAAGGCATTCCAGGACAGTCGCCCCCCTGGGAGGAGGGCAATGTTGGGTTGGTCAAACACATAGCCACTTTCGGCCAGATTAAACTTTTTGCCCCGGTAGGAGTGATAGGCCACACAGAGGGCGCGGCACAACACATCAATGTGATCGGGGGCAACATACATGGTGCGCGGATTGCCGCGACTGTCTACCATCCCCTGGCGAAATTGTTCTGCTTGTTTTTGATTTGACCCGGTGGCGATCGCCAGGTATTGCTGGGCTTCCAGATCCTTGGGGTTAGTAAACCGGCGGATATAGGCCAGCTCGGTAGCCTGCAGTTGTTGTACACTCAGCCCCTCTGTTTCAAAGGTGAGGGTGACGGGGAGTTCTGATTCTGGCAGGCCAAAGGTGCCAAACCCCTGATACTTGGGCACCCCTGCAAACTGGGCTAGCTCTGCATTAACGCTGGCGTCAATAAACTGTCGGGCTAGGTAAGTCTCGCCACGGGTGAGCTCAATGCCGGCCAGCCGATCGCCCTGTTTAATCACTGACTTGATTTGAGCCCTACTCAAAATATCGGCACCAATCTCACTTAACATGCTACGCAGGGCTGTATTGGCTTTACGGGGATCAAGCCCGATGTCCTGCACATCCGATCTGCGGAGAAATTCTAAATACAACCTGGAGGGGTCACCAAAGGTAGGTAAACCATAGGCTAAGCGGACATCTAGGGGGACGGTACTGCGATCCAGGTAGGAGAGCCCACCCCGGACTAAGTGCCCTCCTACGCCCTCCTGAGCCTGGCCTTTTAACATGAGAAGGGTGCGGAGGCGACGACCTGTGCGACGGTTAAATTCTCTGGCAGCAGCAACCAGCGCCAGAATACCTGGAACTTCGTCGCCAAATCCAACTAAATCATAGGTGCGGGTTAGGGAGGTAGGGCTAACAGTCATCGAAGATAGGGGTGGCATTTGCAATCAGTATAGCCCCGTTGCTGATCACCAGCGCCTTAAGTACTCTGCCAAGACTACTAGGGAGATTTTGGAAAACCAGAAACACAGATAACCAGTTGATCTATATCGACAGGCTTGCTCAAGTGAGTCTGAAAACCTGCCTCCTCTGCCGCTGCAACCGTTTGGGGGTCAGCATAACCTGAGAGGGCGATCGCCGGTAATTGGCCGCCCTGATCTGGTGACAGGGCTCTAATCTGTCGGATCAGGTCATAGCCATTGGTATCGGGTAAGCCAATATCGCTGATCAATAAATCTGGGAGTTCTTGGGTGAGTTGGGCCAAGGCTTCGGCGGCAGAACAAACCGGAACCACAGTTGCCCCAAACCGCTCCAGGGCAAAGGCAATTGCCAGCGAGGTCATGGCATCATCTTCCACCAGCAAAATTTTGATGCCATTCAAATTAACCTCCGCTGTTGCCGGCGGGGGAGGGGCTTGCCTGGGTTGGGCGATCGTCTTGGGCAGGGTAATGGTAAATGTTGCGCCCTGACCTTTGCCTGGGCTGCTTGCGGTCAGCGCCCCCCCGTGAGCTTGGATAATCGATTGCGCCAGAAACAAACCCACCCCTAAGCCACCCGCTCGTCGGGTGTTAGAAGAGTCTCCTTGCCGGAACCGCACGAAAATATCGGGTAATAGATCAGCAGGGATGCCCTCCCCGGTGTCGCTGATTTGCACCCGCACCTGGTGTGCTGTATCCCGCAGCCGCAGGGTAATCTGGCCCCCTGGGGGGGTAAATTTAATCGCGTTTGACAACAGATTTGAGAAAACCTGGCTGATGCGCATTGAATCGAGGTTTAACAAATCAGGGCAGGGTTGCAGATCCACTTCTAGATGCAGCCCCTTTTCTTGGAACTGGGGCCGGGATAGATCAATGGCCTGCTGCAAGAGTTGGGCCAGGTCACAGGGTTGGGGCGCGATTTCAAACCGCTGCTGCACAATGCGAGAAACATCTAACAGGTCTTCGATCAGGCGGGTTTGGGTCAGGGCGCTCTCCAGGATCGTAGCGATCGCCTGTTTTTGCTCTGTTTCACTTAAGAGGCCCCGTTGCAGCAGTTGAGTCCAACTCAGGACGCTGGTTAGGGGGGCCCGTAGCTCATGGGAAAGCAGGGCAAGAAACTCATCTTTACTGGCATTGGCGGCTTCGGCGGCCTCTACTTGTGCACTCAAACAGGCTTGCTCGCGGGCTGCCAGGGCTTGTTTTTCTTGTTCTGTTTGAACCAAAGCAATCACGGTAGAAACCATGCGTCCATAGAGGTCGAGGAGGCGCAACTGCCGCTCTGAAGGCCGGTGGGGTTGACTAAAATGGGTGGAAAGAACCCCCAGTAACTCTCCCTGGTAACTGATCAGCGGGGTTGACTGGACGGCCCGATAGCCAGCCGCCGCCGCGATCGCCCGGTAGGGTTGAAAGGCTGGGTCGGTCTGGACATCTTCAATGATTACCCGTTGCCCAAACTGCAGTGCCCGACTACAAGCCGTGCCATCATCGACGCGCACCGCCCGAAAGGCGTCGAGAAACTCGGCGTTAAAGCCCTGATGGCAGACAATCTCTAACACCCCTCGCTGACTGTTATAGAGCTGGATATTGCCCCTATCTGCCTGCAACAGGTCAATGGCGACCTGCAAGACTTGCTTTAAGACTTCATCCAAATTGGGGGAAGAAAAGAGTTTGAGACTGAGGTCTTGTAACTGATTCATGGCCGCCAGTTCAGTTTCTAACTGGGCCTGGGTCTGACGTAGACTTTGCTCTGTTTGCTTGAGGTTGTCAATATCGACCAGGGCAACAATGGCTCCGGTAATTTGATTGTCAGAGGTGCGGTAAGGGCGAACCCGCAAGACATACCAATGGCCCTCTTGGTCTTGCACCTCCTGCTCGACCGGGTTTAGGGTTGTGATCACATTCACGACCAGCGCTTCCAAATTAGGCGCAACAATATCAAACCGCAGATCGCTGATCGGTCGGCCCACATCGGTCGGAATCAGGTTAAACATGGCCTGGGCCGATGGGGTAAAACGGCGGATGCAAAGATCATCTGACAACATCAAGATCGGCAGGTTGACATTATTGATTAAGTTAATTAAGTCATCGTTAGCCCGACGCACCTCGATGTTGCGAGTTTGCAGTTCTTCGTTGGTGGTTTTTAGTTCTTCGTTAGCCGATTGAATTTCTTCTTTGGCGGTTTGCAGTTCTTCATTGGTGCTTTTCAGCTCTTCGTTGCTAGAGAGAATTTCTTCATTGGCCGCCAGCAGTTGTTGATTCGTCGATTCTTTTTCTTCAACCGTGAGTTGCAACAGGGTCTGGCTATCGAGCAACTCCTGACGACTGCTGGCAAGGTCTTGACGCAGCCGACCGATCTCAGGGGCGAGATCAGCCAGTTGCGCTTCTGCCTCTGTGGCTTGGTCAGAGCCAGTTGGGGTGGGTTCGGGCGTTTCTCGTTCAAACAAAATCAGATAGTAGCACTGGGAGGCGATCGCGCCATGGAAGGGGATCACTTCTACAGTCAGGGCTGATCCCGATGCGTCTTGCAGTTTTAACCCCGACCTGCGGGTACTAACGCCCTGCCGTTTGGTCTCTTCGATCGCCGCCCGCACCTCAATCACTAAACTGGGGCGCAGCATTTTAAACAGGGTATAGCTGGGTTCCCCCTCTGGAATCCTGAGAAAGGGGCTGGTATCACCCCGAAATTGCACAATTTCCAACTGTTC
>JBJTUO010000001.1:0-18321 GCA_046080785.1 Leptolyngbyaceae cyanobacterium | reverse complement strand
CGGGATAGAGGAACACCCTGACTGTTTAAACTTGACGCAATTGCGAAGGAAGAAGTTCCCCATACAAATTTCCTTTAAAGTTGGACTCAAAGCATTTTAGCCTTATGCCATACTCGCAAAAGAGAACCTGCCAATTTAATGTAGCTGTTAGTTGAATGACACCCGAAATTCTTGAGCTAGAAGGTAGACAATTTATTTCCCTCGATCAAGGGGTTTTACCAGAATGGCCCTGTGTCCTTACAGAGCGGCCCCGTCCTATTCTGACCTTGAAGGATGACGACCTATTTTTATTGACAGATACCCTGGGCAATGTAGGGGGTTGCACAACGGATGACCGCAGTGTAGGGATGGGTCTGTTTTGCAATGATACTCGCTTTTTGAGTCGGCTGGAGTTACAGATTGAAGGGCGATCGCCCATCCTATTAAGTAGTACCGCCGATAAGGGGTTTATTCTGTCTGTCCTTTGCACCAATCCCACAATCGAAGACAAAATCAAGGCTGAGTCGATCGGAATTAGGCGAGAACTGGTGCTTAACGGCGCTTTATTTGAAGATATTGAAATTTCTAACTACAGTACGACTCCTGTTAGTTTTGAAATCAGTCTCAGTTTCGACTCCGATTTTATTGATTTGTTTGAAGTCAGGGGCTTTGGGCGCAGTCAACGGGGGCAACGCTTGCGCCAACTCTCCCAATTTGATCAGATCCTGGGCTATAAACCTGACCTGGAAGTTAGTTCAACAAATGATGGATCGCCTCCACAAGATGTCGAGGAGACTAATCAAACGACGCTCCCAGAGCGCCCCGTCAACCTGATCATGGCCTACCAGGGGCTAGATGGCTTGCTGCTCGAATCCAGCATTCAGTTTTGCCACCGTCAACCCGATTACTTAAAGGGTAATACCGCAGTTTGGCAATTTCACTTAGACTCCCATGAAACCCAGATGATCGGCTATCGGTTTCAACCCTTAACCAATGGCCGATCGACCTCCGTTGTCAGCAGCCCGTCTACTTTAGCGCAGGCGAAAGCAGCAGAACTTATGGAGGAACAAACTTGGCGCCAGCGAGCGACTATTATACAGTCAGATAAAAATACCTTCAACCAAATCATTCAACGGGCAAAGCAGGATATTTATCTACTACGGCAGTCTTTTGGCAAGAGTAAGGTCTTGTCTGCCGGGGTTCCCTGGTTTTCCACTTTATTTGGCAGAGACTCAATCATTGCCGCCTCTCAAGTCTTATTGCTAGACCCCCAGATTGCCCGGGAAACCTTAATGACCCTGGCCTACTATCAGGGCAAAGAAAACGACGACTGGCGGGATGAGCAACCGGGCAAAATTTTGCACGAAATTCGGTTTGGGGAAATGGCCCGCTGCCAAGAAATTCCCCACACGCCCTATTACGGCACAATCGATGCAACGCCGTTGTGGTTGATGCTGTATGCCGAATACTTTGCCTGGACGGCAGATTTTGAAACCCTAGAATCGCTCTGGTCCAATGCTTTAGCAGGAATGGATTGGGTCGATCGGATGATGAGACCGACCGGCTATCTTACCTATGACTGCAAATCAAGTCGAGGCTTGGTTAACCAGGGCTGGAAAGATTCGGGAGATTGTATTGTCAATCGCCGTGGGCATCTGGCTCACGGGCCGATCGCCCTTTGTGAAGTGCAAGCCTATGTCTATGCCGCCAAAGTTCGCCTCGCCCAGATTGCTCGCATGAAGAAACGGATCGACCTGGCCGATCGCTGGGAAGATGAAGCCAGGGACTTGAAGGTGCGCTTTAATCGTGACTTCTGGATGGAAGATCAGGGGTACTGTGCCCTAGCTCTCGATGGCGACGGCAACCCGGTCGATAGTATTACTTCTAATCCAGGTCATTGTCTGGGGTTAGGAATTTTAGCCCCTGAGAAGGGCTTCAGTGTGGCCGAGCGCTTACGGGCACCAGATATGTTTAATGGCTGGGGCATTCGGACTCTGAGTAGCCTGTCTCCCGCTTATAACCCAATGGGCTACCACATCGGTTCTGTTTGGCCCCACGATAATGCCATGACTGCCATGGGTCTACGCTCCATTGGGTTGGTTGAGCAAGCGTTTGAATTGGCCCAAGGCCTGTTAGAAATGACTCGTCGTCAGCCCTACCAACGGCCACCTGAGCTGTTTTGTGGGTTTGAGCGCAGCAATGATAATGATCCAGTCCAGTACCCCGTTGCCTGTTCGCCCCAGGCCTGGGCGACGGGTAGTGTCTTTCAGTTGATTCACATGATGGTGAATCTGGTTCCCGATGCCCCAAGCAATACCTTGAGAATTTTAGATCCGGCGCTGCCTGACTCGATCAACTTTCTATCCCTGCATAACTTACGGGTAGGGCAAACTTTGTTAGATCTGGAATTTGAGCGCTCTGGCTCAACCACAGCCTGCCGAGTCTCTAAAAAGAGGGGCAACCTCCGCGTCATTATCGAGGCGTAGTGTTGCTCAACGAGGAAGACTGAGCAGTTAAATCAGGGGTGACAGCCCTCAAGGGGCTGCCCCCCTTGGGGGCAAACAGCACCGGCAAAATTTCAGAAAAGCTTGACACTCTGGTTTTGTTACCTCTCTTAAATATCTGCCAGGGTTTTCCCCACCTGCCTTAAACAGTTTCCACGGACTTTCCACAGGTTGACCAGACTTTTTCCACAGATTAAGAAAGGTTTTCCACAGCAGTCCCTCACCGTCGAGGTTTGAATGCCGTCAGTAAATCCGTTACTTTGTTACTAAATCGATTGTATCATTTTGCTTGTTTCGTTGGCATCAAGCCACACTCAACAAGCTCGGCTTTCATCCCGTCACCGAACCGCTCTTGAGTAAACACAATTCACGTTTTCGGTGCGGGGCTTCCCGCCGACTTAGCTAAAATTGATCTGGAAGCTTTTCGTTGTTGAGAGATGGGCCCTGACTTTCTAGAGTTGAACAATTTTCTATCGATCGTTTTGAGGAGAGGAGCTTTCATGCCAGCCCCTGAGAAGGGTGGTAGATAGGGTTGCCAGCCCGATAAAAACAATAATTCCCAACACTGTCACCAATAATAAAGCTGCAAACATCCGGGGAATTTCCAGGTTATAACCCGCGATCAAGATTTGATAGGCAATGCCTGAGTTGGCCCCGCCGCTTCCTGCGACAAATTCAGCCACTACCGCGCCGATTAAAGCTAAGCCGCCACTAATCCGTAGCCCTGCTAAAAAGTAGGGAAGGGCACTGGGTAGGCGCAAATATCGCATGGTCTGCCAGCGAGATGCCTGATATAGTCGAAACAAATCCCGCAGGGATGGGTCGATACTTTTTAAACCAAAGGTTGTATTGCTAATAATTGGGAACAAAGCTGCAATCCACGCACAAATGACCAGTGCCAGTAAGGGGCTGTTGCGCAACCAGATGATAATCAGAGGAGCGATCGCAGATAGGGGTACGGTTTGTAACACAATGGCGTAGGGATACAGGCTCTTTTCTACCCACTTACTTTGGGCCATGAGAATCGCGATCGCCAGACCTGAACTAGTAGCTGCCAGCAGGGCCAGAACCGTAATCTTGAGGGTGGTCAACAAAGCCGGAAACAGAATGGGCCAGTCCTGAATCAGGGTTTTGAAAATCAGAAGCGGGCCAGGGAGCAGATAGGGAGGAATGTGATTGACTTGCACTGCCAGTTCCCAGCCAGCCAGGGTAAGTAAGCCGACCAGCATGGGGGCCAAAAGCTCCACAGAAAGCAGGGGTGGCCACTTAAAGTTCTGCAAATACTTGGACATGATCGATTGAGTTCAGTGAATTTTGTGAGCAGCGGCAACCTTTGAGCCTCACTAAGAATTGTAAATCCGCTGACAAAATTCCGTTGCAACAATTAATTTTAACTTCGGTTGTCTCGACGGGGGGAAGTTCGTCAGGGGTGATTTGCTGGCTACCACCGCAAGGCGGGACAAAAAGGAACGCAGTTCCTTCGTTCCTTTTTGTATCCTCTAATCCCCACTTTCGTGGGGACTAATCTGTCCCGCTTTAAGCGGATGCCCTACCCTAGAAAAAGAGGCGGCCTTTTGTCTACCTAACCAATTTTTCTCTCGAAAAACTGTCCGGACTATGGATTACCGTGATCTATCAGTTAAGAAAAGCTTGAAGAATCTGGCGATAGCGTTCAACCCCATCTGCGGTAATAATTCATAAAGAGACTGCTGATCGGTTTTGCTAATAAACTGAAACAACCCACGAATGGCAGGTCTGACCTGGTGAGTTTGGGCATAGTAGTGCAAATCGACAACAGGCAGGGGAAGCTCCAGCAGGCCATAGCGAAAAACAACACTCTCGGCAGCATTGGCTGGAGCAATGCTGACCCAACTGGCGCTTAAAATTCCGATAAAGTTCAGGATGAGTTTGCCAAATCGAGTCATGTCGTTCCCTGCTGTTACGTCTTGTGGCTATCGTCTGTATCTCCCCCAATCCTAATAGATTTTTCAGCAACGCTTGTGGGGGTGATGGGGGCGAAACAGATGGGAATGGTCTGGGCTATAGAGCCGCGATCGGGTGGGGGCCAGGGCCGTTTCGGGCTGTGCCCCTTGAATGGTGGCAGGGACGGTGGCAGCAGCCAGGGCAGGACTAATTACATAAAGGGTGGTGCGAACGAGGTCTTCCGCTGCGGTGAGATCAGCCATTTGCTGCAGCGGCACCAACCAGATTTGCTCATCGGGCCACCCCAGCCGGTAACACACGGCTACGGGGGTGTCAGCCGGATAGGATTGCATCAATTTGATTTGAGCCGATTTTACATGGCGGGCACTCAGATAAAGACAGAGGCTGGCTTGATGCGCTGCCAGGGTAGACAGTTCTTCTGGGGCAGGAACCTCTGTGCGCCCGCTGCTGCGAGTGAGAATAATGGTTTGTACCACACCAGGAATAGTTAACTCCACCCGCAGGCGAGCCGCCGCCGCTTGAAAGGCACTGATCCCTGGAATCACTTCAAACGGAATGCCCGCTTCTAAAAGCATCTGCATTTGTTCCTGCACCGCCCCATATAGGCTGGGGTCACCGGAGTGTAGCCGCACCACCGACTTACCCGATCGCACCCGCTCCACCATCAGTGGCAAAATTTGCTCCAGGGTCAGGTTGGCTGTGCCGATCACTTCTGCATCGGGGCGAATGCCCTGCAAAAGGGTATCAGGCACCAGGGAGTCAGCAAACAAAATCACATCCGCCTGCTGCAACAGGCGTTGCGCTTTGACGGTCAGCAGGTCTGGATCTCCAGGGCCAGCGCCCACAATGTAGGCGGCGGCAGCTAAGGACGAGGGATTCATCAAAAAGTATCCAAATTCATTAACAAAATGTCCGGATTGAACATACCATCGCCGAAGAAATCAATGGTAGATGCACCCTGATTGTCCCTGGAGCAAGGCTCCGGGGCTTTTTCTTAAGTATATTTTCAATCTTCAAGACTTTTGAGAAGGGGCTGGGGGGCCGGGTAGAGCAGCGGATGGCTTGACTGTCACCACATCTGGTAATTGCCGCTTCAAGCCATAGAGCCAAATCAGACCCAATAGGCCGCTGACAAGGCCAACCAGACTGACTACTTGGGCAATGCGTAATGGCCCCAACATCAGGCTGTCCATTCGTAAGCCCTCAATCCAAAAGCGACCGCTGCTATAGCCGACCCAATAGACAAAGAAAAGGGTGCCGGTCTTGAGTTTAGCGGGATGTTTTAAGCCCCAGAAAAATAACCCTATGAGTAGGGCAAACACCCCCAAGTTCCAGAGCGACTCGTACAAAAAAGTTGGGTGATAATACTCTACAGCGGCTAAACCGGGAGGCCGTCGTTCTAAGGGAATCGATAACTTCCAGGGCAAATCGGTAGGGCGACCAAAGGCTTCTGAGTTAAAGAAGTTGCCCCAACGACCGATCGCCTGCCCTAAGATCAACGCCGGAACCACCAGGTCAGCCATCTGCCAAAAAGAGACTTGCCGGAACCGACAGAAGAGCAACGCTGCCACCAGGCCGCCGGCCACCGCCCCATGAATGGCAATCCCCCCATTCCAGATGGCAACAATCTGATCGGGATGCTGGGCATACTCTGGCCACTGAAAGGCCACATAGTAAAGGCGGGCACAGGGGATCGCAGCAATCACCAGCCAGATCGCTAGATCGCTGAGCAGGTCAGGATTAATTTGACGGCGGCTGGCCAGATATTGGGAGAGGGTCACCCCAATCAGAACTGCAGAGGCAATTAAAAACCCATACCAGCGCACCGAAAAAGGCCCCCACTCCAACAAAATTGGGCCAGGGGAAGTAAATTGTGCAGCTAGCGCAGGATAAAAACAAACCATAGGCAATCAAAACCTGGGACAGTTTGACTGCTCTATCTTCCCATGCAACGGTAATTAGGGGAGTAATGGCAGCTTGAAGGATGGTTTTAGCTGCTTACACAGATGCAGTTCAGTTCCATCAGCAGTCCACTCCACATGGTCAAAAATCTGATACAAAATATAGAGACCCCGGCCAGACTCTTGCTGGTCACCAGGCAAAGCATGATCGTGGCGGGCCACCGTACATTCTTGGGGAGGCCTAAAGCCAGCACCCTGATCAGAAATGACCCACCAGTGTTGATGTGGAGTGATTGAAAATCGAACCAGCACGGTTTTAGTAGGGTCTAGCTTATTGCCATGCTTTGCGGCATTTACAAGTGCTTCTTGCAGCCCCAGGCGTACCTCTGCTCGCCACCTCCTGGGGAGCTCTGCAATTAGCAGATCTAAAATGGGCATCAGATAGAGAGTTGAGGCAAAACTGACCGTGTTCCAGGCTCGCCTGGTAGGACGGGATGAGATGGCAATCACTCAAAAAACCCCGCGGCTTTCAGAAATACACAAACCCCTAAAAGTTCCTGTTTAGGACACCTCTATACATTTATGTTATCAAAATAAGAGCTACCACTGCAAGGCGGGACAAAAGGGAAAGTAGTTCCTTCCTAGTTTTTTCAGTTATTCAAAATTACACTGACGGTTGAGGGCAACCCGGAGCAGGTCCCGGTAGCGATCGTTTTGTATTACATAAGCACCAAACCGTTCCAGGTGAGGGTTCATCATTTGGGCATCAAACAGGACAAAGTTGTTTTGGCGCAGACGCTCCACCAGCTTTACCATTGCCACCTTAGAAGCTTCTGAAATGCGGTAAAACATCGATTCTCCAATGAAAGCCCCACCAATCACCAGCCCTAAGATGCCTCCTGCTAGTTCATCTTCCCGCCAGGTCTCAAAACTATAGGCCCACCCGCTCGCATATAAGACCTGGTAAATTTCCTTCAATTCGTCTGAGATCCAGGTACTTTCCCGATCGGCGCAGCCCTGCACCACCCCCATAAAGTCGCGGTTGATGGCGACAGTAAACCGATTTTGGTTCAGCACCCGCTGTAGAGACTTGGGATAGTGAAACCGCTGATCAAGGGGAATGAGGGTGCGCTCTCGACTGGTATACCAGCCCAGGTTGCCACCCACTTCATCCGCCATCAGGAAATACCCCTGGGCATAGCCTTCAATAATGGCAGGAATATTAAACAGACTCTCCATCAAAGGACAAAGCCTCAGCGCCACTGACTTTTAGGCGTTGCTGAAAAGTAGGATGAATTGAAATGAAGTTTCAAGCATCCAGCATTTTTGTCACCCCTGAAATCAGCAATACCAATATTTTTCTAGATTGTAAGTTGATTCTATAGCAATCCTAAATGATTCGTGAACGCCTGGATAGTGAAAGGGCTTTGTGAGAAGGATTTCCTGCGGCAACTTTTCACAATCCTAATCGGATCGCTAGATGATTTTTTGCCTGTAGATGAGCCGATGTTCATGCCTTGTTTGTATAATTCAATTCACAAGTAATCAAGTGAACCCAGCGATCATGGTAGACCCCATTCCATCGGTTACGCTACCACTGGCAAGACAGCCTGAGCAGGAGGGCGAGTGGCTGCAAGCGGCTCTCCAGAAATGGTTGGATCAGGAATTTATTCCGGAGGCCGTCAACCAGGGGATTGCAGAACGGGCTGCCCAGATTTTTGTACGGCAACGGATGGAAGGTGAGACGGATTTGATCTGTCTGGTGATGGCGATCGTCACTGAAATGGAACGCTTTGATTTTTCTCAAAGCTTTTTCAGCCATTTCTCAGTGGGCAACGCAGTCAGCGACCTGCTGTTGGAGAGTCTAGGGGTCGATCGCTGCTGCGGCCAATAACTTTAAAGTGAGGATCTTAAAGTAAAGCCCGAATATCTTGCTCAAGATCCTCCGGTTTTGCCATAGAAGCGTAGCGTTTCACTACATTACCCTGGCGATCGATCAAAAACTTGGTAAAGTTCCACTTGATCGCTTCGGTGCCCAGTAGCCCTGGGGCTGACTTGGTGAGGTGTTGATAAAGCGGGTGGGCATTACTGCCATTCACATCGATTTTCTGAAACAGGGGAAAGGTAACACCATAACGAGTTTCACAAAAGGACTGGATCTCCTGCTCTGTACCCGGCTCTTGCTGGCCAAACTGATTACAGGGAAAACCCAGCACCTCAAGGCCCTGACCGGCATATTTTTCGTATAACTTCTGCAAGCCCTGATACTGTGGGGTAAACCCGCACTGACTGGCAGTATTCACAATTAATAAAACTTTCTCCTTAAAAGTACTGAGGGAAACCGGATTCCCCTCAATGCTGGTGGCTGAAAAGTCATAGATGGATCCTGAAGTTTGTGCAGTCATAACCGTTATCGCAAAAAAACTTAACTCTTTGCATTGTACTACCTCCCATTTCAAGCCGGGCGGCAACGATTCAGTTAAAAGCGTTGCTGAAAAGCAGTATGAATCGAAACGAAGTTTCGAGCATACAGCACTTTTTTCATACCCAGAATCAGCAACGCCCAGATAGAAACTGTTGCAAAACCTGGGTTAGCCTGGTAGAGAGTCTTTTTGTTTCAAGAACTGCCATGCCTGCCTCAGTTCACTTGACTTCTGGCCTATTGACTTTTACCGCCCTGACAGGCTTAATTTCCAGTGCCTTCGTCACTGCGATTCCAATTCCCACTGCATACATTAATTTTGCAGGGGCAAAGGGTAACTTTAGCGCCCGACAGGCCACATTTCGAGTGCCTGATCGCACCCCCACCACTCCAGTTAAAAATGGGCTACGCTCCTATGAGATTCATCTAGCCGGGATGATTGAGGTAACCCACTGGTTTTGTCGTTATCAAAAACCGGATTACACCCTGTACTGGCACTATGAAGCGAATAACGGCAAAATTTTTATGGGGCAGTATGCCCTATCCTGTCAAACTGCCCGTCAAATTGCTGCGACTATCGGCTTAGGGCCCACTGAGCGCGTTACGTTACATAACCAGGGCAGGGTGAATCAGGCGATGATTCCCAGCTTAAATTTAACCGGTCGCAACCGATGGCGTTTTCAGGCGATCGTGGCGCAATTGAAGCCAGAGTGTAGCGAGACAACCCCACCCGTTTGCCCTGGGGATCAGTTATCTCAGACGCCAACCTCCGAGGAGCGAAATCAATGACCACCGGTACTCTCACTTTAACTCAGCGCCTTGCTTCAGGGGTTGAGGTGCCTGTTGCCTACACCCTGGCATTAACCGCCGAAGAGCGGCAGCGCTCTCGACTCCGGATTGAACGCCCCAACGAGCCTGTGATCTTTTTACGGCTCCCTCGGGGAACTCAGTTACAGGATGGCGATTTTTTGCGGGCAGAAGACGGCACTACTGTAAAAGTTGTCGCCCAACTAGAACCGGTGATGACCGTAACTGCAAGTGGCCCATTGGATTTATTACGGGCTGCCTATCATTTAGGGAATCGTCATGTACCCTTAGAAATTCAGCCGAGCTACTTACGGCTCTCGCCAGACCCGGTACTGCGACAGTTGTTAGCCCATCAAGCTGTACAGATCATTGATGAAATTCAACCGTTTTACCCTGAACGGGGGGGCTATCAGCATTCCCATACAAAATGATTCTGGATTCTGACTCCTGAATTCAGAATTTTATTACGGGGATAACTTTTCGCCTTGAAGAATATGCCCTTTTTAACCCCAAGAGCAGGTTCCGGCATTGCTGATTCCTGCTAGGATGCAAGACATTCAGACCGCATCTACAATCGCATCAATCGGGGATAGATATGTTATTAGATCAGGAATTGGAGCAAGATCGAACCCGTTGCCTGGAGCGATTAACCTGGGCTATTCAAGAATTGGGAGGTATTGTTGACTTAAATCAGCTAGAAAAAATGACTGACTTGATCATCCAGACGATGACAGGCCCCTGGCGTTTTTTCCATACAACTGAGCATATTTTTGAAGTGGGCAAGTCTGGTGATGCGATCGAAGTGA
This sequence comes from Leptolyngbyaceae cyanobacterium, assembly GCA_046080785.1. Classification (GTDB taxonomy): domain Bacteria; phylum Cyanobacteriota; class Cyanobacteriia; order Leptolyngbyales; family Leptolyngbyaceae; genus JBJTUO01. Next base: position 7,958 of record JBJTUO010000001.1, on the reverse strand, counting down.
TTGCAGCCCTTTTCCATGACCTGGTTTATGTTCAAGTTGATCAGTGGGTCAATGTTAATATTAGTCGCTACATTGCCCCCTTTATTCAAGAATTCGATCGCAAGCTCCAGATTTTAACGGTAGAGGAATTGCCAGATAACCCGGTATTTACCCTGGTTACTGAGATCTTTGGCTTCAGGCCGGGGCAGGTGTTACAACCTACCGCAGGGCAAAATGAGTATCTCAGTGCCCTGACGGTAGCCCAATGTTTTGAGCCGATTCTGCCACTGCCAACCCTGGCAGAAATAGTTGCTTGTATTGAGGCAACCATTCCGTTTCGGCCGCCCTCCCCTGCGGGGAAAACCGTAGGGGATTGCCTGTTTGATCGATTAGCCCAACTCAATCAGCACTTCCGGTTTGGTTGGCATCATACCCAGATTACCAATGCAGTCCGGCGAGCCATTCGAGTCGCAAATCGAGATGTGGAAAACTTTGCCAACCCTATAGCGGCTGAGTTTCTTGACAATACCTGGAACTTAATGCCTGAAACTAACCATGACTTGACAAATATTAACTCTTACACTGTTTATGGGTTTCGCCGATCGCTGGAAACAATGGAGCGGTTTATGCAGCAATTACAGCCCGATCGGGTTTTTCAGCAATACCGAGATGAACCGAATGACTCCATTTATCATGCTATTCTGCAACGCACCAACCACAATCTAGAGGTGGCTCGCCTTTACTTGGGCTGTAAACTCCTCTCCATCGGTGTGATTGAAGCCCTGTCTCTCCGCATCGGGCATGATACCCCGGTGGCGACAATGATGGGTGAATTGCCCCATCAAGGGCGGCGTTCCCTGGTGCAGTTAGAGCACCATCTGCCCTCTGTTACGGTTCCCTACCCTCTACAGACCAACCTGGAGCAGGAAGTGCTGCAACTGCTTGAGAAAGGTCGAGGTCAGGCATCTTCCTATGACACTAAAAACTCCCCAGTAACCACCTTCATCATTAAGTCTATTGGTTTTACAGAGGCAAACCGACTTCTGGTTAAAGCAAAGGCATTCTTTCAAGGGGCTTTGTCTGCTGAAGACTTTCTGGTGTCCTGCGATCGCTCAATTCTGGAACCGATTACCAATGGCGTGATTCAGGTGTTTAAGAGCCGTCAGGCGGCCCTGCGGGAGCCCTCGATCGTGACACAGGTTAGGTGAGTTAATTAACAGTAGGCAGAGACATCCTCGCCGCAGTCATCAGCCAGGTATGACAGAGCCCGAAAGCGTAGACCAACCAACTCTTCATACAGGGGATTGATCTTGCAGAGTGGTGGAATATGGGCAACTTTATGCCCAAATAGATGGATGTCGCGCTCAAATGGGCACTGTGGTGGAATTACTTTGCACAGAAAGCGAGCCAGTTTGGGATCATGAATTTCCAGATGATCGAGCCACTCCCGCACAGGATTTAACAGCGCTGAATGATGTTCCCCGGAGAGAGAAGCTTGTAGAGGATAGCTGACACCCGAGTCCAGGGAATAGCCCGATCGCTCAGGCTCGCTGATCTTTGCCTGCATTAAGGTAGAGCGTAGCGCCATCAGAATATGGGTATCTAGTTGGAGGGCCAGACAAAACTGGTAAAGGATTTCGTCTTCACAAAACGAGTAGACCCCATCGGATAGGGCAACCATAACCCCCATGCGCATAAAATTTTCAGATGCTTTGGTATCCAATCCCAAGACAGAGGCCAGGTCAATCGGAGAGATGGGTTCCAGATGGGTTAAAAAATCGGGGTCATTTGGGGCACCGGTAGTAAAGCCAGAAATCATTTGCTGTTCTTCAGCATCAAAATGACCATCGGCCCAGGCGATCATCAGAAGCCCCCGCAAACAGGCATTGGTTTGATCAGCCTGCGATGGGAGTTGTAGTATAGGAATCATACACAACAGGTTGAAACGCGATTTCGACTATCACATTTGATCTTAGCCTGCACTACCTATCTCCTGCCTGTAAACTTAAAAACTGAAAGAAAGATATAAGGATTGCCGTGTCGCTGAATGAATTTGGTTTGTTACTGCTGGCTATTTTAACCGCCAGTGGGGGGCAGTTTCTCCTCAAGGCTGGTGCCCTTAAATTGGGCAGAGTCAACCTGGGTAATCTTGTATCTCATGTTTTCAGCATTGCAACGACCCCTGAGCTATTGATGGGGTTAGTTCTGTATGCCCTCAGTTCTGTGTTGTATATTTTACTCCTGACTCGAGTGCCCCTCAGTATTGTGGGCCCAACGGTTGCGGTGGGCTACGTTTTGTCGGTACTGATGGGGTATTTCTTCTTTAAAGAAACAATAATCGCTCGACAGTTAGTGGGCCTGGGGCTGATTATTTGTGGCGTTACCCTGTTGGCCTGGAAGCAGTAGTGTATAGTTCTGAAAAATTGGAGGGTGTGAGGAGGCTTCACCGATTCTAGCTTGCGGTTGATCGAGGCCTAAAAGCTCAGCTCCGTGGCGAGTGCGATCGGAGTGCCACCAGTCTCTTAAGTCAGGCGGGAGTTTTACCCAATAAAGTGTGATGACAATTGGTTCAGAAGAACCCTGCCCTAATACCTCAACACTGTAAGAGGGGCTGTTACGGGTCGCTAGATCAGCAATTAGGCGTCTCCCAATTCGTCGCCAACTGGGTTCTTTTCCCCGCCATTGCAAACGACAACAGGGCCAGGGGAGCTGCTCCCGATCGAACAAACGACAGCAAGGGCCAATAATGCGATAGCTAAAGTGGGCACCTGGGCTGTGGAGAATGGTGCCAAACTTAACAGGGTGAGAATTGAAAGTCATCAGTGCTTGATCAATATGGCTAAAACTCATGGCTGTTTGCGACGAGCTGTGTCTATCAACCACTCAATTAATGGACGGAGAGTGCCAGGCATAGTTGATTCGCTGACTATAACAGTATGACTATTTTTTCCATCTTGAATCGTAATGTAATACTGAAAGCGATCAGGTTGCGGGGAAGCCCTCATTTCAGTCGGTAAGTCAAAAAAGTCACATGCCTGAATTAAGCGAGTCAGATGCTTGATGGCATCATCTGACAGGGTATTACTATTAATCGTCGTTTTGACAATCATTCCCGCAAAGCCGCCAGTACGCTCAAACGTAATCTGCATAGGCCTATCAAAAAAGAGTGAACGCATACTAGTGCATTCACTCTATCGCAACAGCAGGATCAATGGTCAATCACTGAGCCAGAGAATTATTTCAGCACGCCTACTTTAGTCCAGGCATTACGGACTGCCTTTTGTTCTAGACTCTTCTGTCCATACAGTTCTCCAGCCACCATCACCAAAATAGTTGCAGCCCGTTTAAAGTTAGCCCGCGATCGCAAAAAGTCGCGCAGGGCGATGTACCAGATTTGGCCAGCTTTCTCCCAGGCATAGCCACCGTTGTCTGCATCTTTGCCGCCATGAATCTCCATCGCTGCTAGGTAAAAAGCATAGTTGGGAATCCCAGAGTTAATATGTACCCCGCCATTGTCGGCTGTGCCCTTATACATATCCTTCACATGGGCGGGTTGAGGGTCTTTACCAAGGATCGGGTCATCGTAAGCAGTTCCTGGTGCTTTCATAGAGCGAATGCCTGCGCCCTTAACCTTATCGGTAAACAGTCCTTCTCCGATGATCCAATCCGCAGTGTCTACGGTTTCTTTTTGATACCGTTGTTTCACTAAACTGCCAAAGACATCAGAAAACGACTCATTTAAAGCGCCCGATTCACCGTAATAAATTAAATTAGCTTCATATTCAGTTACACCGTGAGTTAACTCATGGCCAATCACATCGATCGCTTTGGTAAATCGGTCAAATAGCTCACCGTCTCCATCGCCGTACACCATCTGATCCCCGTTCCAAAAAGCATTTTCATACTTTTCGCCGTAGTGAATAGTAGAGTCTAATCGCAATCCTTTCCCGTCAATAGAATTCCGTTCAAAAATATCAAAGAATAGATCATAGGTCGCCCCTGAGCCCTCGTAGGCTTCATTGACAGCTTCATCCTGACTAGGAGCATCGCCTTCACTCCGTACTAACTGGCCCGGAAGAGTGGTCTGATTCTTGGCATTAAAGATAGTTCGTTGTTTTTTACCGGGCGAGACTGAAAACGAGACATTGCCCACCACTTCCCGTCGACCCCGAAATTGCTCAGAAGTCATCAAGGTCTGGATTGCCCACGATCTCTGACTTTCACTACCATTCCGAATAATCTGATCAGCCATGTGAGGCGGCACAATGCAACAGATTGGGCACATGCAGAATGAGTTATAAGCCCGCCCCCGATACTTAGGTCGTCTAGATCGAGTCATTGCTTACTCCTGGTTTCTAAACACCTTTCAACTCTAGGCGATGAGTGACAAAACAACAGTCCCCTCAAAGGGGACTGTTACATTAATTGATTTAGATAGAAGCAACTTCCAGAGCCTGTCTTTGAGCCACCATCATCTCCTGAATTCCTTTTTCGGCCAGATCTAACATCTGATTGAGTTGAGATCGATCAAAGCTGCCCGATTCAGCCGTACCCTGAATCTCAATCAACTCCAATTTTTCATTCATAACGACATTGAAATCAACCTCCGCTCCTACATCTTCAGCGTAGTTCAAATCCAGAAGCGGTTGATTTTCTACCAACCCAATGGAAACAGCTGCGACCTGATGGATCAGGGGCGATCGCTGCAGTTCTCCGGAGGCGAGAAGCTGATTAATTGCATCATAAAGCGCAACATAGCTACCGGTGATAGCCGTTGTGCGGGTGCCTGCATCAGCCTGCAACACATCGGCATCGATCGTGATTGTGCGTTCCCCAAGCAGGAACAGATCCAACGCCGATCTCAGACTGCGTCCAATTAACCGCTGAATTTCTTGAGTTCGCCCCGATAGCCGCATCAATTCTCGTTCTTGTCGTTCTAGGGTGGCTGCTGGCAACATGCGATACTCCGCCGTTAACCAGCCCTGTCCTCGCCCTTCTAAAAAACGAGGCACCTTAGGTTGAATTGATGCCGTACAGAGAACCTTGGTCTCTCCGCAAGCTACCAGCACGGATCCGGCGGCAAACCGAGTAAAATTACGCTGAAAGGTAAGGGGACGAAGTTGATTGGGTTGTCGCCCATCGGGACGATGCCAGATCATGATAAACCTCTGAAACTCTTGCTCAGAATAACGTGTCAGGTGCAAGAGAGAAAGGACTTGACATTCCCTCCGGTTAAAAACGGGGAATTCTGGATTAACCGTGATTTCCTTGGTGGATTCCCGCCTACGCTGGGATGACAGACAGTTCAGTTACCTCATGAATTATGCCGGTTAGATTGAAGTAGGGAAGCTTTACAGATAATTAACATGGCTTTATCTGCAGTTGATTGAGGGAGATTGGAAGCTAAGCCATACTAAGGCTATGTTTGTAAACATCATATTGACGTTTCTGCGTATCTAGTGTTTTATGGGGAAGAAAAATCTCAGGATACGCTACATAACGACTTTATCGCTCTAAGTGGTGCATTGTCCCGATCGCTCATGACTCAATATTTATCTCTGTTGATAGGAATTCGGCATGGTTTCACAAGTAGAAGCAACATCCTTAGGCTCTAGCCATCGTTTGGCTCACCGTATTGAAGGTCTAGTTCAGGTGTTTACTTGCCCGCACCGCAGCTTTTTTACCAATGTTATGGCTCAAGCCTTGCGTTTAGCAGGGCAGGGAACTCCCGTGTTGGTAGTGCAATTTTTAAAGGGTGGCATTGATCAAGGCTTTGAACACCCCGTACAGCTTGGGCAAAATTTGGATTGGGTTCGTTGCAACCTACCTCGATCCATTGATATTCCTCGGTTGGATGAGGTAGAAACTCAGTCTCTCCTGGAACTATGGCGCTACACCCAGGATGTTGTCACTGAAGAAAAGTACGACCTGGTCGTGTTAGATGAACTAAGCCTGGCGATTCGCTATGGCCTGGTTTCTGAAACTGAGGTATTAACCTTTTTAAGGAATCGGCCTCACCATGTCGATATAATCCTGACTGGTCCAGATATGCCCCAATCTCTATTAGATGTGGCCGACCAAATTACAGAATTACGACGTAGCCACCAACCTTAAAACTTCAGGAAATCTCCCGCTTGATAACAAATCTAATACAGATTGATATTGAGTAACGGGACGCCCAACAGCAATGCTATAGAAATGGCCGCGGTGGGTTAATGCTAACCCTGTATCGTAGCCATGTCTAAAGGGGAATGCTTGCAGATCCCTAAGCAGGTAGCTGCTTGGGGCGTTGCTCTGGGGTTGATGTGGGATTCAGCAGAAATCGGCAGGCTTTTTCAGCAATCCCCTCGGATAGGCTGATTTGCTTGAGTTTAACCAGATGCTCCTCGATAAAAGAATCCCTCACCACCGCACTCGACTCGCTCATAAATGGAGCTTCATAGAAAACTTCATGGATGCCTGCCGAGATCACAAGCTTGAGGCAGTACAGGCAAGGCTCCAGAGTGACATAGATGGTAGAACCCTCCGTGGGAATGCCATGTTTTGCAGCCTGGGCGATCGCATTGGCTTCTGCATGCACGGCCCTAGATGGCAAGTCTCGCCGGGCATCACAACTGCTCAAACCAGGGTAACAGTTGCCCTGAGCAATACAGTGGGCTGAACCAGAGGGTGGGCCATTATAGCCAGTGGCTAAGACCTGTCTGTCTTTTACAATCACCGCGCCTACAGGGAATGCCAGACAAGTGGAGCGCGTTGCTGCCAGCTTGGCTAGCATCAAAAAATATTCATCCCAGGATGGTCGTTGGTTAAATGCCTGTTGAACCAAATCCGTTTTCTCCTCTTGTCGTGATGTTGATGTGCTGCACCTCTTCAACCGTCACTGCCAGAATCGGCTTGATCACCATCTGAGCAATTTTCATCCCCGCCGTTACTTTAAACGGCAATTTACCATGGTTAATTAAAATCACCCCGATTTCACCCCGATACCCTTCATCCACTGTCCCCGGTGTATTTAGCACTGTCACCTGATGCTTCAGGGCCAAGCCACTGCGAGGTCTTACCTGAGCCTCTGTAGAGGGCGGTAGCTCAATGCTAATCCCTGTGGGGATGAGAGCGCTCACACTGGGTTCTAAGATTATCTCAATTGCTGAAAATAAATCTAACCCGGCATCGCCTGGATGGGCATATCCCGGCAATCGGGCAGTGTCATTCAGCCGTTTCACTTTTAATATGTAGTTCATTTAACTAACCACTCTATTTTTTGGATACAACATAAAAGTTTTTTTTATAAAAACAACCTTCTCTTCAAAGAAATTCCTATGTTACGATCGATTCATCAAAGTCAAAGAGCTTCAAAAAGAACAGACTTATTTTCCTGAAAATGTTTACTAGACAATTGACACTTCTTGCTATGCAGACCAGCCTTGTTTATTCTCTGCCATCCCAGGCAAACAGATGGAATCCGCTCAAGCTGATTCGTTGCTGGCTCGACAATATTGAGATTCGCAACTCAAATGTAGCGTACAAAATTTGCCGACTGATTCCTGCTCAATGTCCTTTTGCGCGAGATGTTTATTTCTTGGGTCACAAGATTGGCCACATTCCTCCCCTCTGTAAGTTAAATCCACTTTACGAGCAATTAGTTAGCTTAAGGTTTCGCGCACTTTGTTACCTGGCTGATCAGTGCGGTGAAGATATTCAGTCTTATTGTTAGCTGTTTGTTAGATTACTTATCCAGATCCAGAGGGCTCTTTAAGGGCTTAAAGTCGGACTTGAGCGTGTGGGTGTAGACCATTGTGGTGCGGACATCACTGTGACCTAGCATTTGTTGAATCTGACGGATATCGTAATTGGCTTGCAACAAGTGTGTGGCGAAGCTGTGACGTAAAGTATGCGGTGAAACTCGCTTCGGGATCCCGGCCCTTGAGGCGGCGGCTTTGATGGCTCGCTGAATATCAGTTTCTTGCACATGGTAGCGA